>JAHFDZ010000258.1 GCA_023248745.1 Myxococcales bacterium | reverse complement strand
TCATCCATGTAAATTTCCACGGTGATCCCTTCGCACAGTCGATGGATGACCCCCGAAGAATCGATCTTCCGGTCGTCTTTCGACAGAAGGACGAGATCCTCTTCGAGCATTTCGTTGAAGTCGACGTACAGGCGCGCGTGCTTCATTGAGGGATCAGCCAATAGCGATTGGGGCCTTGGCGTAGCTCGAGCGCACGGACGAGACGCGGCGCGAGCCTTGCGGTTTCGAGACTAAGAATTGACAAAAGCGTGCACCCATCGAGCTCCATGGTGCGCCGATCGTCCACCGATTTTCAGCGTGAAAAATTGCATTTAGGTGGATCACCCGCGCCTCAACCGAAGGCACGTGACTTGCTCTTGTGGTGCAACTGGGACGTGACATTCCAAAACCCTCGCCAATTCGACTCACACATCAACCTCGACAAAGTATGAATCAACGACTGCATTTTTTCGGATCGATTTCAAATTTCACCAGGACATCAACAACAACGACCGCACAAGCAGCTCATAGCGCTTGCTCGATCCACAAGCGAAACACTCTCGCGAGAGTTCCCGGCGTCACCGTTCGTGACGACACGGACACGAGACAGAATCTCGCGCCAAAGTACGAGGCTAGATACCTCAACGAGGTTGTGAAACGCACCGAGAACGTTTCCCTCTAAGGCCTGCCATGAAAGCACAAACATTGCTTGGGGCATGTCGGGATTCGCGCGTCTGCAATCTGAGAGAGGCAGTTCTTCTTGTGCGCAGGGGCTGGCGCATCAGATGAACGCAGAACAACAAGCGCATGCTGCGCGCTTCGATGACATGCTGCTCAAAATCGAAATTCGCCTCCATGAACTCATGAGCGAAGCTTCACGCCACCTGTCGCCGATCACGGGGAAAAACCCAACGGACTTGGCGTCCTTTACGATCGTGCTCAGCAAGTTTGACGATCGTGTGCACGCGCTGCGCGCAAAAATCGATGAAGAATGGAACGGAGGCATTGGGTCTTTGTTTGAGTCCCTCGACGACGACGGCGCCTTCTTCAGTCAAGGATTCAACAAGAAAGAGGACGTTGAGCAAGTCCTCGATCACGAGTGGGCGCGCTTTAAGGTGAGTGCGACGAGCAAGTTCTATCGCAACGTGTATGCGGCGGCCGCTCTGGCCGCGCGCACCCCCGTAGCGTGCAAAAACTGCAATACGCAACTCCCCATTGGCGACCGAGCCACAACGGTGTCGTTGAAGTGCGCGCAATGCCAAACTCCGAATGAAATCGCTGGTGACTTCGCGGCGATTCTATTCAAATCGGGTGGTCCACAGGCTTTTGCCGCAGAAGAGGCGTTGCCCATACGATTTGAAATCGATCGCTTCCGCATTCAATCAAAACGAAAGAGTCGCAAGCTTGGCGGTGTCGAGCCGAGCTCAAATATCCAGCGATGGAGTGCAATGGAGCGCAGCTACTACGTACGCTTCGCGTTCACTCAGGCAAAATACGCGGGCGGTCCAATCGACTATGAATGGATCGAAAGCCAAATGACGCGCTTTCGCAGACAACTGATTGGGAAAAAGTAAGCCGTCTGCCGCGGCGTCTTACTCAAATTCGATCGTCAAATTCACGATGTCGTTCGCGTCCCCATCGTCAGCCGCAGACCTAGCGACTCGCCGATCGAACTTGTCCGCGACATCGCATTGAGTCTCCCGCTCATCAATTCTCCGAAAGGTGGCGCGCACGCTTCGGTTTGAATTTTTTTTGAAAACGGGATTCAGAGGCATTGATTCATTTAGTTGACAATTAAGATACTGATCTTAAATGACCGAGTGGCCTGCTTGCACATGATGTCCACGATGGTCGTATCGCTGTTCACGGCAGATGGAATTAACCGCTCAAAAAATGCGAGGACGCGAACGGGTATATCCAGACAACTGCGGTATGGCGCTTGCTTCAGAGAGCACACATGAACCGAACTGTTTTCGCCACGCTCATCTCCCTGATCTCATTGACCACCCCCGCCCTCGCGCATGCCGACGCCTACGAGAGTTGCCACAAGCGCTGCGTGGATTTGTCCCTTGAGAGAACCGAGCAAGGCGGAACACGCATCAACGGTGCGAAGAGGCAACAGTGCCTCAATCGTTGTTACGTTGACTACGGACGGAGCAGGGCCGGTGCAGAGCAGGGCGGCTCAAACGATTGGAGCAAGAGCGGTGATCAAGAGTCTGCGAACTACTGGGGTCGACAGAAGAAGCCAGTGCTCGAGCAATGCTTGGCTGACGCAACCGCACGCACCAACACGAGCAAAGAGGGAATCAAGCGTCGTGGAGAATTGATGACGCAATGCTACCGCTCTTCGAATGCGAGTGCTTCGGCTAGCTCGTCGAACAGCACCGCGGCTCATGCTTCCAGTTCGGGAAACGCGACCAACGTCGGTTCACCTTCGAACAATAGTGCAGCGCATCAATCGTGCTTGAGTGCGGGCAATCCTCAAGGCGAAGCGCTCAAGGCGCGCATTCGGTACTGCGACAAGGTGCTCCCGAAGTAATGCACCGGAGGCGAGCGCGGCGCGCAATGTGTCCGCCGCGTAGGGCGACAGACTGTTCCCAAGAATGGTGTCGCTTTGCGGTACGGGGAGGTTGATCGTTACTTTGAAAGAGCCAGCCGACACGCGTCGAGTGTAGCGGTGCGAACTCGCGACAAACTGATCATGCAAAACGCTGCATCTGATCCGTTTGCCGCATGGGCGCGTTGCGCATGGGAGCGAACGCAATGGTTCGCCAATGTGGGTCTCCTCTGGCGATAGAGGCGCGATGGCCAAAAGCCCGCGTACGCACGCGAAAGAAGTGCGCGGGCCAGAAGTTTGAACCTCGGTCGGTCCTATCGCGAGGTTGCGAGAAGCATGGCGCGCAGTGCTTGCACCTAGGATCGAAACAAATCGAACAGCGACCTCTCTTAGAGCCGTCCGTCACTCCGCCGCCGAGTGACATCGGAACTTGCGATGGAATGATCGCGACTGATTGAGTGCTCGCGCACGCTTCTTAGGCGTAAGACGATTTCGTCAACCTTCTTGTCGCGTGCAAAAATATGAGCGACCGGTGCACGCACTTCGATCGCGCTTACGCGCCTCCACTCTGCGCGCAATCGTCGCCGACACGAGGTGCGCGGCGTCACGGCACCCTTTCTGATTCGGCGCTACAAAATGACTACGCGCGCGAGAGTCGCGCGCGCGTAGTGCTAACGATTGAGAACTCAATCAACGAACATAGTATTGCAACGAGAAGGTCGCATCCGCTGGCGTAGTTGGGCTCGATCCAAATGGGTTCGTGCAATTGACCATGATGTAATCCGAACCAGAGCTCCACGACGGAACACACCCGCGATCACTTGCGCTAGCGGTCACTTTTGTGATGCCACTGCTCGCCGTAAGGAGGACTCCGGTAAGGGCCACCTTGTACGAACCCGCACTCACGCGCTCGACAGTAATGGGTTGCCCGGTCAGCGAGAGACCGTACGTCGGCGCATACTTCGACGTCGAAGTTGATTGATCGGCCCACACGTAACCGCCAATCGTAAACGTTGATGAAGCGGCCGAGCTTGCGGAAGCCGTGAGCGTTACGGAGAGGGCAGCATCCACTCGCGTTCCTGCGCCGGAGTAGCAAGCCCCCCACACGGTCGATTTTGTAGAGGCATCCGTCAGCGAAGCCCAACAGTATACGCCCGCGCTCATTGATTGAACATGCGGCACCACGTTCCAACCGAGACTCAAGCCTTCAAAGTTGATCGTAAAGTACTTACTCGAATCAACGGTTGCGGTAACCGCGCCTGCGCCGAAGTTGTACGAGTTTTGCGTACCGCCCCCAGCCTTGACGTAGGTGGCGCCCACGATCCTCCCTGCCGTGGCTGTCGTGACGGCTCCGAACACGCCAACATGGAACCAATTGTCTGTCAGTGTTGGGGTCGTGCTTGCGCTGTAACACTTGATTGTGGCCGTTGACCCAGACGCTGCAGTGAGCACACAGTTTGCGGCTGAGCGCGGTGTCACCATCACGTTTGCAGCCGAAATGGACAACCCGCTGAACGTCACGCTGTAGGTGCCGGTCGCCGTCTTGGAAGCTGTGACTGATCCCGCCGAGTTGTACGACATGGACCCATCGACGCTTCCAGTGTTCATGATGGTCGCGTACGCAAGTACACCGCGATCGACCACCTTGAAGGTTGCATTGACTGAGGTCGCTGAAGACAACGTCACCGAGCATGTGCCCGTACCCGTGCAGCCACCACCAGACCAACCAACGAACGTCGTGTTGCTTCCGGCCGTCGCGGTGAGCGTCACCGCCGTTCCTTCGTCGTATGCCTCGCTGCAATCACCACCGGCAACGCTCCCCGTCAGTGCGCACGAGATACCGCCAGGCGTTGAGGCAATCGAACCGTTGCCCGTCCCCGCAGCCGTCACGCTCAGCGTGTGCTGGTTTTGCGCAAACGTCGCAGTCACGGTTTGACTTGACGCAAGGCTCACCGAACAAGCTCCGGTGCCACTGCATCCGCCGCCCGACCATCCTTGAAATGTCGAGGATGAATTCGGCGAGGCCGTGAGCGTTACCTGCGTTCCAGCGACGTAACTTTCTGTGCAGTCGCCGGTTGTAACGTTCAATGAACGTGAACAATTAACGCCAGCGGGAGCCGATGAAACGCTACCGCCACCAGTACCATCGACACTGACGTTCAACGTTCTCGTCTGCGGCAAATTAAAAGTCGCATAAACCAACTGGCTCGACGACATCGTAATCGTGCATGTTGTGGCAGTCCCCGAGCACGCACCGCCCCATCCGGTGAAGAGGGAGCCAACTCCTGCGGCTGCGGCTAAGGTGACAACCGGAGAACCGCTGTACGATTTCGAACAAGCCGAACTGGTGCCGCAGCTGATGTTTCCGTCGTCTGAGGTGACGTTACCGGTCCCTGAGACCGAGACCGTGAGATCAGACAGTGGCGAAGCAACATCGGGGCTCGTGTCGGGGACGTTTGCGTCAGGCACGTTCGCTTCGGGCGCGTTCGCATCGGGCACGTTCGCATCAGCAACACCAGTGTCCGGCGTGCGTGCGTCCGTTTGGGGAGTTCCCGTATCTGAGATGGGTGATTCAGCGTCGACATCCGTTCCGCCATCATCCGTGGCGAGAAGGCCAAACTGAGGTGATACGCAAGCTGAGACTGAAAGTGCCATGAGAGCGGCACGCATGGATTGAACGAGCAGGTGGTCTAGAACGGTCGATTTTTTCATGTGGTTTTTGCGGGTGCGACATCAGCGGAGGTGCGCGGATTGCTCGGACCTCAAAGCAAGCCATATGCCGCTCGAACGCGACGCCGAACGCAGCGAAAGCCACCGATTTTCACATTTGGCGTGGACGCACGTTTGACCAAGACCATTCCGTTGACAGCGGGATTTGACTTAACCGGACACGGATGAAGAGGCCACTTCAAGCGCTGGCTTATCAGTCAACTTTATTGACCATATCGAAAAGCCAATCGAATCTCGGCTCGCAAGACGATCCGCTACCCTTCTCGCAAAAGACATCGCACGGCCTCGCGGGAGCGCGATTTTCTGTCGCCGTGAACGCTCGACCGTCCGGTGCACGTAGCAAGCATCAGCGCGATTTGGGTCGTTTCATCAGCACATTGCGCGCTCGCGACGTGAAACTGAATGGATATCGTTTACGACGAACGTGAAAACGTCGATTCCACAACACGCACACAAACCCCACGAAGTCGTGAGCAACGCGGCTGCCTCACCACCTTGGACTGAACCTTGCACCGACTCCCACACGGAGAACCATGCAAAAGTTATTTCGACTCATCCCTCTCGTATCGGCTGTCAGTCTTGCTGCGTGCGCCATCACAGTCACTCAAAGTCCAGGCGAAGCAGTTGATGCCGGCAAGACCGAAACCGGCACGCTCGCAGATGCATCCACTCTCGCAGATGCGTCAACCACGCCGAAAATGACCACGAGCAAAGTGAACCTGACGAAAGTCATGGCACTTGCAACGGTGACTCCGCCAAAGAGCGGAACGTCAGTCGGCATGCGCGGAAAGCAAATCGCAGGTGCGCTTTCGGTTCCGATTGAGGAAAGCGAGATTTACGAAGTCAACACTGACATCGATGACGACGGTAATGAAGACATCGTGTCGTGGGCATACGACGCGTCGAAGAAACTCGTCTTCGTTTGGGTGACCGCGCAAGCACGATGCGCGAACGGAACCGAAAGCTCAGAGGAAGTCGGGTTCGTCATGGTCACCAAAGGTGACGGAAGTGGAACGTGGGCTCTCGCTGCTGCGACTTGTGCAGGCGAGCCCGACATCCTCGGTTGCAACTTTGACTCGACCGGGAAGAACACAAAGTGCGGCCCTTGCCAAGGAACTGAAACCGGCTTCGACTGCAACGCCAAGTAACCACTCTTCGTTGGAATCGAAAATTGGAAAGGCAACTAGCGCAAGCGTGAGTTGTCTTTCTTTTTTTTCGCTTCCGCACACTTGATCTGCCGTGTCATGAGCGTCCTCGACGCGACACGATTGGCCACCCTCGAAAAGAAACACGCGAAGCACTTGCTCTCGGAAGGCGATCGGGCATCTTCGCCGACACCTTCCGAGCCAAAATTGGCCTATACATTGTTGTCAAAGTCGGGGTGCTTGGCTCCACGACGCTCGCGTGGCGACGAAGGTAGACATGGGCAAACCTGATCTTGGAATGATGAGCTCGTTGCCCCTTGAGATCGGTGCGCAAATTGGCGATGGCCGCTTCACAATCGAAGAAGTGGTGGGGGTTGGCGGAATGGGCGTTGTCTATCGTGCTCGCGACGAGCAAGAGGCATCTATTGTAGCCGTGAAGGTCGCCTATGGGCGCGTCGGTCCCTCAACGCAAAAACGCCTACGAAGAGAAGCGAAATTGCTCAAATCGATGAGCCATCCGAACGTCGTCGAGTTCAAATTTTCTGGAGTTCACGACAACACCTATCCCTTCGTCGTCATGGAATACCTGCAAGGGGAAACACTGGGCGATCGCGTTGCGCGAGTGGGCGGCCTCGCTGCGACAGAGATCATTCCCTTGTTTGTCAAACTCGCCGAAGCACTCGAATACATCCACGCGCGAGGGATCCTCCATCGCGACATCAAACCCGAAAATATTCTGTTGCTCGAGAGTGCGCACGGCGTCGTGATTCCTAAGCTCGTCGACTTCGGACTCGCCAACGGAATGGGCATCGTGGTGAGCGAAGGCTCTTTGCGCAAACTCACAGAGCCGGGTTCTGTTTTCGGCAGCATCGGGTTTATGAGTCCTGAGCAAGTACTCGGAGAAGTTCTCACTCCCGTCACCGATGTCTTTTCGCTTGCGGCTTCGCTTCGCTTTGCGCTCGTCGGTCAAAATATGTTTCACGGCGCGACACCGATTGTGCAGATGCAGCGCGTGCTGCATCAAGAGCCCGAATCGCTCGTGGCGAGATTGGGACAAAATCCGATTTTTGAACTTTTGGACCAGGTCCTCGCGAGAGCGTTGGCAAGAAAACCAGAGGCGCGCATTAATGCACACGAGTTCAAGCGTTGCTTATTAGACGTGGCATGTGGACGAGAAGCAGCGGACCACGCCACGAACGCTTCGCCTTCGCCGCGGTCAGAGGGAAAATGGTTTTGGGGAAACGCTTCCGCTCGCAAGTCGATCCCGCTTTCGCCACTCTCGAAACGAGAAGCGGATCGAAAGCCACGGCCTGATCAAGCCGCGCAACGTCGTCAATTTTCATTCGCGAGCCCAAAGCTATGGGGTCTTGTTGTGGCCTTCATCATCGCGAATCTGTTAATTGTTCTCCTCGTACTCAGACAGTGAGCCGGCCGCCTGACGCACTATCGACGATGATAACGATGAATCTCACGGTGACATCGATGCAGCGCATGGCCATAAATGGCGCAGTGATGGGGTTCGGCGCAGATTTCCGGGCATTTTGAAGCGGACTCCATCCATGCCTCCACCAACCGCAGTTGTTGACGCTTGACCAGCATACTTGCGTCACAGATGACCTCCTGCGACGATTTGCTGTCCAATGAGCACGCGCGAGCCGATCGTCAACGCCGCCCGAACCGTCGGACGTGCTGACCTCGACCTCAACAGTGAAATTGATTCACCACTTGAACCGGGCACAAGTGTCGGCGAATTCGTGGTCGAAGCGGAGATCGGTCGTGGAGGCTTTGGACGAGTCTACAGAGTGCATCACCCGCTCATCGGCAAGCGAGCTGCGATCAAGGTCCTGTCTGACGAGGTTGGCTCGAGCCAAAACGCGGTAGCGCGATTCATTCAAGAGGCGCGAGCCGTAAACGAAATTCAACATCCGAACATCGTCGATATTTTTAGCTTCGGTCAGCTGCCGGACAAACGTCACTACTTCGTCATGGAACTACTCGAGGGACAGCCGCTCGACACCTTCCTGAACAATCGGGATCCAGTCTCAATCCCAGAGCTGATCGCGATTCTCGATCCCGTGGCGCAAGCACTCGACACGGCACATGCAAAGGGGA
>JAHFDZ010000452.1 GCA_023248745.1 Myxococcales bacterium | reverse complement strand
AAGCGCGTGTTGTGCGGTTGCCGCTTCACCTTGGGCGGACGGTATCCAGACTCCTGCATCACGCGTCGCGTCTCTCTGTGTCAGCACGCGAAGGTCAAAGATCATAAGACGAACAAACGGGTCTCCGTTGCCATCGCCGTCGCCAGGAGAAGACCTCGAATTGTCGTAAGGCGCCGTTGAACGAAGCCGCTGCGCGGCAGTTCGGATCGGAACTCGCAGCTCCGTCGACGTCGCCAGGCGCGCCGGTGAGCGACGGCGAGCGAGTGGCCCGGTCCACCAAGATAGATAGGCGGCACCTTGCCCGACGGTGGGCCGTGCATTTCGAGCCCGACTTTCTTGAAGAGGTTCGTGTTGCGGATCACCGCCGCGCATTGCCTTTGCTCCAGTGCTCGCCGCGGCGAGCCCAACTGGAGGTCACACATAATGGGAAAATTGCGCGATGCGATGATGCGAGACTTGGAGCTCAAGGGCTTCACTGAAAACACCAAGACGGTCTACCTGCGGGTTGGGAAGCGACTCGCAACGCACTTCATGCGGTCACCCGCTGAATTGAACACGGATGAGATCAAGGCGTTCCTGCAGCACCTCGGAAATGACGGCATGGCAAGGACCTCGTTGGGCGTGTACCACGCCGCGTTGAGCTTCTTGTACGCCGTCACGCTTCAGCGTCCCGAGGTGATGGCGGCGGTTCCACGCCCCAAGCAGCAGCGGAAAAAGGCGCGCATTCTGACGGGCACTGAGGTTGCTCGCATCATCGATGCGATGCCGTCGCTTCGTCATCTGGCGATCTGCTCGATGACCTATGCGGCCGGCCTCAGGATCTCGGAGACCTGCGGCATTGAGATCCGTGACATCGACGGTCGACGTGGTCGGATTCTCATCCGCCAAGCCAAAGGGCAAAAGGACAGATACGTTCCGCTCAGCGCGAAGCTCCTCGAGCTGCTCCGCGAATACTATCGGCAGTACTCACCTCGAGGCCGGTTCCTTTTCGCCGGACGTTTTGGGGAACGGCCGATCCGAACACGAACTTTCAATCGTGTCCTCGACAAGGTCTCCGTCGAGCTCGGGGTGACGCCGAAGGTCACGCCGCATCACCTGCGGCATGCCTACGCCAATCACATGCTCGAGCTGGGCACCGACATGCGCGTTTTGCAGTTGCTGCTCGGTCACGCGGATCCGAAATCGACGGAGCACTACGTCACCGTCTCCGTGCGCATTCTCGGACGATTGCCCAACCCGCTCGACATCCTCCGCACTCCCGAAGCCGAGCTGTTGGGATAACCGTGCCTACCGCAAAAGAGGCTCGCCCTTTCGGGGGAGGCCGAACGGAGTTGGATTTAGGGGCCATCTTTCGCGCCCATGGCGAAGCGTTCCGTGCTCAATTCTCGCTGACGCAACCGCGTATCCGCGTCATGCGGGCCATCGAGCGCTGCCGCACTGCGGCGCTCGGTGGCCACATGTACCGCTGCACCCGCGACGATTGCGACTTCGTTGTCCCGGCTTACAATTCGTGTCGCAATCGGCACTGCCCGAAGTGCCAAGGCAAGGAACAGTTCGAGTGGATCGAGGCTCGCAAGCAGAGGTTGCTCAATTCGAGCTACTTCCACGTTGTCTTCACGCTCCCGTCCGAGCTTCGCGCCGTTGCCCAAAAGAATCCCGAGGTGATCTATGGCCTGCTGCTTTCAAGTGCAGCGGGCACGCTAATCGATCTGGGCCGCGATGAAGATCGGCTCGGTGCTCTGATCGGCGTGACCGCAATCCTGCACACGTGGACCCGAACGCTGGCCTACCATCCGCACGCCCATTGCATCGTGACAGCAGGAGGTCTTGCTCAAAACGGAGGCCGCTGGATCTCGATCAACCGAGACTTTCTCTTCCCAGTGAAAGTGATGGGTGCCCTATTTCGCGGAAAATTCCTCACGGTTTGAAGAAGATGCACGACGCGAAGAATCAGGTCGAAGACGACGACACGTCGTTCGGTGCCCTGATCGACTCGCTGTACAAGGCATCCTGGGTTGTCTATGCGAAGCGGCCGTTCGGCGGACCGAGCCAAGTCTTTTCGTACTTGGGTCGGTACACTCACCGCGTCGGCATCGCCAATTCGAGGCTGCGGTCCGTCGATGACAAGCAGATCACTTTCGACACGAAGGAGGGTCAAACGATCAGCCTCGCACCGTTTGAATTCGTTGGCCGGTTCCTTCAGCACGTGTTGCCTCCGGGATTCGTCAAGATCCGGCACTACGGATTGCACGCGTCCGTGCACGCCAAGACGAAACTCAGCGAAGCGCAAGCTCTCCTGGGACCTCTTCCCGATCTCGATCTCGATCTCGATCTCGATCCCGATCCCGATCGAGATCGAGTCGAACCTGAGAAGATGGGCGACTCGACTCCGATGAACGATACCCAGACCATTCTCTTTCTGTTGCGAAACGGCGTGACCGTCCTTTGTCCGCGGTGTCGACGCGGACACCTCTATCCGATACCTGGCGGACACGACCCGCCCTGAGCCAAAGCGTGGGACTTCGCCTTGACGACAAATCGAAAGAACAAACGCAATCATGCGTGACGCACGTGTTCGTCTTTCGAAAAAGGACAATCGCCAAATTCATCCACCGCACGAACCCGCGGAGCCCTCTACCGAGCGATGAGTCATTCCTCCAACCCGATCCTCGCTTCCCGAATT
>JAHFDZ010000257.1 GCA_023248745.1 Myxococcales bacterium | reverse complement strand
CGCGCATCCGCCGCACACTCAAACGATTTCGCGCAGGGATTGAAGCAGGCATCTCATTCTTGAAGCGCTGCTTCGGCTGGACGCGCGTGACGTGGTCCGGCCTTCCACACTTTCGCGCCTACGTGTGGTCCTCGACCCTCGCACACAACTTGTTGGTGCTCGCACGCGCGCTACTCAAGCGGCGCAAACCCGAGTAGTCGACGCCGTAACTCGCCCATGCAACTTCGTGTTTCACAAGCAGTCGGCAGAGCCATGTCTTGTGCACGAGATCGCGTGCCTGTGATCTGTCGCGCCGCCTTCATTGAGCCCGCTGCGGCAAAAAGCCCACCACGATACGCATCGATCCCCAGCAATTTACCCTGGAAAGGCCGTTCCTGGATGTGAACTAGCTAGGCGAAAGGCTCACTGCATTCGTCTCGCGATTAGCTCGTGAAGTGCAACCCACTGTTCCGGTGTGAGTTCTATTTCTTCATCCTTTGAGGGCGTCTGATCTTTCGTACCACCCCACTCATTCGCAAACCGACGCTTGAGGAACGCTTCGCACGCTCGCCAGTCGGTGGCTGCGTGCTCCTTGAACGTTGCAGCAACCGAATTTTCGAGCTGACCAAGCGCTCGCGTCACCGCGAAATAGAACGCGCGATGTTCACTTTTCGCACTCTCGTGCTCACCAGCATCCATGAGCTCGTAAAAGTGACGTCGACTGAGACCAAGTTCGGCACATGCTCCGCTGATTGAACAACCCTTACGCAGTAACTCACAAAGCGCATTCCGTTTTTCAGTAGTCCAGCCATTGTGATTGTTGAATGCGGGCTTGGGCATGCATAAAACATAGGACTCAATTTGTTAGATGCAATATACATGTGTTAGTTCGGGAGGAGGTCCCAATCCGTCCTACCAAACTCGCTGTATGAATCTGCCCTCGGGCCTCGATTCGATTTTTTGGGAGCGCCAGTGCCCGACTCGCTCATATCCGTTGCATCACCAAATCATAGGTGCTTCTGCAGGTGCTACTTCCCACCTCAACCGTCAACTCGAACACCGCCTCGCCATAGGACGCGTCTACGCTCCATTTCGCCAGGCCCTCATCCGTTGAAGTACCGCCCTTGATTGGACACCTGGAATTGAATCTCACCTCACAATTGTCATTCGAGTAGGTGATGCTTCCGGTGCACGAAGGAGCTACGGTCGTTGGTTGTGCGGCAACCGTCGAGATCGACTCTGTGATCGGTCCGCAGTTCCCCGTCCGCTCCTTGTACGTATCTCGGTAGGTGCCTTGTCGCTGAGCGCACTTGCCGTTTCCGGCGGCACCGATGCCGAGGGCCGACGAGCAGCCACCGATGAGCGTACCAAGGGAACCGATCGCAACGAATACGAGGCAGACTCGGAGTGCTCGTGCCGAACCCACAGCGGCCTCGCAGCTCACTTCTTCACCGAGGCGGTGTACTCACCGCTGCATGTTGCGGCCGCAGTCGCGTCGAAGACCGTGAAGCTCATCGCTGAGGATCCAGACTGCGCATCAGAAGCCCACGTGATCTTGCCGATCATCCGAGCCGTTCCTCCATCTTTCAGCGGCGCGCGTAGCGAGTACTCAATCGTGCACCGATCGGAAGACACGAGGACTTCGCCCGAACAGCAAGAAAAGTAGTCTTGCACCTGAGCCGATCCGCCGGGCCCAAGCTTCTCGCCGATATAGAACGGCATTGACGGAGGGCTTTGCGTTGGGTCGGCGAGGTTGAAGGATGTTGCTCGATCAGCCGGGCCGCAATTACCGGACACCAGCGTCTCTTGGTACCTGAATACGCCGGTCCGTAGCGCGCACGTCGGCGCGAAGCCCGCATCCGTAGGGAAGGGCGTGCTTGAGCAAGCCGAAAGAAACAACATGATCACGAGCGACCCCCTCAAAGCCATTGAGCAATCTCACTTTTGTCGAGATGTACATCATATAGGATGTTTTTCAATGTACGCGAAACCGGCGAACCACGATCCACGTGGCAACGTCGAGCGCCGACCAGATCATTCGAGACATCGGCCGCAGAATCGCGGAGATACGTTCCGCCAAGGGATGGTCGCAAGCGCGCCTTGCCGAGGTACTCGACATCGCGCTGCAGAACGTCCAACGGATGGAGCAGGGCCGTCAGAACTTCACGGTGCGAACGTTGGTGAGCCTCGCGAGAAAATTGGGATGTGCGCCGCGTGAACTCTGGGACGAACCCGTGAAAGCGCCGTCTCCTGGCAAAGGGCGTCCGACGCGCAGCAAGGGGTGAGGATTCAGCTGCCCCCATGTTGCCCTACGAGCCCCCGTGCACTTATTCCCAAGGTTTTCGAGTGGGCAACGGCCCCTCAAGAAACGCATCTGGACTCACGACCCAACGCGCCTGGGGCGAACCAGACCTCTTAGCGTTCTTAATCAATCGGCGATCACAAGTCAGAAGAAAACTCGGTTCCCCCACGCAGACCAACTGTTCGAGATCCTGAAGGTCGTTCTTGCCCGCATCGAGCGAACCGAGCCCACATTCAATCAAGTAGTTTGCAACGGTTGACTTGTCCTTCCTCACGTTGTGTTCGGGAGCGTTTCGAAGGTGTTTTCGTAAAGCCGACTCGAGCTTCGAACGATCCTTCACTGCTAGCTCAGCCAGTTCATCCGGAGTGAGGCGGCGCGCCAAAGTTCGTAGCGATATCGAGTCCATGAATTGGTTGGCTGCAGCGCCAAGTCCTTCGAACTCCGCCGATGGCTTCGCGCAGTTACATACGTGCTCCCAAAGCGCTCGGAGTGACTCGGCAATTTGTACGGGCGAGTTCAAACGCTCGCGGAAATTCCCCCTCGTCCCGACCAACGGGCGTTCAGCGTCGAGGAGGTTTCTGAACAACTCAGCTCTCGCTCCAAATTGGCCCGCAACTTTATCTCGTTGGGCTTTCGCGAGTGCTTCGTAAAGTGCAGTTTCGGAAAGTGAGAGGCGAAATCCTCGTCCACGAATTTCGGACAAAAGTCCACGACGGGCTCCCCAAAATAGATTGGTATCAAGCGTGACACGGTTGACGTACCGGCCACCCATCACGCCAACACCTGAAGTATTGTCGCAACCTGATGGATCAAGAGGACAAAACTTGGGCGGCATAGCAGGCGATTTGGGACGCTGCTAAAGCGGAGAAAGCGTACGTACATTATCAATCCGACATAAACGCGCATGGTCGCGTGGGCTGGTTTGCGCCGTTGGACGGACTAGCCGAGAAAGGGCTCATCGTAATAGTACGCAACTACTACCGCGAGCCTGCCGACGTCCCTACCCGCGATCGCAACCCTGGAACTCCGAAAGACGTACCTACCGTCGATCTTAGGGAAGAACTTTTTACACTTGCTCACGAATACGGGCACTTTCGCTCCTACACCGAAGGGCATCACAACTCCGAATACAGCAAAGCACTGACAGCCCTCGAAGGAGCTGCTCGTCCACTTTCCGAAAGTACGTGCGAGATTATCTGGAACGAAGAGAAGCGCGCTTGGGACCACGCGAGAGCACTCTTAATTGACAATGACATCACTCAGCTCGACGATTTCGAGAAACGCGTGGCCATGAGTCTCAGCGAATACAAAAAGCGCTTCATAGATCCCCCGACTGAAATGGACGCGACGACATCTCATGACGACGAAGCTTGTTAAGCTTGGTCCAAATGTAACAAGTAAACTTACTTAACCCTCACCACTTGCGACCGATCCTCACCACTTCCCTCACCACCAAACCGCTCACAGTCGCGCACCGAGTGAAACGCCCAGGAACGCGAAAGCCATTAAATCACAACGTTTCGTAACGAGCGGGCTCTATTCGTAACCGTCATTGTACTATTGCCAAGGTGGACGTCGAGGGTTCAAATCCCTTCTCCCGCTCTATTCAAGCAAAGGCGATCCCTTCGGGGTCGCTTTTCTTGCTTAGTCAGGGATTTACTTTGATTGTGGTCGGTTGCAGGCAACCGACGGGCCTGCTCCCGCCCTGAAAAGTTCAAGAATATCAAATGGTTGGGAGTTGCCGCTCTCAGCCCTTTTCTCATTGCACCCACCGATCACGGCGTGCTCCCACCGATGCTCCCACCGCCTGAATCTGGCGGCGATGCGTTGTCGTTTTCGACGTCGGCGTCGACGTGCCAACGCAAGACATCGATGACCTCGCGCGGCAAATCGATCGCGTAGCGGCGCTTCTGCTTTGTCGTCTTCATGATCTCAGTTCCCACAGAATGGGAGCGGCGAACATAGAGACGACCCGTTTCCCATTGCACGTCGGGTTCCCTCCTCTTCGTCTGAGTGGACGAATCGAAGAAGGCCTCAGGCCGGTGACCAGCATCAAGTACACCATCGCGTAGAGTCGAGGATGCCACTCGCGAAACCGAGCCAAGAATGGACCGACCTCGTGACGTTCGAGCGCATTCGGTTCTTCTTCGGTGTACGTCGCGTGCTCGGAGGTATCGAGGTTGTCGATGCCCTCCATGGCGTCGCGAGATAGCTCATACTCGCGGCGCGGAGCTTTCGTGATGACCCGAAGAACGCGAAAGCCAACTGTTGACGGTCGAAGGCTTGTTTCCCTGCGTCACGGCCTAAGAGGTGACACATCGATGGGGCCGGGTTCTTTCTTGCGCCGCTCGATGCGCTGAATTCCAGTGGCTTGCGACCGTTGCTTGCGCGCTGCGCTTATCGCGACGTTCGTCGTCTCAAGCAATGCGTCGCTTGGCCAACGCGCTCGCATCTTCTCGTGCACGCGCTCTGCGTTGTCGACGAGTCCAAGTTCGACGAACTCGTCTAAAAGCGCCGCGTAGATCTGAATAGTCCAAGGCTTGTCTTGCGGAATGATCTTTGGGTCGACAACCCGTGACACGGCAACGCGCAGCGCTTTTGCGAGTGCAGGAGCCGTGAGACCGCGCCCAACGATATCGTCGCCCTCGATGAACGGGGCATCGCCTGCTGGCCCCGCAAAACGATCAGTCACGAGTGCAGCGGCGACAAGCCGAGTGGCCTCCTTCCTGAAGTCCGCAGCGCGGTCACCGGTTTTGGCTTCCTCGTCATCTATATAGTTCAACAAATTGACAACCTGCCCAACCGCGGCTTCGTATCTCTCCTGACGAAACAAGACCCACGCCGATTTGTAGAGCGCGCTCGAAAAGATGGGGGGAGTCTTGTTCGTCATGGCGAGTTGGTATGCCGTCTGAGCGCGATTGAAGTTCCACACGCCGTAGGGCTCGTTCGGGAGAACACCCGCACCAACGTCATCTTGATTCCACTCCCATTCGCCGATGCGCCACCAAATTTCTGACACATATCGCTCGGCTCCCGGCGCCGGCTTGCAGTCGTCGGGATAAGGATTGATGAACTTCGTCTCGACGCCACCCGCTTTCAATGAAGCATGCGTCGGAAATTTCTTGCGCCACGCGATCCAGTGTTCGGCGGAAGCATCACCCGGCAGCGGCAACACTTGGTCAACTTTTGGATCGGATGTCGACGCGGGCACTGGATACGCATAGTGGTTGGGACAAGCGAGCGAACGCCACACTTGCTGCGCTTCGGCCACGCGATAGGCATCATTGAGCGCGTGCCCGAGGTGATAGAGAATGTTTGCGCGGAACTTGTAGTTCGGAAATTCGCGCACGACTCGTTTGTAGAGCGCGATCGACGACGCCAGTTGTTCGGGCTCGTCAGAGCGCCTCACTTTGTGTTCATAGAACGCCGCCAAGCGAAACATCGCCGTGGGGAAAAGATCAGGATCGTCGTCCGAGGTCTTCCCTGCTTCGACAAACGCCTCAAGTTGCGCGATCGAATCTTGAGAGAGGCGCAGCGCGCCGGCGTCGAGATGCTGAGACACCGGTGCAGACGCTTGCGGTGCAGCTGCCTGCATCACTTGTGAGCGCTCCGGAGCACCACAAGCCGCGAGAGAACACACGGCAATCAAAAGCATCACGGTCGTGCTTGGATTCAACTTTAACCTCGTAAGCTAAGCGGCCAGCCGCGCACGAGCACTATCGCTCGATTTCAGATCTCCACCAAGCGGATCGCCAAGCGTCGCCAACGACATTCGCCGGCTGCAGAAGCGCGATTCGTTGTTGACTGCGGCAATCAGTGGCGGGTTTGGCGCTATCGTTGTCGGCACCATCGTCGGAATGTCGTCGAGCCGCTGGAGAAGACCTGTAGCGAGCGATAGTCGCCGGCGCCGGGTGCGGGTAATGCTTCCCCGATGAGAGACGCGGGACCCACGAGCACGGCGACCGAACGAGCGTTCGAGAGCATTGCGAAGGCCCTGGCAAAGAAGGGCGCGGAGGCGGGCAAGATGTTCGGCATGCAATGCTTGAAGGCGAACGGAAAGGCCTTCGCGGGCATCTTCGGCGATGACCTCGTTTTCAAGCTCGGTGGCGACGACCACGCGGCGGCGATGAAGCTTGCAGGTGCGGTTCTATTCGATCCGTCAGGCGCTGGGCGCCCGATGAAAGAGTGGGTCGTCGTGCCCCGCGCTCACCAGAAGAAATGGCCGACACTCGCCGCCGCCGCGGTCGCTTACGTGTGCGGCTGACGCGATCGTCAGTGTTGGTTCCCCGAAAGAGCTCGTCAACGATGCATAGACGATCGATGCCACCGACTTCCTCGACGAGCAGATCCCGCGCTGCACACGCTTCAGCAAGGAAGTGACTCTTCCCAACGAGCACATCGTCTTGCACGTACACCAGCGTGCGAACGTCGAGCAATGGCGCGCTGTACGCCTTCGCCGTGACGCAACCGATCGATTGGGCAAGGACGGCGCCTAGTGCGACCGCGCGCAGAAACGTCGACTTACCCGACATGTTCGAGCCCATGATCAACCAGCCAATCGATCGCTCTAGCCGCGCGTGATTGGCGATCGCGCCGTCGACTAACGGATGGACAATTTCGTTGACGACGATCGGCGAACCTTGTGAGGTGAAGTTCGGCGTGCTCGTCGGAGTTCCTGCACGAAAGTTAGCGATCGATCTCGCGGCGTCGAGCCCACCAACGGCATCGAACAACGCGATCAGCGACGCGCGTTTCTCGCCTAGAAGGCGCAACGATCGCACGAACGCGTGCACATCAAAGCGGAAAAATACGTTGAGGTATGCAACCGCATACCGCTGCGATCTCGCTCATTTTCATCGTGTCAAGCGTGACCCATGACAAGGCGCCGCGATCGCCACCAATTTCGGCGCGGAGCTACGAGTCAGTCGCAGCTCCGGTTGGACCGCGTCGTTCTTGAATCGACACGATCCTCTCGGCAGCAACAAGCAAAAGTCCCAAAATGGATCAATCGCAGTTCGATATCGATAGCGCGGCGTGCAACTCACTCAATGTCGAGCGCACCCAACTCAGGCCGTACTCGGTGAGCTCGCCGTCTTCCCGGAGGCGTTGGATCGCAGCCCCAAGCAATTCCGTAAAGCGGATGCGCGAGGTTTCGTTCGTGACAATTTCGTCGAGAGGCACCACGCATCCCATGTTGAACGACTCTCTCGTGTCATAAAGGAGCGCCGCGATTGAATCGTCTTGCCACCCGCGCTCTGCGGCGATCTCGATGAGCTTGTCGAGGCATAGCTCGACGGCTCCATTCGTCCCCCAATACGTTCGATCGCGGTAGCTGAAACCGGCGCTCATGGTGGGCGTGATACACCTGCGGTTTCGCGTGAACAAGCTGTGCATTTATCAATACACGCTCGCTGTTGTCAGAGCCGCTCACGTCAAATGCTGCAGCTGAAGTCATCGGCGCCGTGAAATGGAATCGCCCCACGACCACGAACTCAACCTCGAGTGAGCGAGTTCGTGGGGTGCGCAACGTATGTGCGGGTCAGTGTTTTGCCGAGACGCGAGAGATGCGACGACGGACCGCGCCGAAGAAAACAACAGCACCCATGAGCAGGCCAAAGGCATCGGGCGTGCGCCGCGAAACCGAAGTGGTTTGGCACTGACAACCGCTATCCGGCGCGGCTGTGCCGCCATCCACGTTTCCTCCGCCAGTGTCCGCAACACTCGTATCTGGTGTGGTTGGCGTCACGTCGCGAGGAGCGTCTTGCGCAACATCGACGCCTGTGTCGACGGTTACAACGACATCGGGCATTGTGTCTGCAATCGCATCGCTCGCGTCTGATGTCGTTGCGTCACTCGCATCGGGGGCGTTGACGTCGCTCGCATCGAGCCCCGTGTCGCTCACTGGCGAGGCGTCACTTGCATCACTGGCCTTACTTGCGTCGATGCCGGGTGCTGCGTCGTTTGCATCTGTCGCGCTTCCGGCATCAGCGCTCACGCACGCGCCCGCTTGACACGTTCCGCCCATGCACACCGTTCCATTTGTGACCGCTGTACCGCCGCAAACGCCCGAGGTGCACACGTCCGAAGTCGTGCACGGGTTTGAATCGTCGCATACCGTCGCGTTCGCGAGTGTGACGGTCGTACCGTCAACTTGCTGAACTTTGCACATGGTGGCCGTTGCAGGTTCGTAGATCTCAGCGGTATTGAGGTATGTCGATCCGGCCAACGTGGGACCGGTGCGCCCACCTGCGTAGACGACGTGGCCATTGGCGA
>JAHFDZ010000256.1 GCA_023248745.1 Myxococcales bacterium | reverse complement strand
TGGCGATCGAAGGTCACACCGACAACGAAGGGCCCAAAGCCTACAACCAGCAGCTCAGTGATGGCCGCGCTGCAGCGGTCGTCAAGTGGCTTGTCGGCAAAGGAATTGCGCAAGATCGGCTCGACTCAAAGGGATACGGCATGGAAAAGCCCTTGGCTCCAAACGATTCGGCGACCAACAAGCAGCTCAACCGGCGCGTTGAGTTCCATGTGCTCGAGATGGACGGCAAGCCCTTCGCGCCCGCCGCAACAGAAGGCGGCGCTGCCACCGAACCTGCTGCACCTCCGCCAGCCGAGCCACCCAAGTAAACAGACGAAACGTAACTCAACTTGGCACTTTCGCGCGCGCGCTGCTCGGGCTGTCAGCTTCCGCTCGGCGAACCACCTTCGATTCCGATTGTGGTCCGCTGTGGACGCTGCGCGCACGCCAACACGGTTGCCCTTCTTGCCGACGGGCAACCCGTTGCATTCAAGACCGACTTCTCGTCTAAGGCATTCGCTGCGTGGCTTGCGACGGCCCGTAACGCGCTCCGAATGGGCGATCTTGGCATTTGCGTTGGCGCGTGCGAACGCTGCGCTACGCCCATCGTGCTCGATCCGAATCAGCGGGCCCAGCTCCCATGTCCGCACTGTCGCGAAGTGCGCGAGGGGTCCGCGCACGAGCTTCTCACCGACCAGTGGTTTGAACCTTGGGCAAAGGTCGAGAGTCAAACCACGTCCATCGAGTATCGACTGGCGTGCGTCATCGAGCCCGAGATGAGCGAGCATCGTATGTGCGGCACGTGCGGCCTCGGGCTCAATGGCGCATCACGATGCCAACGGTGCGGCACGCTCCCAGCCATCGCGCGCGAAGGCGCGACCGCGTTTCGGGTCATGGTCCGCACAAGCGGAACAAAGGGGGATCAAACATTCTCGGCGTTGTTACCCATCACCGAAGCCGAAGTCCGTTTCGGTCGCGAAGCGCGAGCCACAGGTGCACTGCAATCGTCGCGTTCGGCCAAGATCGCATTCGCGATCACCGGAAGCATCGTTCTGGCGATGGTCCTCATGTGCGCAATGCTTATCGCCTGGTGTTTGCGATAGCTGGCTTGACGATCACGTCGCGCTTGGCGATACTCCGCGGCCCTCTCCTCGCGAAGGTGGCGGAATTGGCAGACGCGCCAGATTCAGGTTCTGGTGGTGGAAACACTGTGCGGGTTCAAGTCCCGCCCTTCGCACATAGGCGCAGAATGGTGAACGCCGCGGCGGCCACTATGCCCTGCCAGTTGCCCACGCTGCCCGGCATGTGAAACCATACGCAGATGGGAGTGCGCTCAATTTTGCCAACGTCGCTTGCTTGCAGCATGCACTCGTCAACGAACCTGACATACCGCTCGCGGGCACTTCGAGCGGCGGCCGCCGCGTTCTTCATTGTCAGGCTAACGGCCTCTACCCGCGCAAACGCGGACGACTCCGCGCAGGACCCCATTAACGAAGAAGCCGCGCGCGCGCTTGCAACAGACTGTAGCAAGTCGCTCGACGCGAAGAATTTCTCGGCCGCGTACAGCGAATGCTCTCGCGCCGAGAAGCTCTACCCAAGCAAGGTGAAACCACCGGCGCTCCTCATGTTGCTCGCACGAGCTTGCGAAGGAACCGGCAAAATCCTCGCCGCTCGCGACATTTACAACCGCGTAGCGATGATGGATCCACGTTCAGCAACCTCACCAGACGCTGAGAAATTGCTGCAAGGGTTCATCGATGAAGCTCGCCAAGCACGCACGGCCGTCGCTGATAAGTTGGCGTATGTGACGCTCACGGTCGTCAATGCTCCGCCTGCGATCAAGGTCACGGTAGACGACGCAATCATTCAACCTGCAGCCTTCGGTGTGAAGCTCCCGATGGACCCTGGCAAGCATCGCCT
This sequence comes from Myxococcales bacterium, assembly GCA_023248745.1. Taxonomy (GTDB): domain Bacteria; phylum Myxococcota_A; class Polyangia; order Polyangiales; family Polyangiaceae; genus JAHFDX01. The sequence continues at coordinate 6,668 of JAHFDZ010000256.1, read as the reverse complement.
GTCAGCAGACGCACCGGGCTATACGCACTTAGAGCAGCAGTTCGACGCGACAGAAAAGGGCGAAAAAACCGTAACCATTGCGCTTACGGCAGCCCCCGTCGCCATTGTTACGTCCACTGGGCGCACTGTTGGAACATGGAGCGCATTCGGAGTCGGCGCTGTTGGCTTGGTGATCGGCACCGTCTACGGCGTGCAGTGGATTGGGCAGGACAAGATGCTCAAAAAAGAGTGTCCCCAAAGCAAGTGTCCCGACGTTCTCAGTAACCACGCCACATTTACCGATACGATGAACTCCTACCGCTCGAATGGGTTCATCAGCGGCATTAGCCTTGGCGTCGCTGCGGCGGGCATCGCAACGGGAACGATTTTGCTCCTCACAGCCCCAAAGCCGGCCCCCGCGCCCACGACCGGATTCACGATTCGACCGGAGCTCGGCGTTGGTTCCGTCGGCGCTTCTGGAACGTTCTGAATCGCAAAACGACGTGCCTTCGGGCGCTATTTGTGAAGGATGTGCGTTGGCCTGACGTTCGCCGTCGACATACGGCGCAAGGCTCGATACACGTCGTCTCTCGATGATTGACGCGCTGGTCTTCCGCCGGGTGCGCGCCATCGATCCCTACGCGGGCCTCGATGCCGTGGTCGACGTTGTCATTGAACGTGGACGCATTACGCGCGTCGGTCGTGATGCCGCTCACAATCTTCCCCAATCGGATCGGGTTCGAACGTTCAACGCGGATGGCCTTTGGCTCATGCCGGGCCTCATCGATCTACACGCTCATGTGCGCGAACCCGGTTACGAATCAAAAGAAGACGTAACCAGCGCGCTGCGAGCGGCCGCTGCCGGTGGCTTCGTCGACATCTGCGCGATGCCAAACACGAAACCAATCAACGACAGCAAGACGATAACCGAATTTTTGGTTACGAAGGCACGCGCGGTGGACGGCACACGACTTCATCCGATTGGTGCCATTACGGTTGGTCAAGAAGGTGAACGATTGACCGAGATGGCCGATTTGCGCGATGCCGGCGCGGTCGGCCTCTCGGACGACGGTCGATGCGTAACCTCAAGTGCCGTCATGCGAAGCGCGCTCGAATACGCAAGCATGTTTGACCTCCCGATCATCCAGCATGCGGAAGATCACGCCCTTACCGAAGGTGCGCAGATGCACGAAGGCTGGGTCAGCACCAAGCTGGGTCTGCGCGGATGGCCTCGCGTTGCCGAAGACGTGATCGTCGCACGCGACTTGATGCTCGCCGAGTACACGAAGGCCCGCTATCACCTCGCGCACGCCTCGACCGAAGGGTCGGTGCGATTGCTTCGCGAGGCCAAATCGCGCGGCATTCGAGCCACTGCCGAAGTGACGCCCCACCACTTGCTTCTCACGCACGAGAACGTGCTCGGATACGAAACCGCCTGCAAGGTCAACCCTCCCCTTCGCGAAGAACATGACGTCGAAGCACTTCGCAATGCACTCGCAGACGGAACGATCGATTGCGTCGCAACGGATCACGCCCCGCACGGCGTGCTCGATAAGGACTGCGAATTCGATCGCGCATCGCCAGGCATGATTGGACTCGAAATTTGCTTGCCGCTCCTCATGGGGCTCGTCAACGATGGTGCGTTTTCGTTGTCGCGCTTGATCGACTCACTCACACGAGCCCCCGCGCGCATCGTCGGACTATCGCCACCCGAAATTCGCGAAGGCTCTGAAGCGAATCTCATCCTCTTCGACTCGAACGCCGAGTGGACCATCGATCCGAGCAAACTTCGCTCGAAGAGCAAGAACACACCGTTTTTGGGCCGCACCGTTCGTGGACGCGTGCTCGCCACCATTGTAACTGGACGCGTAATATTTGAAGCAGAGGAGCCCCATGCTGGTTCTCGCTGACGGAACGATCTTTGAAGGTGAAGCGTTTGGTGCAGAGGGCATCGCGCGCGGCGAGGTCGTATTCACCACTGTGATGACGGGGTACCCCGAAGTTCTGACGGATCCTTCGTATGCAGGTCAACTCGTAACGATGACGGCGCCCGAGATCGGCAACTACGGCTGCACGCTCGAAGACGCCGAGTCCCTCACAAAGAGGCCACACGCGTTGGGCCTCATCGTTCGTTCGGTAAGCCCAATCGCGTCGAATTGGCGCGGTCACCTGCCGCTGCACGAATATCTTGCGAAGCACAACGTCGTTGGCATCAGTAACCTCGACACGCGCAGACTGACACGACACCTGCGCGACCGTGGTTCGCAGAACGGCGCGCTGGGCCGAGCATCAGCAAAAGAGCTTCTCGAAGCGGCAATTGGAGCCCCCAGTATGGAGGGCCTCGACCTCACGACGCAGACCACGACGAAAACGCCCCTTCAATGGACGGAAGGCCGAGGTCAGTGGCGCACAAATGTACCTACAACCGATCGATTTAGAGTCACGGTGCTCGACTTTGGCGTGAAGACAAACATGCTCCGCTGCCTCGTCGATGCGGGTTGTGAGCTCAGCGTTGTTCCCGCATCCACTTCAGCAGCATCCATCCTTGAGCAACGTCCCGACGGCGTGTTTCTCACCAACGGACCGGGCGATCCCGCAGCCGTCGAGAGCGGCATCGCGACGATTCGTAACCTTCTTGGTCACGTGCCAATCTTTGGCATCTGCCTTGGTCATCAACTCCTTGCGTTGGCGCTAGGCGCAAAGACGTACAAGCTCAAGTTTGGCCACCGCGGCGGGAACCAACCCGTGCTCGATCTCGCAACAGGGCGTATCGAAATCACCTCCCAAAATCATGGGTTCGCGGTCGACAACGCCACGCTCCCCACGAATGTACGAATGACGCATCGCCATCTCAACGACCACACGTGCGAGGGCATCGCCGCGCCCGATCTTCGCGCGTTCAGCGTGCAGTACCACCCCGAAGCCGCAGCCGGCCCACACGACTCTTTGTACCTGTTCGAACGCTTTACGAACGTCATGCGAGGACAAAGCGTCCTGCGCTAGGACGCAACTCGTCGGGGCCGATTGCGCAGGCGTAGACGCCCACACCAAACTCCGTGTCGCGTTCGAGATCGCGCAAATCGACCATGCGTCGACTTTGACTGGCGCACCGCAGTTTCTGGGTCAGTATCTTCGCCATAATGTGGGGAAACTGGGGGAATCGCGCACTTTTGCTTTCGGTTGTGGTCATCGCTTCGGGGCTGTCGACCGCTGCCTGCAGTGGTTCAACCACAACGCTCCCAAAGCGCGACGGCGGGTTCGAGCAAGAGTTCAACGAGGCCGAGGAAGAGTTCAATCGCTATCCGAAGGGCAACATTCCAACCGTCATCATCCGAGACGCTGCCGCCCTCGCATCACCGGCGGCGCGCTTCCCCGACGGCGGCGCATCCGACGGTGGCCGTAGTACCGACCCAACTGACGCCGGAACAGTCAGCCCATGCGGGCCGCTCGCCGTTGGCGACCTCGCTGTGGTCGAAATGATGATCGCCTCGGTATCCGGCGCGGGCGACAAAGGCGAGTGGTTCGAGGTCCAAAATACCCGCAATTGTACGCTCACATTCAGCGGTATCGCGTTCGAGTCCCCACGTGGCTCGGCTACCGATCGCGTCGAAATTGCTGACACAATCGTGCTCGCACCAAGAGAGACCTTCGTCATTGGCGGGCAGAGCGTGAACGTCGGCGGCAAGGTCTTTCATTGGGCTCTAACCGACGTTCTCAAAAATAGCGGCGATACGATCAGGCTAGTTCAGGGCTCCACCGTCATCGAAGAAACGACCTATCCCGGTTACGCTTTCACGACAGGCGTCAGCCTCAGCTTCCCTGCCGCGTGCAAGTGGAGCGACCGCACGTCGTGGGAACGTTGGAGCGCAAGCTTCAACGAGTGGCAACCAAGCTTCAAAGGCACACCGAACGCGGACAATACCGACGTCGCGTGCTACTAAGGCGACCCCCAATTCAGGGAATCGCCATTGCCATGCAGAAAAAGCAGAAGCGCATCCACTTCGTCAGCCTCGGCTGTGTGAAGAACCGCGTCGATACGGAAGTCATGCTCGGCGTCGCGCAAGATGCAGGTTACGCACTCTCCCCCGAGCCTGACGACGCGGACGTCATTGTCGTCAACACGTGTGGCTTCATTGGCGAAGCGAAGCGGGAATCGATCGATACGATTCTTGAACTCTCAGAGCTCAAAGAATCCGGCGCGTGCGAAAAACTGATCGTCGCCGGTTGCTTAAGCCAACGCTACCCCGGCGAGATGGCCAGCGAGATGCCCGAAGTCGATCACTTTTTGGGCTCGAGCGACATGCTGAAACTCGGCGCCGTGCTTCGCGGTGAGAAGGAACGCATGCTCGTTGGCAACCCAGCCGACTGGGTCATCGCTGCGAACAATCCGCGCGTCCTGTCCGACAACAGTGCCAGCGCTTACGTCAAGATCGCCGAAGGTTGTAACCGCACCTGTTCCTTTTGCGTCATTCCGCAAATGCGTGGCAAGCAGCGTTCGCGCATGGCCGACGACGTCGTGCGAGAAGTCGAATCGCTCGTGTCGCAGGGCGTACGCGAGATCAACTTGATCTCGCAGGACACCATTTCATACGGTCGCGATCTCGCTCGCGAAGGCCGCACAGCGCTGTCCGATTTGGTCAAGCGCGTTGCCGATACCAAAGGCGTGCACTGGGTACGCTTGTTCTATTTGTACCCCGAGAACATTGATGAAGCGCTCCTCGATGTAATTGGCAACCATCCCCGGGTGGTCCCGTATGTCGACATGCCGCTTCAGCATGCGAGCGATCAAATGCTCAAGTTGATGCGACGCGGGCACGGTCAAGATCGTCAACGCAAAGTTGTGACGCGCCTCAAAGAGAAGGTACCGAACCTTGTCTTTCGCACGGCGTTCATCGTGGGGCATCCAGGCGAAACCGACGCTGAGTTCGATGCCCTCTGCGATTTCGTACGTTGGGCGGAGTTCGATCACGTCGGTGTGTTTCGCTACTCCGATGAAGAGAGCTGCAAGAGTTTCGCGCTCGAAGACAAAGTTGCCGCCAAGGTCGCAAGCAGCCGGTACCGCAAGCTCATGACCGCACAGCGCAAGATCGCACGCGCCAAGAACAAAGCGCGCATTGGTCAAGAACTGGAAGTATTGGTCGAAGGCGCCAGCGAAGAGCACGAGTTCGTGATGAAGGGCCGCCATGCCGGGCAAGCTCCCGAAATCGATGGCCAAGTGTTCCTATCGGGCGATGAAGTGAAGCCGGGTGAGTTCGTGAAGGTCACGATTTCACAAGCGAGCGACTACGATCTCGTGGGCGAAGTCGTTGGACGCACGCTCGCAGCGCCACGACGGCGCATCGGGCTAAAGGTGCTCTCGGCTCGCGAGCAGTGGCAATAGCGCGACAACACAATCGGCGCCCCAGCCTTTGCGCCTTCACGAGCATTCGACTACTCGCAGGCGACAATGTCACGAGCGCTTCGCCACTTTTCCGTTTTGGCCTACGCATTCGTCTTCGCAGTCGGCTGCAAGCTGCCAAAGAGGCGCGCCGATGCTGGAGCGGCGTCGGTCATTCTCAGCGAGACCTACCACGGCAAGGGCAGCCTTGTGAACCTCCACTACCCCGCTGACTTCGCGGCGAAGTCAGAGCCGATCGGAGATGCAACGTCGGGCGCGCTCGTCGTTTTGTCGCGTGCACTTCCTGGTGGCCTCGATGAAGCCCTCTCGGTCGTGTCGGTCAATACGCCCGTGTCGAACGAAGTGAAGGAGTTCGCCCGCGCCGCGCACAAAGGCGCCATCGACGGCTACAAAAGTTCGGGCAAGTACGTTGAAGGAACACAAACGAACGACGTTCCGATGGCGGGGACTGCGGCAACGTGCATCGATGGAAGCTTCACATCCGGACTTTTCACGAAGTACAAGCTGCGCACTTGCTACCTCATTCTCAATGGTCACGGGTTCGCGATTTCTAAGACCTACCCCGTATCGCGTCCTGAGGAAGAAGCTCTTCTCGACCGCATCGTGGACGCTATTGAGTTTCTGGAGACCGATCCCGATGCCGCAAAAATCGCTGCTGCGGCGGTCGAGGCACCACTCACCCAAACGCGCACGTCAAAAAAGAAAACGCTCCAGTTACATTTTCCTGACGCGTTCGCCTACACACCGGTTGGAGATACGTTCGCTCGCATTTCGCGTGGTACACCCGATGAAGGGCTCGCGGTTGGCCTCGTTGACAATCCCATTTCGCAAGACCGCCGCGAACTCGCACGCGTCGTCGAAGCTGCCGAGAAACACCAATTTTCGGAGGTCAAACTCGTCAAGAACGACCCCAAGGACTCGTGGGAAGGCGTGCCCGCGGTTCACATCGAAACCGAAGTCCGCGCAGAAGCGAGCGGTCCTTGGTACAGCCGTCACGCCTGGTACATGATTCGCGACCGCCGGGGCTGCGTGATTACGCTCTTGTATCCCAAGGCCCAACCGCAAGAATTCAAGGTGCTTGACCGTATCGCCCGCGCCACCACTTTCGCAAAGCCGGGCAAGACGCTACTACGCGGCATCGACGAGCCCGAGAGCGAGTGAGATCAGGGGACGGTTACCGTCAACGGCGCGCTGTCTTCTGAGCCAAGCTGCTGCTTGATCTCAAACACATCACCCTTCGCGCCGCGCATCTCGAGCCGCCAACTGCCAACGTCGTCGGCGATCGTTCCAT
>JAHFDZ010000451.1 GCA_023248745.1 Myxococcales bacterium | reverse complement strand
AGTCTGGCCTTCCCCAGCTGAGTGCGAATTCGGTGCGCGAAGAAAAATCGCGGAAGGTGGTCACGATGAACGCCCGGTCGCGCAACGCTACAAATAGGAAGGCGAGCAAGAACAGCCAAGCGATCGCAGCAAACGCATGAACTCGACGCACGTCAAACCGACGCAGCATCGGGCCAACGCGTACGAATCCCAAAAAGAAGCAAGCCATGAGTGCAGTGACTTGCAACCCTTCGGCGATTGCCAAGCGAGGCGCGCTTCCATCCAGGTCCAATAGGTACATGCTCTGCCACCCAGGCCAGGTCGCAAGGCTCCCGACGCACACCACACAGTAGACCGCCGAAAGCAGTAAGGCATGTCGAAACACCCGCCGAGGAGCGGTGTTAGCTTCGCGATGCAGTACGCAGGCGGCGCCTAACGTGAGTTCGTAGACGAGATCGAACGCGATCACGACTGCTCCAACGACGTTTCCTTAACGTCAATGTTGTTGACTACAGTCGATGAAACGGTGACGTGGACTCCACTGAAGTTCGTGCAGCCCGAGACCTTATCGATCAACATGTCATCGGTAAGATCATTGACGCTAACGCCGGGGGTCTTTTGCGCAACGCTGAGGTCTGTTCCTTCGCGGTCGTGGCCCCATCCATGCGGGAGGCTCACAACGCCCCGCATCATCGTATCCGTCAGTTTGACCTCGACCTCGACTGATCCGACCCGTGAGGTCACGCATACGCGCTTGCCGTTTTCGATGCCACGGTGCTCCGCGTCTTCGGGATGCATGAGCAGTGTGCAACGGTTCGGACCCTTCACGAGGCGATGGCTGTTGTGCATCCATGAATTATTGGTGCGCAGATCGCGGCGTCCGATCAGCAGCAAGCCAGCGTCTTCTGCGTTGCCTGTCAGCTCGTGAATGCGCGAGGAGAGACGGTCGAGATCTTTCAACAACAGTGGTGGCGCGAGATGAAGACGATCGCCCCCTGCTTCGAATAAGGCGTCCAGACGTGGTTCCAAGGGTCCGAGGTCGATGCCGTGCGGGTGCTCTTCGAGTTTGCCGAGCGTCAATCCTCTTGCGAACGGGTTCCATCCTTTTCCTCGGGGCCCAAAGCGCAGTGCCCATCTCAGAAATGCGCGAGGTCCGGCCCAGCGTGCGAGTCGACCGAGCGGAGGCGCAATGACGCGCGCGGCCCAATTCCGTTTTGCCCATAGGCGCGAGGCCACTTCGAGTGCGAGGTCCCATTCGTGCGAGACACCCGGAGGCGGCATGAGTAGCGGGGGTGAGTATTTCGCCGTATTTCTCACCGCAAGCGCGTGAAATACGGCGGGGTAGTGATCGTGCTCAAGGCCGAATGTGGTTGGCAAGATCAAGTCCGCGTGGCGTGTCGTCTCGTTCTTGTACAGATCGATCGACACCATGAAATCGAGCTTCTCAAGCGCGCGATCCAAACGCCGTCCGTTGGGGAGTGACAACACTGGGTTGCCCGCTTGGGTGATGAGCGCACGCACCTGGCCTTCGCCTTCGGTCTCGATCTCTTCGGCCAATGCGGAAGCTGGCAGTTCTCCGTTGAACTCAGGCAGGTTCCGTACGCGCGAGCGAAACCGATCGAAGCCGACGAGCCCGCCAAAGGGCTTGTTCTTCCGCGTGAGCCCACCGATGTCGATTGCCGGCGTCGGGAACATCGCACCGCCGGTTCGATCGAGGTTTCCTGTGACGGCATTCAGCACGTCGACGAGCCAGGTTGCGAGCGTCCCGAATTCTTGAACACAAATGCCCATGCGCCCGTAGCAGACCGCAGACGGAGCCGCGGCGAAGGCGCGTGCGAGCGCGCGAATTGCGTGAGCGCCCATGCCCACCGCGGTCGCAACCCGCTCCGGGCTGAAGGTCCGCAGAGAAGAAGCGAGTTCGCTCAGAACATCCGCTACCGCAGGAAGCCGCTCACGCACGGCAAGGCCTTCCTCGATGATCGTGTGAACGAGCGCAGCAAGAAGCATCGCGTCGGTCCCGGGCCGAATGAAGTGGTGCTCATCCGCGATGAGCGCCGTTTCGGACCGTCGTGGATCGATCACGATCACTTTACCGCCTCGTTCTCGAATGGCGGCGAGTCGCTTCTTGCAGCCTGGTGCGGTCATGTGAGATCCGTTCGACACCGCGGGATTCGCACCGAGGATGAGCAGAAAGCAAGTCCGATCGATGTCAGGAATCGGAATCATGAGCGGCGAGCCGAAGACCATTGACGACGTCACGAGTCGGGCGAGTCCGTCTACTGAGTTCGACGTGAAAACGTTGTGCGTTCCAAGGGCGTCCATGAGCACAAAGGAAGAGAGAATCGCGCCGTAGTTGTGCGCGACTGGATTCCCCAAATAGATCGCCGCTGCGTTTCGACCATATTGCTTCTGAACGCCGGCGATCTTCTCTACGACGTCATCGATAGCCTCTGCCCAACTGATCTCATGCCATCGGTCACCGCTGCGACGGAGCGGCGTTCGAATGCGATCGGGGTCCGAGTGAATGTCCTCCAGCGCGGCGGCCTTGGGACAAATGTAACCTTTGCTGAACGGATCCTGATCGTCGCCTCGGATGCTGACGATCTTGTTTCCCTCGACGTCTACCGAGATGCCGCAGATGGCCTCGCAGAGGGGACAAGTCGCGTAGCCAATCGTCATGGGGCTGGAACCAATTTGGCCGCTGTCTTCCTATGGA
>JAHFDZ010000450.1 GCA_023248745.1 Myxococcales bacterium | reverse complement strand
TCCGATCGGTACGCTTCGATCAAAATAGAGCATACATGGTTACATTCAAGAAGACCGATCCGCTCTACGTTTTCGACCTCGGCGCTCCGACGGCACCGCGCGTTCTTGGCGAGCTGAAGATCCCTGGGTTCTCGACGTACATGCATCTGATGGATGAAACGCACCTTCTCACAATCGGTTACGACGCTGCGGATCACGATTCCTTCGCGTACTTCACGGGCGTGCTTTTGCAAATCTTCGACGTGTCCAATCCACAAAATCCAACACTAGTCCACAATCATGTCATTGGCACGCGCGGATCGAGCTCCGAAGCGCTGACCAAGCACCTCGCGTTCAACTACTACGCACCGAAGAGCATCCTCGCGCTGCCGATGACAGTATGCGAGGACGGCAACACCAACGGTGGGTATGGCAGCGAGCTGACGTTCAGCGGCCTGATGGTGTTCGACACGACCACGGCAAACGGGTTCTCCTTGCGGGGGCAAGTTGCACACCCACCCTCAGCCAATGCGAGCTGCAGCAATTGGTGGACCAACGCTACGAGTGAAGTGCAACGCAGCGTCGTGATGGACAACTTCGTTTACAGTGTGTCAAAGACACGCATCAAGGCAAACGAGCTCTCATCGCTGAGTAACAACGTGAGCGAAGTCACGATCGCGGACCCGAACGCGACGAAGACGAACCCTTACGACTACTAGAACAGCAGACGAGCAAGGTGCTCTTTACTTGAACGGCAAGAGCGTGACGCGGCACTCGCCGTCGAGGCCCATCGCAGCGCCCTTGAGTACTTTCTGAACGCACTTGCCGGAAGCTCCGTTCGCCGCCACTTCGGTGATTTTGCCACCGGCTGCGCGCCACGCAATGTTCGTCGTCGCGTGCGCACCACACGCGCGCAGTCCCGCTTTTTTTTGCGCCAGACTTGCAGGTACCGCAAGCGCTCCGAAGAGGCCGCCGCCGCTGGAACGACAGACCAAGTCCTTGAGCGAGATACCGTTAGCGGACACGCTTCCCATCGTAATGTTCTGCCCCGCAATCGACGTCGCATCGGGGTCGAGCGCCACCGCATCAGCGGGACCAAAGTCGTGGATGGTGCATCGAATCGGACGAGAAAGCGTTGATTTGCGGACGGCATTCGCAACACAAAGGAGCGTGTTCACGCTACCCGCTCCTTTGACGTGCTCAATCGAGGAGGCGCCCGAAAACGAAAAGGTAAGTGGGTTGACAATCGAGCACGCCTCGATGCGAGAGGCCTGCTGCGTCAGCGAGGCGAACGCCTCTTGAATCACCAATTTGGCATCGGCAAGCGACACTGGTTTTTCGGGGAGAAAGCACTCGAGAAGACCGGATTGAAATCCGTTTCCTGCAACGGTCTGCGCCGAGAGAGAGTTGTCGAACTTCTCGGGATCGAGCGGCGACGATGAATCCGCTACTGGGTCCTTTTTTGCGCTCGAGACGGGAACCACACCACCGTTTGGCGGGGCACTCGCAACCGGTGCTTCGACCGTTGGGATTTCGGGAGGGAGCGGCGCAGGCGGGAGCGGCGCAGGCGGCGACCCACAACCGAGTGCGAAAAACCAAAGCGAACCCACTACGCAAGAGCGATCAATCATCCAGGAGCCCCCAATCCCAACGCGACGCGCGTTTCGTTGATGGTAGTGGCTCCCCAACGCGCAGCGATAAATAGTTGCCTTCGATCGCCGATGGCATACGGGGCAATTTTTTGGCGCCGCTAGGAAGCGCTGACGATCACTTGGGCTTTTTCTTAACCGAATTTTTCATCATGCAGGCGAGATCGCCACCGCATGGGTCGCCAGCAGGCTTCTTGGCGACTGGTGGCGGCGCTGGCGTATCCACCGGCGCGGTACCCGGATCGAGACGCGCTGCCGCAGGGCCAGGGCCTACCCTGGCAGGCGTAGCGACCTTCTTTTCGTTCGGTTCATCAAGCGACACCACGGTTGCTACGGGAGGTGGCGTCTCAACTTTGGGTTCGGCAACTTCCTTGACCTTCGCTGGAGGGTCGGCCTCAATCACGACAGGCACCGGCTTCGGTACAGGTTCTGGCGATCGCATCACGACGACGGCCGTGACCGCACCGCCCACCAAAACGAGCCCCGCACTCGCGAGCGCGAGGAACGCAACGATTCCGCCCTTGCGTTGTTGTGATGGTGCTTGTGCATGCGAGACAACCGGCGTGGCAACGGAAGATGGAGCGACGGCAAAGAGCGCAACGATTGGCGCTTCACTCGTTTCGACCGCTGGGGTGGCTTTTTCGTCGTCGGACGCAACCAACGCACGCAAGTCGATGATGCCCGAATCTTCTTTGGACGGAGTCTCAGGTTGCTTGACCGCGAGGGCACCAACATTGAACAGCACCGAACTCTCGCCGCGCTCGCCCGTGAGGCCAGGCGCCGCAGCAGGTGCAGGGCGTGAAGCACGCGTTCCGTCGGTTGCGGCTGCGTGCTGTGACGACGAAGGAAACGAGAATGGATCGCTGCCGACCGGCGCTGCGAATAGATCGCGACCTTCGCGCGCGTCGTCGCGGCGAACACGACGGGCTTCGACTGGCGCTCCTTCGGCGCCCTGTACCGAAGCGGCGGGCGCAAACGAGCCTGGTCCGAAACCGGCAGGAGCGGAAGGACTTGGCGAACCCAATGACGGATCGCCGAAAGGAGAGGACACGTTGGGGCGCGATGCAACCGGAGC
>JAHFDZ010000255.1 GCA_023248745.1 Myxococcales bacterium | reverse complement strand
CCCCCGCGGCAGCGATCCCGCGTCGCTCACTGCTTCCCGACGGCGAAGTGCGATGCTTTGCGTTCGAAACCGAGCGCAGGCTAGGAGGGCGAGCGACAGATACTGATGTATCTCGAGCGAGCCCGACAACGCATGCGCGAAGGGATCGGCGCAAAGCACCGCACTTCGCGCGCCCGGGTGGACTCGAACCACCGACCCGCGGCTTAGAAGGCCGCTGCTCTATCCAGCTGAGCTACGGGCACCTGGACACATCCCCGTATTAGGCCATCGCAGCGCCAATGCGCAACCTGTGCATTGCGATCCCTGCGCGATCGCTTTCGTGTTACCGAGCCCGATGACCCGAGGCGCAGAAACTCCGGATCACCTTGCGGCATTGCTCGCCACAGCCATCGCCGGCGAGAAGGACGCACTCTACAAGCATTTGTCGCGACTCTCGGGTTTGCCAGGGACGCGTCCGAATCTTCCATTTGCCGAACGCTTTGGCGAAGTGGTCGCATCAATCGGCAAAAGCGCCGACACCTTCATCGTCGAGCTTGCAACCCTCGACGAGAATCAAGCGCCCGGCGCCACAGCTTGGGAGTTCCTTCCTGTATGCGGCGTCTACGCACTCGCGGCACGAGCCGCCAAAGATGACAAAGCATACAAAAAATTCATGGGCTTGCTGCACGGGCTTGCCGACGATCCGCGCTTTCGAGTGCGCGACGCAATCGTCACCGCACTCGTCCAACTTGGCTCTACCCGAAAGGTACAGTTGCTTGACAATTTACAGCCGTGGATGGACGGCTATCACCATGCGGCAGCCGTTGTGCTTGCCATCGCGCACGAGCGCTTTATTGCATCCATCGATAGTTACGAATCAGTGGAAGCTCGCCTTGACGAAGCTTTCGCGCTTCTCGAAAATGCGCCACGCGCAGCTGCTCGCTATCCCGGTCACAAGCATCTCGTCGACGCGATGAACAATACGCCGAGAATTGTCGCGGCCCGTTTTGGCGTACCGGTATTTGATCAGCTCGCACGATGGACGCGCACAAAGGACCCTGATCTTCGCGCAATTATCGAGAAGAACCTCACGGGCACGCGACTCGTGGGTCGATACAAGAGTGAGATTGATCGGGTCAAGGCCGCACTGGCGAGCACAGCGCCGCCGGTGCGCAATCCTGATCACAACTTTGGTCCCCATCGCAGTCGCGGAAAGAAGCGCTAGCCAAAATTCTCTACTGCGGTGCGTTTGACGTTCGATTCGATGGTGGCCCTCCGCGGACCGAACGCGGTGACTCATCGTCAACGAACGCACGTTGAGAGGGTGCCCTCGGCTTTGTCGTAGCCTGCGCAACGACGTCCTTCGCGACAGCAAGCCGTGCGTGCTTCTCTGCGAGCATCGCGTAATCGACAACGCTATATGCGCTTAACAGGTCGAGGTACTCGAGCTCGAGGGCTCCGCCGCTGGGCATAATGAATACGCCAAACACCGAAGCAATTTGCGCAATTTCAGTTACAATTGGACGCGAGATCGCAAGCGCCCCGTGTGTAATCAAGTGCACCACAGGATCGCGCTTGTCGCGCGTTCGGAGCAACGCAAGCTCGGTCGCCAGTTGTGCAAATACACGTGAAGCGTTGCGCCCACGTTCGCCCTTGAAGCCAAGCACGTGCGCAATCGGAAGCGATCCACGAATCGGCCGCTGCACTTCATAGAGCCGCGCATCGAAAAATCGAAGCCACGATTCCTCGCCTTCGAGTTGCAACTTCTTCATCAGAGCGATCGCAACCCCTCGCGCGAACACGGCGCGATCGCCACGCATGGAAGCCGAGGCATCGACGACAATGTAGTGCAATCGCTGCGTCTCTTGTGACGCCTGCTCATGTGTATAATACAAGAGTTCGTTCTCGAGCACGCGCCGATCGAATTCCTCATCGTCCCAAGCGAGCTCTCCAAGCATCAGCGCATCAAGCGATCCTCGCGTTCCGAGTCCGGCGTACCCGTCACCTGCTCGCGTCGTTGAGGCGGTTGAGCGTTTGGTCTCAAGTACGGATGGCAAGAGCTCGAGCGAAAAATTGACGATGTCGTTCGCCGAGGGCGTGGTCATCACCGAAAGTAAATCAACTTGAGCAAGCACGCCGGCCTGTTGGGCCTCTGGACCGAGCATGCCGAGCAGTCGCAGCGTATCGATATCGATCGTATCGAGAGAGGTGAGCCACCCAAGCAATGTGCGGTCGAGCCGCGAAAGCATGTTCCGCTCTCGCGCACGTCCCATGCGTTCAAACAGCACGCGCAGCTGAGGTTCAATGTCGCTGAGAAGGCCAAGCTCGGTTGGTGCGGGCCGCCCCCCGCCATCGCTTAGGCCCGCAAACACGCGCGCGATCACGACGACGACGAGATCGTCGCTGAGCTTTAGACTCGCAGCTTTTTTGCATGGATAGGAACGTGCCACTTCTTCAATCCCACGCAGGTACGCTGCGGTCAGCGTCGCCCAATCTGTTTGATCGTGCGTGAGCGATCCAAGGGCCGGATGAATTCGGAGGCGACGTTGATCGGGCGACAGCGTCAAGAGAACGCCGACGTCATGCACGACAAAGAGCGGCAAGTGCACACCCAGCTGGTGCAGGTCACGATGCCACCTTGCAACGCGCAACAGCACGAGCGGCTGATTCTGCTCGACGACCGTCAGCAGCAAACTTCCGAGTGGGGCCGTAACACTTGGGTCGCCAAGAAGATTTGCTGGAACTGGCATTACTCCGCCGCGACGTCTGGCTCAGGCAGCCAACGCAGGCGAGGCTTTCGCGCCGCTCGCGCTTCATCGAGTCGGCCAATGCGGGTTGTTGTGGGCGCTTCGCGAAGCTTGTCTGGATTTTCGCGCGCCTCTTGTGCGATTTGCTTCATCGCGGCAATAAACTGATCGATGGTTTCTTTCGACTCGGTCTCCGTGGGCTCGATCATCATCGCACCGGCGACCACGAGAGGGAAATAGACGGTGGGTGGGTGGAAACCGAAATCGATCAACCGCTTTGCAACATCGAGCGTTTTGATCCCCGTTTCCTTTTGGATCAACTTGTCGGACACGATGACCTCGTGCATGCACAAAGCATCAAACGCGACAGGGTAATCATCCCCAATCGCAGCGCGCACATAGTTCGCGTTGAGCACCGCTAGATCGGTTGCGGCCTTGAGCCCCTCGGCGCCCATCTCGCGAATGTACGCGTAGGCACGCACCATCATGCCAAAGTTGCCCACGAAGCTTCGCAAGCGCCCGATGCTTTGCGGCCTGTCGTAGTCAAGGAAATAGCAAGCTGTTTGGTCACCTTGCGAGTTACGTTTTACGGTCGGCGATGGTTGAAACGGTTCGAGCAACTTTTTGAATGCAACCGGTCCGCATCCAGGCCCACCACCGCCGTGAGGCGTTGTGAACGTTTTGTGCAAATTGAACTGCATCACGTCGACGCCGAGATCGCCCGGACGAGCGCGACTCATGAGCGCGTTTAGGTTCGCGCCATCGCCGTACACGAGCGCGCCCTTGTCGTGAATCATCGCCGCGATCGTCGGCAAGAATCGCTCGAACAGGCCTATCGTGTTCGGATTCGTAATCATGATCGCAGCGGTGTCATCATCGATCAGGGCTGCAACTCGCGCTGGATCGACGATGCCATCGTCGCCGCTTGGAAATGGAACCGCGACAAGACCATTTAGCGCGCATGACGCGGGATTCGTTCCGTGCGCCGTGTCGGGAATGAGCACCTTCTTTGGCGCCCGACCTTTGGACTGATGATAGGCGCGAATCATCATGAGCCCCGCGAGCTCACCCTGCGCACCGGCCGCGGGTTGCAAATTTACGTGATCCATTCCGACGATATCGGCGAGCAAATCTTCGAGGCGCGCCATCAATTCGAGGCCGCCCTGCCACATCGACTCTGGCATGTAAGGATGTAAATTCGCGAAGCCCCGAAGCCTCGCAGCCCACTCGTTCACCTTTGGGTTGAACTTCATGGTGCACGAGCCGAGCGGATAAAACTGCGTGTCGATCGAAAAGTTGTATTGCGACAGACGAACAAAGTGCCGCGTGACTTCTGGCTCGCTCACTTCGGGCAAACCCGCCGCCACTTTGCGCGCTAACTTTCCAAAGTGCTTCTTCGGATCGACCTCGGGCACGTCGAGTGGTGGAAGCGAAACACCGGTCCGTCCTGGCGTTCCGCGTTCGAAAATTGACTTCTCGTGGAACTGGTAGCCGCGCGCGCCTTCAAAGGGAGCATTGGGCATGATCATTGACCTTCGATGAGGGGAATTTCGGCCGTGCCGGGATTTCCCGTGATCGATTGAATGTCAGGCACCTTGCCGACTTGTTTGACGCAATGCCAATCACCTTCGAACGACAAATCGCCTACGCCATACTTGCCTTCCAATTCGGGAAACTTGGGTTTGCCAATGACGTAAACGAAGTATCCCTTGCCCTCGGTTGTCGCTGCCGGGCCGATGATTCCGTATCGGTGGGACTTCCACGTGTAGCGAATGACGTTGCCTTGCGCGGTACCGACGAGTTCGCCCCACTTGCCTTTGTCCGACTCGCGCCACCGACCGACGACGGTGCCGTCTTTCTCTTCGAGGTGCAGATGGCCAAATACGGGGTGGTAGTACACACCCGACCACGCTTCGCCCTCGGGCATTGCCTTCGAAACCACTTCGCTCTCGGCTGGCTTGCTCGGCCCGCATCCGGCGACAAACGGAATCGTCAACGACGTTGACACAATCGAACAAAGCGCGAGAGTTCGGACGAGCTTCATGCCGGCGACGATACCACTCTACCGTTCCGCATTGAACAGCGTTTCACGAGGACAAAATGGGGAGTCGCGGGCGCTTCCGATGACTCGAAAACACCCGCGCATTTCAAGAAAACGCTCACTCAATTGTAGAAAAATTTCAGTCTCTAGCGCTTCTTCGGCGCACACACCGAAGCAAGCTTCTCAAGCGCATTGCGACGCGTCTCGCGGCATGCTTCTGCCGCATCCCGATGCGCCAGGCGCGCTTGCTCAAATTGACCTTTGAGACCACGACAAAAATCTGGTGGCGGGTCCGCAGCACGGGGCTTTTCTGGTGGTGGATCTGCGGCGCTGGGCTTC
Organism: Myxococcales bacterium; assembly: GCA_023248745.1. GTDB lineage: Bacteria > Myxococcota_A > Polyangia > Polyangiales > Polyangiaceae > JAHFDX01. The sequence goes on along the minus strand of JAHFDZ010000255.1, from coordinate 3,583 downwards.
TCGGGAGGCGGATCTGCAGCACGGGGCTTCTCTGGTGGCGGATCCACTTTGCCACATGTCTTTCGCATTTCGTCAAGCCTCCGGACCATGCGCGCGTGCTGTTCCCCAGCCTCGGCTAAGCACCTGCTCCCAGCTTTTTGGATCTCCTCGAGCTTGGCCTTGCACTTGCCGGCTTCGGGCATGTCAGCCGCCGCGAGCGAAAGCTCGTCCGCCGTCACCTCACCAGCACTCTCGCTCTCACTCGGCCCGCTTGAACAAGCCACGGCCAAGGAACAAAACGCGAAAGCGGTCGCAACGTAGATTCGATTCATGGGTTCCCTCCAAATGGGGGTTTGCAGGTCATACGAACGAAGCGCACGTGCGCGCCTTCGTCCACTGCCGCTTTGGGCAGATATTGTCAGCGTTACGGAAAGCGCGCGACCGCTCAAGCACAGCCGCAAAACTCGGTGGCACAGTGTCGCACGCGCGCGCAGTCCGCTTTACCGCTTTCGCTTCTGCAATTCGCCCCGCGCCCACTTGTCGATGTCGCCATCGTCAGCGTGATTCGTGATCTTGCCATTGGTCACGAATGCGACAGTCGGACACGTGCTGGATGCTGCAAATTTCTTCTCGGCGATGACACTTGCAGTGCGTCGGTCGTAAATTTTCACTTCCGAATCGAACATCTGCAGCGTTACTGGTTTGCCATATCCCCTGCACGGCGTTTCGCGCGACACCGTACGGTCGGCATCCACAATCGCAATCCAATCGATGTCGGCGACGGTCTTCGAACTACCGAGAAGGCGAAGCTGGTGCGCGCTTTTGACAACCGCTACACCATCGATCGGGCCGGGCTTTTCGGGCTCATTTGGGAAATGAACTGGACGGTCAACAATCTTACCAAACCCCGAGGCAATCGCTTCGCGAACGCTTTGGGGTGGAAGCGTCTGTTCAAATGCTTCGTAGCCAGGCATCTCGACCGTAAACGAAAGCCCGAGGTCAACTTCCTTACCCATTGCGTCCTCAGCCGACACCTTGCCGACCAACTCGAGGATGGGCACCTTGATGTGCCACGATGAACCGCGAGCGGTGAGTGTCGTCGATTGCTTTCCCATGACGATCTTCGAGCCAATCGGCATCGTGAAATGGGCACTTAATACCCAAGGATCATCGGACGCATTCGAGGTGCTGCCCGCAAAGAAGCTGGCTTCAGCCGAAACGCCCTCGACCTTCATCGCGTAGTTCTTTTCCCAAACCTGCGGCGGAGCTGGCTTCTTCGGGCCAACATGCGCAACGGTGGGCACAGGTTCATGGGGTCGCGGCGCCGGCCTCTTTCTCCTGCACCCCCCAAGAACCCACAGTCCGAAAACGATTGCGATCCCCATCCGCACCCGTGAAATCATGGGCGGCAGGAAAGCACATTCTCGACGCAACGCCAGCATATCAAATGTCGAGAACGACCTCGTTCGCTACGCCGCAGCGCCGTGGCACTCCTTAAACAGTTGCCCGCTTCCGCACGGACACTCGTCACCGCTTTGCACGGCCGGTGCAGCATCTTCTTCGGGCGGCATGAAGCTCATCGCAGCATCGCCGTCGCCTTCTTCGATTTCACCACCGTGCTGCATGACCAAATCGTTCATGCGTTCCTGCTCGCGCTCTTGATCCTCGCGCATCATTGACTCGATATCGCTGTCGCGGAACTCACCCGCCGAGAACAACTGCGTGCAAACGGCGCTGCGCAAACCGGCCATCATGTTCACGAAGATTTCGAAGCCCTCTTTTTTGTATTCTTGCTTCGGATCGCGCTGGCCATAGCCGCGCAAGCCAATGCCATCGCGCAAGTGCTCCATGTTGGTGAGGTGATCGACCCACTGCTTATCGATCTCTCGCAGATACAATTCTGCGAATCCCCGCATCAATTGGCGCGTGTCCGTACGATTTTCTTTGGCGACGAATGACGTTTCGGCAGCTTGGTAAAGCGCCTTGGCCATCTGTTCTACGTCCGTCAGATGTTCGATCGCATCAGGAGCCGCGACGCCAAAGTGTTCGCGGAAGGCTTTCTTGAGCTCGGTGATCTCCCAATCTTCCGCCGGCACGTTCGGCTTACATGTCGTCTCGATAAGCGCCGCGACGATCTGATCCATGAGATCGAGCAATCGCTCGCGCTGCGCACATAGGCTCTGCGGCACCTCAGAAAGCAACCGATCGTAGACTTGCTGTGGCCGATTGAGCTCCGCTTCGCGATGCTCGAAAAAGTAACCGAAGTAGGCATAAATCGAGTGTTTGAGGCCTTCGATGTCGTAAATTTTCTTTGCTTCTTCGATTTTGTCGGGACGTGGCGCGTCAAGTTCGTCCGGGGTGCTGTGCGAGAGCATCATCTGTTCGACGATCGGCTGCACCAAGCTCTCGTATTCTGAGCCAGCGACGATCGTGCGTTTTTTTCCGGTCGCTTTGCCTTCGTCGTCGATCTCGTCGGGCTCGTAAGTGCCGGCAAGCAAGTCGTGCCTCAGGGCGTAGACGGCCTTGCGTTGGTCACTCATGACATCGTCGTATTCGAGCGTGTGCTTGCGGATGTCGAAGTTGCGTGCCTCGACCTTTTGTTGCGCGTCTTGGATCGACTTGCTCACCCAAGGGTGAACGATAGGTTCGTTGTCGGGCATGCCCATCCGATCCATAAGAAGCTTCACGCGCTCGCCACCGAAGATGCGCATCAAGTCGTCTTCGAGCGAGAGGTAGAAGCGACTTGAACCCTTGTCACCTTGACGACCCGCGCGACCGCGCAGCTGGTTGTCAATACGGCGTGATTCGTGGCGCTCGGTACCGATGATGTGCAAGCCGCCTGTCTTGCGAATTTCTTCGCCGTGCTCTTTGCACTGCACTTCGTGGGCGTCGACCAACTCTTTGAACGCTTCGGGTTCAAAATCGGGATCGCGACCTGCTTCTTTGAACTCGAGCTTCGCGATCATCTCGGCATTGCCGCCAAGCAAAATGTCGGTTCCACGACCCGCCATGTTGGTTGAAACCGTGATCGCAGCACGACGCCCAGCTTGCGCAACAACGTACGCTTCGAGTTCGTGTTGCTTGGCGTTGAGAACGGCGTGCGGAATCTTTTTCTTCTCAAGAATTTTGGCGACCGCAGCGCTTTTTTCGACGCTGGTGGTGCCAACCAATACGGGTTGTCCTCGCTCGTGAAACTCGATGATCTCGGCTGCGACGGCCGCGAATTTTTCGCGCTCTGTTTTGTAGACGACGTCTTCGAAGTCTTCGCGCAAGATCGGCTTGTTGGTTGGCACGATCACGACGTCGAGTTTGTAAGTCGAATGGAACTCACCGGCCTCAGTGTCGGCCGTGCCGGTCATGCCGCTTAGCTTCTTGTAGAGACGGAACAAGTTTTGAAATGTAATGGTCGCAACCGTGCGATTTTCTTCTTGAACGCGCACGTGCTCCTTGGCTTCAACGGCTTGATGAAGGCCGTCGGACCAGCGACGGCCTGGGAGAACGCGGCCAGTAAATTCGTCAATGATCAGAACCTTTCCATCAGCGGCAACGAGATAATTGACGTCGCGTTTGTAGAGTGCGTGCGCGCGCAAGCACTGGTTCATGA
>JAHFDZ010000254.1 GCA_023248745.1 Myxococcales bacterium | reverse complement strand
GAGATGCAGCGAGCCGGTTGCCAAGAACGAATGAGCGCGCGAGGTACCATGCGGCAACACCGCGCGCAAACGAGAAGTCGCAAGTTTATCTTAGCGGCACCGTTTTTGCCGAGAAACGTGCACGAACCGGCTCGTTTCAGGTCGTCGGTGTTGGGTTGGGCACCCAAAAGAAATCCGACGTCGAAAGAGAGAAGCGGGGCAGGCAGGATGGCGAACTGCGGGTTAATGCGTCGCTGAAATCCGATTCCGCAGCGCGCGATGGGGGCCTATTGTTGCGTCCCTGCGTGTAGAAGAGCGCAACCCCAGGGCTAAAGACAATGGCGGATCGTGGGGAGAGGTTGACGCCAACAAGAAGTGGGAGGTGCCCGCAAACATACGCCCGCGCGTCGGGTGTCGTTGGCATCACGGTCGCCTGCAACGATGGATCGATGGCCAGTTCAACGTGCCCGCGATGGAGTTCCACTTTGCGTCAACATCGCGACGCCAGCGAAAGGGCCGCCCGCCGAGATGCTGTGAACCCGAGGTCACAGCACGCACGCCAGCGTCGGAAATCGCGGTCAGACGTGTCGTGAGCGGGCGGCGTACATGTTGCAGTAACGAATGAGATGAACCTGTGCACTTCTCTCTGCTCTCGCCAAGGCGATCGTTCCTTTGCGTCCACACGGCGCCCGGAAATTCACAAGACGAATCGCGAGATCGAGGGCATGTGAATTGAAACTGGGAACTCTCACGTGTGCCGTCGGATTCGCGATCGTGCTTTGTTCACGCGACGCATTCGCCGACGGGGCTCCATCGCCGCTTGTGCTCGACGCAACGCAAGTATCGGGCATCGACATCGAACGCCTTCGCGCCGCCATCGCGCACGAAACAGGTCGTGAAGTGGTGCTCGACTCGCCGTCGCCAAACCCTCACGAGCAACGTTTGGTGGTGAGCGTGAGCGACGGCCAGTTGCACGTGGTTTGCGACGCGCGTCACGTCGAGAGGACGGTGCCCCTCGAAGCGGGCGAGGGACCCCAGGTTCGACAAATTGCGCTGCTCGTTGGCACCCTCACGCGAAGCGAACCAGGCGAGTCCTTGAAGAAGGCGCCGCAGCGTGCGGATGCGGCGGAGCCGGTCACGCCCGCTCCGCCAAAGCGGTCAACCAAGGAAAAGAAGGTCACGCTGACTTGGTCGACCCTTCAGACCGCGGGAGGCTTCGCAGAAATCGGTGCAGAGGCCAAAGCGGCGCGGAAGGTAGGCCTTGGCGGGAGTCTTGGGGTCGCTTTGCTCCACGGCCTGCATAAGGACTTCTGGGTTACTAAGGACGACAACTATCTGGCCGTCGAGGTCGGCTTCTCGCCTCGCTACTACGTGATCGGTGATTTCGACCACGGCGTGCAGTTAGGGTTCTAGGCCAAAGTGCGCCTTGGTTTCCACGACACGTTCTTGATCGACCGCTCGTCCCAGATCCCACTCAGCATCAGTGCCGGCCCTTACGCCGGATACAAATACGCGGCGCCTTTCGGGCTCACCGTCGAGCTTCAGGGAGGAATTGCCGCGGCAGCGGGAACTGGATACTCCGACCTCGCCGCTGGGTTCGGAATCGCAACGCCTTCCAAGCTGGTTTCCGTTTCGCAAAACGGGCGTAATTCGACGGCGTACGGAGCGCTGCTCAACGCCAATATTGGTTGGTCGTTCTAGACCAAGCACGTTGTCGCCGTGATGGGGCGCCGCTGGCCCTCGGGCTCGGGTTTCGACTTGGAAATGCGAGCACGATCAGGCGAGCCGATCAGGTGAAGAGGGTTTAGGGAAATGCGAAGAATTGAGGCGCGCGGCGGGCCAACGGCGCAAGGCCTTGGTTTTGTTTAATATTTAGATGCGCCGGCCCTGCCTTCGCGCGGGTGGGTGTTCCTGTACCGCCCGAGTCACGGTAGCCTCGCGTCATGTTCGCACTGCGCCCTGTGGGACTTGAATTTTTGGACTCTGCACCCGTCGTTCTGCGCGAGACGCTCAAGCTCGCTGCTCCACCCGTCGCGATTTTCGACGCGCTCGCAGAGCCATCTTCATGGAACAGTTGGTTTACCTTGATGCGCGACGCGCGCTGGACGTCGATTGAGACCGCTTGTGTCGGAGCCGAGCGATACGTTTCGGTTCACGTTCTCGGTAACCTTGAGGAACGCATTGTTGCGTTCGAGCGAGGAAAGCGATTTTCGTTCACGATGCTCAAAGGCACGTTGCCGGCTGCAGAGTCGATGCTTGAGGACTACCTACTTTTTGCCGAAAACGGAGGGACGCGCATCGAGTGGTGTCTCGCCGTCGCGCCGACCCTTCTCGGCAAGGCCACATTGCCACTGACTCGACTAGCGATGCGCCAGATCATTCGAAGCTCTGGGCCTAAGCTAGAGCAGTACGCGAAGGCAAAGGGGTCAGCGTAGGCATCGCCGAAGGCGTACACGCAGCTCCAAAGGTAACTTGAGGTGAACGGTATGAACGAGCGTAGCTTGGGGACGTCGCAATCCGAGTTTCATGGCGCACCGAATGATTGCCGAAGGTCTTGCGTTGTGACGTCGACCACTGGCATGTGAAAGTAAACTTGGTTGATAAATCGAGCGCCGCTTATCACCGTGACAACGGTCTCGAGCGGAGGAAATTGAGGTTCGCCGCAGCGGCGTTCTTGCACGGTTACGGCGAGTGCATCTTGCGGGGCGCTTGCGGACAAAATGTCGCGCACCCATTGAGACACGCGTTCTGTTGCTTCGATTCGTGCTGGATCATTGCTGTGAAAGGGAATTGGCATGACTTGCTCGCACCCAGCTCAACGCCAGACCCTGCCCGATTGTTCCCGCTTGCTGATCACTTCGCGATGCTGAGCTTTGTTTGCGCACTGAACGCTGCCAGGTGTCCACTTTCCTCGGCGAGGTAGACATCGCAGCGTTCGTCGACGCGCAGGAGATCGGGAATGAGATCGGTTCCACCAATGGTGCCGAGCAACTCGCCGTCGCTGGGTCGAATCACGCGCACATCGCTATTGGGGACGAAGAGTGCGCCGGATCGCAGAACGGGTTCGAGCCTGCGCGGCACGTCGGCTTCGATGAGGGTTGAGAGCGCGTGGCGGTAGCGCAATGTGCCTGTGCGTGCGCAGAGGGCGATGACTTCAGCGTTGGGTGTGTTGCCGATGAACAGATCGTCAACCGCAAGCCACGATGTTCCAGGTGGAGCAATGGGTAAGCTTGTCCAAGTGGGGGCGCCCGAATCGCGGTCGTAGCCTGCGAGTCGAAGTTGTCCTCCATCTCTATAGGCGACGGCAACGGTGCTGCCCGAGACAATGGGGGAGCCTTCGACTGTGCACGCCGTGGGTACTCCGGGAATCGCGACGCGAAAACGAACGGTGCCAGCGTAGGGATCAATTGCATGGAGCGCGGCGAGTGAACTCATGCCGCCTGCAATTGCGAAGAGCGATTCGTGGTCCAAAGTGGGGAGCGCGCGAAAGCGCAGACGATCGCGTACGCGCCATACAAGAGCACCCGTAAGGACGTCGATGGCAGACAGCGCCGTGTCGCCGCTCGTTACGTAAGCAAGTTTACCAATCCGCTTGATGCGCACGGCCTTTGCACCAAGGCGAGAAGCAGGCTCGCCACGACTCCACGCGTGTCGCCATCGTCGTTCGCCGCTCGTGAGATCGATGGCGACCCAGTGATGCTCTCCCTCGGTTGTGACAAGCAGTCGGGGTAAGCCCGCGCCGCTTACGACGGTGCCAACGGTCGGTCCGCCGAATCGTGGCTCGATCCGTGTTTGAAGGGTTACTTCGCCGGTACCAAAGTCATGGACACTGAGAAGGCCTTCGGCGTCGAGTCGAGCGATGCCACCAGGGGTGACGAAGCTTGCGCCACGTGTGATGGGCACACGCCACAGGACTTCGCCGGCATCGCGCTCGAGGCAGTAGAGCTCGTGGCTACCTGCAACAACGATACGATCGCCGCACAGAAATGTGGCGCGAAGGTCAATTCCCGGAACGATCGCCTGCCACCTTGGGACGTAGCGAAGTCGCGCTGGGCGATGGCCGCTGTAGCTGCGGCTAGACTCTCGCGCACTCTCGACAAACGCACGATAGGGCTCAGGTGTCGGATTGACGCGTTCGTCCTGGCGTGAGAGCTCACGGATCGACTCGCCGAGGTCGCGAATTTTTCGACGAAACAGCGAGAGACGGAGATTATTGGTCTGTGCACGGTCACGGCGCACAAGCGTTCGGCACAGCGTTCGCCCAAAAGCGACCACGCTCTCAAGAAAGTCGACAAGTGGAAGGGAGGGGAACGTGTAGACCGCCTGCTTCGGAGAACGAGCACTCGTCCCAAGGGTCAACGCGACAGACGCATCGTCGCCAAGTCGCACACCGATGACGGTCGACATTGTTTCGCAGCGAACGTTAAAGAGGATGCCTCGTTCGAATGCGGCGAATGCGCGCTCCGCTAATTCGACCAACCGCTCAGCGACCAGAAACGGATGGCATGCGCCAAAGTCGACCGACCGACCACGAACCTCGGCGAACATGCGGCCGCGGAAGAGCAACGCGTGAAGATCAGCGCGTTCAACGGTTGATTCGCGATCGTCAACTTTGTGTACAGGCAGCGAGAGCTCTGCGGCGAAGCTGAGCGAGGCATCTCGTTGATGTTCGAGCACAACCGTGGAATGGGCGAATCGCTCACCGTCGCATGTGTCGTTCTCTGCAAACGGCACGTGGAGCGCGTTGCGAGCCGCTTCCGTTTCGGCGTTGGCGCCAAGCTTCGACAGCTGAGTGTCGAGCGCATCACACGCGCTGCTCACAAGGTCAAGAAACGGAACCAAGTGGTTGTAGACCGCAATTTGGGGTTCGTGCCCACCACGATAGACGCTGAGAGATGCGTGGTTTCCAAGACGCTCGATGCACAACTCCCAAGGTTCATCGTAGAAGCGCACGATGCTCTTGCCGCGCGCTTGCTTTGAAAGCTGCGCAATTGCGTGCGCCATATCGCGCAAAATGCAACCCGCTTGGGTATCGGTAACTCTCGCGGTGACATTTGCGCCCTCGATGAAGAGATCGAGGACTTCACGCGCTTGCTTTCGCGTAGTGGCGTGTACGCCGCTCAAGGGAGAACCAAGCGATCGCGGTGCGGGGTTGACGAGAATTTCGATGCTGCGCATTGGGGCGGGGTCCGTAGATGAATCGTATTGAGGAGACCCCGTGCACATGTACTTTTCGGCGCTCCTCTGCGAACTTTGGACAACGTTGATGTTCGCTGGTAGTGCGCTGGCCGTTGCCCGAGAGAGGCGAAATACGCTGTGTTTTGCGGCCCTATTTGGCATCGTGGGTGTGGCGCTCTGCTTGCTGATGAAGGACTTCGCTATCGACGATTCGCTCATAAGCGTGCGGTATGCACGCAATCTGGCGAGCGGTATTGGCTACCGATTCAACGCTGGCGATCCTTCAACCGATGGCGTGACGCCGCTGCCTTGGGCGTTCATGCTGGCGCCACTCGCAAGAGCGGATGCGCTTTCCGTCCTTCATCGCGCTCGTTTCCTTGGAGGTGTGATCTATGTCGTGACGCTTTCTGCGGTCGGATGGCAGGTTGGCAAACGTGAGACACTCGCGATGAAAGTTGCGGCGTTTGCGCTTGCGGGCGTCAGCGCTGCACCTGCCGCATACGCAATGAGCGGGATGGAAACTTCGGTCGCGATGGGGTTTGTAACGCTTGCAGTCCTATTTCGCGAGCGACCGCTGCTGGCAGCCACGTATGCTGGTTTGGCAGTTGCGTTTCGCCCAGAGGCAGCTGGCTTCGCGGTGGCTTTTTCGCTTGTCCTCGGGTTTGAGGTCGAAAAGCCCATCGTGGTTGTGCGTCATTTAGGACTGTCTCTGTTACCATTAATTGTAACATCGATCGTCCGATATTCGGTCTGGGGTGTAGCGATTCCGCTCGCTGCGATTGCAAAGCCGAGTTCCCCGAGCCTGGGCTTCACGTACGCCGGCGCAGGCGTTCTTTCGACGGGCGTGCTCGTGGTGGCATGCGCGCCAATCGCGCTCATGCGTGCTCACCGAAAGACGCAGGCGCTTGCGGTTGGTCTCGTTGCGCACTTCATGTGTATCGCGCTTGCGGGAGGTGATTGGATGCCGCTTGCGCGATTGTGGGTGCCCGTTCTGCTGGTGGTGCCATTGTTGTTTCTCGAAGTCGCACTGACGTCTGCGCCGTGGAGTCTATGGTTCCGATGGACGCTCGCGATGGCTCTTGCGATCGGATTTGGTGGGCGTGGAATCCTGCTGCACCGCGTGCTGCTTCCGGCGAGACTATCTGCGATTGCGCAAGCGACGTCGCTGCTGCGCGGGCAGCGCGTTGCGGCTGTCGATGTTGGGTGGGTGAGTGCGGCCACCGAGGGCTACATCTTCGACATGGCGGGTGTGACGAATCCTCTCGTGGCTTCTTTGCCTGGAGGGCATACGTCGAAGCGCATCTCGGGCCGAATGTTGCGCGACCGCGACATTACGCGCGTCCTTCTTTGGGCAAGCGACAAGCCTCCATCGCTCGAACGTTGGAAGGAAGCCACGTTCCCGCGGCACGCAGAAAGACGACTCGCTTACGATCTTGAGTCTTGGCCCGCGAGTGCGTGGGTGCCAATAGGTAGTCGTGGTGGTTACATTTTGCTGTCACGACCTGCGGAGTAAGGCTGCGTCGGTTGAGACGTCGCTCGACGTCAATCTGCGATCTTGCCGCACACCGCAGGGGGGACGCTTGCGCTCGTCACGACCTCAGCTTGCATCTCACTCTCGCTGCTTGCGACGAGAATCCAAACGTTGCGATCGCCTACGCGCATTTGACACGAAGTCTTCGTCCCCCGCGCGGCCTCCGGGAGAATCGTCATGGACGGCAAGTCAATAGGGCGCGCGAGCACGAGAAGTGAAACAAGTGGATAGTCGGCCAGCATTGTTTTCAGCGCGTCACTCACACTTCCAAATGCTGAGATGCTCCCCATGCGAGCGCGGCTTCGAAACCATGCAAGTGGCGTTGTAAATTGCGAGGTCGTTGATACTGCAAATGTTGTTCGCAGCGGCAAGAGATGCGCGTCTGGCGTTTGCGTTGCTTTCGCAATCGCAGATTCATACGCATCCAAGAATTCGGGCGAGTCGAGCGTTGCTCCAAACCACGATGATGATGATTGCGTGAGTTCTGCGGCGGTCGTGTGAATCGCATCGTCGTTGTAGAGACAGCGAGGCGTAGACAAGCAAGCTGGATACCGCTCAGGATTGAAGTGTTGTCCTCCCAAACCGTTTCCAACGGTGGTTGCGATACCTTCATTGAGCAATCCAAACGCGGTGGGCGCGTCGTTGCCGAAGCGTGTTTCTACCGAACTCACAAGACGCGCAAGTGCGTCGTTTGGAACACTCGCGAAGTAGTAGTGCGTCATCTCGTGCATCAACACGTCGGCGCGGGTTCTTGCGGATTCACCGGCTTCGAATTCGAACGGCAAGTGAGCGTCTATCTGCGTCGCAGCGGTTGACCCTGAGTTGCCGGGTTTGAGAATCGCGTGCATGCGAAAGATGGTGTTCAAATGCTCGGTTTTCGTGAAGTGCAGAACCTTTTGCATCGTGCCCTTGACCCACGGATCCTTGAGCTGCGCCTCGAGATCGATCGCATACCGATCGCATTCGGCGTGTGCGGTCGATTGCCACCAAGTCTGAAATCGTGGCTCAAAATGCCGAAACACATCGGCCATCGACTTCGCGTCTGCGGCGGTCATCCATTCCGTCAGTCGTTGCTCCCCATTGTCGATCGACGTTGCGTCGAACCATGCGCCGCGAATGAGATCGATTTGGTACCGAGCGTGTTCTGCCATTAGATAGCGAAGCTTTGGTGGTGCAACGAGCTCTCGGTCGTACTTGCTTGCGACGGTTCGCAGGGTCTTCAGCATGCTCGCATCGAGTGGGTCGCTACCAAGCGAAGCCCATAGTGTTTTGTACGCATCTTGCGTGCACCCGAGCGGATACGGTCGCGATAGGCAGTCGAGTTGAAACGCAAGATTGGCTATCGCCGACGCCGTGACACCTGTGGGTTGTACGGTTGCCGACGGCTCAATTTGTGAGGGTGGAGTCTCAAATGTCGGCGCTGGTACTGGCGCGGCGCTGCATCCCAGCAGCAGCGTGACGAAGCACGCAATCGTACGAACTCTCATACGAGCGTTAAACGACGCGATGTTGCCCGAGGTTCCCGTCAACTTAAAGAAAAACGCAGCGACCCATTGCTGGGTGGCTGCGCGTAATAGTCAAGTCTATGAACGGTCAACTTGCCGAATCGTTACCGGCGTCCACGTGGAGGACCGCCGCGTCCGCCACGATCGCCACCTGGAGGTGGGCGACGCGTTGGAGGGCCAGCTTCGCGTGATGCGAGCATTCGCTCTTTGGCGCGTTCGCCTTCTTCGCCTTCGGGGAGGGGAAGAAGCTCACGGCGCGTGAGGCGAATTTTTCCTTCGCGATCGATCGAGAGCACTTTGACCTCGATGACATCGCCTTCTTTGAGTTCATCCTCAACACGTTCGACGCGATGGTGAGCCATCTCTGAGATGTGGAGCAATCCGTCCGTGCCAGGAAGCACTTCGACGAACGCGCCGAAGTCGGCAACGCGCGTGACAGCGCCCTTGTAGACCGTTCCGATTTCGGGCTCTTGGGTAAGGCCCTTGATGATGTCGAGCGCCTTCTT
>JAHFDZ010000253.1 GCA_023248745.1 Myxococcales bacterium | reverse complement strand
ACCTTGTGCGGATCGCCTACAACGAGCCACTCAGCGGTCGTCTCTCTCTACCTTCGTGTCTTCCTTGGGAACGGCGGGTTTTGCGGAATCTTTAGCATCGGACTTTGAAGCCGCATTCGCTTCATCGGTTTCAGTGTCGCCTTCCGTTTCGTCGGTCGCCACGGTTACGGCTTCGTCCGTGTCTTTGTTATGGTTGCCCTCGTAGTTCGGTGCTTCGCCAGGCCGCGAGTAGTCTGTCCAGAAAGCAGAATTATCGCGCACATCGAGGTGAACGAAGGTGCTGTTGGGGTAGTACCCGACGCCCACGTTTTTGAATGTCTTGCAGAAATCACGAAGGGCTTCGTTCGGAACGCCAGCCACTTTGAAGTCGAGCGCGCGCCCGTAGTTGTGCTTCGAGTGAGGGGTGTATTGCGTGCTGCTTGCAGGACGAAATCCGCTCACGACCTCGAGCGCACGGCTGCCGAAGTGGTCGGATACGATGCCGAGTAGCGCGACAAGGCGCGGGTTGGCGGTGTGCTGCGCCTCGCCCGAGCGCATGACCTTCTCGAAGTCGCGCAGAGCCTTCGGTGGGATCTTTCCGCGGCGATCGCGCACGCGAATTTTGAAGTCTTCGCCGCCACGCTTGATGTGAATGACGTGCGGTTCTTTGGCGACTTTCGCGTATTTCGACGACGGTGGCTTTGACGCAAAAAGATCCTTGTCGCGCAGGTTCTTGAGGTCGCTCTTCGCAGCCTTGTCGTCGCTCTCGGCAGACTCTTCGCCTTCGTCATTATCTTTCGAGGCTTTGTGCTTGCCTAACTTGTCAAGCTTCTTGTCTTTTCTGCCCGATGCCGACTCGCCGTCTTCGGCCTTGTCTTTGCCACGTTTGCCGTGCTTGCCCTTTTTCTTGGTGTCCCCTTTGGTTGGGATGACGAGCTCGGTGCCGGGTTTGAGCGCGCGTGGATTCTTGAGATCGTTCGCTTCGAGGATCGCCTCTTCAGTCACTTTGTAGCGTCGAGCAATGGATCGGAGCGTGTGCCCCTTTGCAACGACATGCGTGGTCTCTGCGAGGGCGGGCAAGGAGGCCAAGGCCAGCCCGAGAGCGATCGAAACGAAGAACTTTCGCATGCGCCGGCTCATAGCCCATGTGCGCGGCTCGGGCACGCCCTAGGAGCAAAAAAGCGCCTTTAGGCCCACAAAAGGCTGCCGCTCCGGCTGAGCTGGAGGCCTTTGTCGCAGCTGCCCGCACTTCGTTAAGAGGCGCGTCTTTTGACCGCGGCTCTCTGCGGGTGCGACACTTTGCGGACGTGCGGCTTCTGGTCCGTGCGTCTGGAGAACGATGGGCGAAGGCAAAAACCTCGTCGGGGTCGATATCGGCGCGAGCGCGATCAAAGTCGCGCAGTTGAAGGAGTCGCGCAAACGATTCCAGGTGGTGCGTTGGGGCTTTGCGCCTCTGCCGCCGCAAACGATCATTGATGGGCACGTGATGAACGCGAGTGTGGTGACCGAGACGCTGCTCAAGTTGTTTCATGATCAGAAAATTGCGCAACGAGACGTCGCAATTGGCGTCTACGGGCAGTCCGTCATCGTGCGCAAGATCACCGTGCCGATGATGACGCAAGCCGAGCTCGATGAGCAGATCACGTGGGAAGCCGAGCAGCACATTCCGTTCGACATCAAGTTGATGAGCATCGACTACGAGGTGCTGCGCAAGAGGCCCGAAGCAGGGCAAATGGACTTGCTACTCGTCGCCGCCAAGAAAGACGAGATCAACGACTACGCTGGGCTTGTGCGTGAAGCGAAGCTCAGGCCGATCGTGGTCGACATCAATGCGTTCACAATTCAAAACATGTTTGAGGCCCAATACGGCTTACCGGCGGATAGCACGCTGGCGCTCATTAACGTCGGAGCTGCAGTCACGACGCTCAACATCATTGCGAAGGGGGTCTCGTCGTTCACGCGCGAGATCACGAACGCGGGCGACTTCGTCACCGAAGAGATTCGTAAATCGCTCGGTTGCAGTTACGAACAAGCCGAGGCGTACAAATGTGGCGGCGGCCCGACGCAGATCGTGCCCCAAGAGGCCCAGCAGGTCATCTTGCAGGCCAGTGCGACGCTTGCAGGTGAGATTCAACGTTCGCTCGATTTCTATTTGGCTACGAGCGGTGAGAGCGAGATCCACCGCGTCTATCTCAGTGGTGGCAGCGCGTACCTCACCCCGCTTGCGCAGGCCGTTGAGAAGCGTGCGCGCGTACCGGTGCAGTTTTTTGATCCGATGATCAATTTGACGGTCGACAACAAATACGTGAACGAACCCCAGTTTCGCGCCATGGCTGCGCAGATGGTGGTTGCGCTTGGTCTTGGCCTGCGACGTGAAAAGGAGCAGCGCCAATGGTCCGCGTAAATCTGCTGCCTGAGCGCAAGCTAGCCAAAACTCGTGGCGCCGCGTCAGAGCCGGCGCAGCTGTGGATCGTCGCTTTTCTCGCTGCGATGCTTGTGGAGATCTTCGTGCTCATCGTTGTCGAGAAGGTGAAGCGCGACGAACTGGCGGACGTTGTGAGCAAGACGCAAGCCGTGCAAGCGAAGATCGGTAACATTACCGGTCAGATCAAAGATCACGACAGCATTCGAGCGCAGCTTCAAGAATTGCGCGATCGCGAAGACGCAATCCAAAAGTTGCAGTCTGCACGTACAGGCCCAACGGCTACGTTGATGGAGCTCTCGCGCATTTTGGCCATTGGTCGCGGACCAACGACCGATGCCGACAAGCTCGCGCAGATGCGACGAGACAATCCGACTGCGGCGTTCAATCCCAATTGGGATCCGCAACGCCTTTGGCTGACGACATACACAGAGCAAGAGCGCGCGCTCAAGATGACGGGCTTCGCGCGGGACAGCGAAGACATTTCCGAGCTTCAGCGACGCCTCATGCTGAGCGATTACTTCTTCGACGTGAAGCTTCTGCCCGGTGCCAAAGTGGTCGACGACAAGACGAAGCTCGAGCTCGTGAAGTTCGAGCTCAGCGCAAAGGTTAGGTACTAGCGATGGCAGCCCCCGCGCCCACGCAAATAAGCACCCCGGTGAAGGTCGCGCTTGGAGCGTTCTTCATGTTGGTCACCGCGTTCGGTTACTGGCTCGTTTTCTATTCCGAAACGGCAAAGCAGATCGAAGCCGCCAATCAGCAGAAAGGCCGACTGCAAACCGAGCTTGGTCAAAAGGAGATGGCCTACACGACGTACCTGAAAGATCGAGACGAGCTTTCCGAACGCCAACAGCGCTCGCGCGATTTCGTGAAAGTGCTGCCGGACGACACGCAAGAAGCGGCGTTCCTTTCGGCGATCGATTCAGCGAGCAAAACCGCGGGGCTCGACCTCAAGGGTTATCAGCCGCTTGAAGAGCAATCGAAGGCCTTCTACGCGAAGGTACCGATGAAGCTCGAGGTGAAAGGCCGCTTTCATCAGATCGTCAAGTTCATTCACGAACTTGGCAAGGTTGATCGCATCATCAACGTCGAGAACATCGAACTTTCGGAACCTACAATTGCGGGTGACGAAGTTCATCTCAAGGGGCGATGTCTGGCGACCGCATTTCACGCGACCAAGGCGAAGCCAGCGGCGACGCCAGGTCAGCCGGGGGCACCGGCTCCGGGAGCGCCGAACAAATGAAAATCGTAACTTGTACTGCAGTATTTTGCGCACTCTTCGTCGCCGCATGTTCGGATGTTGCAAAGCCGTCTACGGGGCAAGGGACTCCTCCTCCAGTATCGCGTGCACCTGTGGCTGCCTTAGATGCGGGTGCACCGACGGTAGTGCTCAAGGGTGTCGAATTTAGCGAAAGCGACTTCGTCGAAAGCGAGCGCAATCGCGATCCGTTCAGGCCCTTTGTCAATGTTAGCAAGGGTGGCATCAAGCCGCCACCGAATCAGCGTCGCGTTAAGTTGCCGAACTCCAACGTTGACGAGCTAAAGCTCATTGCGATCGTCCTTGGTGGCGGTGTCGGTCGCGTCATGTTTGTCGACAGCAAGGGCAAAGGGCACGTGCTCTATCGCGGTGACTATCTCGGTCGGCCTGAGCTTGTGCGAGTGGGCGCGACGGGCCAAGAGTACCAACTCAACTGGCGCATCGATCGCATTCGCGAGGGCGACGTGGTGCTGCTGCGTGAAGATCCTGCGCAACCTCAGGTGCCGCCTGCAACGCGGGTGATTCCGCTTCGGCCTGAAGGCGATAAGTTCGAGCCGCTGGATTGAGGAGCATTCGGCGAACCGTCGCTTATGTAACTGCGCGTGATCTTTTTCCTGCTCGCAGCTCGTCACTGAAAAGTGGGCCGTCCTTGGATCGCGCCTCTACCCTTGTGTGTGAACGTAGGAGCAGCGATGAAAAGGTACCGATCACGCGTGTTGCTGGGCATCTTGGGAACGCTCGCTGCGAGCGACGTTCATGCGGCCGAGCCTGCGCATCCGCCAGCTGTGACGCGTCCGGCGATTGCTCGGCACGTGAGCGCGGTTCGTGTGGTGCCCATGGCGGATATGCCCGGTGGTGCGATCGTCGAGATCGATCTAAGCGGTCAGCCGCAGTACTCCGTTCGTGCCGATCAAGACGGGACGCGTCTATCAATTGATCTCAAAGATAGTGACATTTCGTCGACCCTGAGTGGTGCTGCGATTACTGAAAGCACGGGCGTCGTGGGCGGTGTCCTCGCACAGGCCTTCAGCGACAATCGTCTTACGCGCATCACGATCAATCTGACCAAGACCGCGAGCTATCGCGTGCGCACGGAAGGAAACAAGCTTCTCGTGATGGTGACACCATCCGGAACGTCGGTGACGAAGAGCACGCAAGCGGCGGGTCAGACTTTGCTCACACACAGCGTCGAGGACGTTAAGTTCGAGCGCGCCGGTGAGTACGACCGCATCGTCGTGCGACTCAATCGGCTGCCGAAGCACTCGGTGTTGACGATGCCCGATGGCCGGCTGCGACTCGAACTTCGCGGAACGCGATTGCCCGAGCAGCTGGAACGTGCGCTTGACGTGAGCGCGTACCATGGCGCGCTCAAAGTGATCAGCGCATTCTACGATGCCGCAACCGGTGTGACGACTGTGGAGGCGCAGCTTGGGGGTTCGGGTCAAGGAGAGCTGAGGACCGAGGAAAATAGTCTCGTGTGGAGCTTCCCAATTCCCTCGAGTCGCGCAGCGCGAGGTCTCCTCACGCCCAAAGACGGAGGAGCGGTCAGGCATACCGTTACTGTGGCTCGCGAAGGCAATGGCCCCAACGTTCCGAAGATCGAACAGTCAATTTCCGGAACGAATGTCGGCATCGCAGGTTCAGAGCAAGCGGGATTTAACTCGACGCTTGCAGGTCAAATGCGTGGTCGCGATGGCGCGGGCGTTCAGCGATATTCGGGCCGGCGTGTTGATCTCGATTTGAAAGACGCGGACATTCACAACATCCTCCGGCTCCTCTCCGACGTGGGGAAGGTGAACATCGTGACGGCGGACGATGTGGCCGGCACAATCACGATTCGCATGCGCAATGTTCCGTGGGACAAGGCGCTTGACGTTGTGCTCCAGGCCAAAGGCCTCGGCATGGTGCGCTCCGGCAACTTGATTCGCGTGGCTCCTCTCGCTGCGCTTCAAAAGGAGCGCGAACTCAAACTTGCTCAAGCCAAAGTCGAATTTGACAGCGCGCCACTTGCAACTCGGCTCATTCCGGTGAGCTACGCAACGGCAGACGAGCTGCAAGCACGCGCGAAAGAACTTCTCTCGCCGCGAGGTTCGATCGCGGTCGATGAACGCACCAACGTGCTCATCGCGCGCGACATCGAAGCGAACTTGAACCACATCGAAGAGCTCGTTCGATCGCTCGACACGCAGACACCCCAAGTTCTCGTCGAGGCACGCATCGTTGAAGCCACGAGTCGTTATTTGCGCGACGTTGGTATTCAATGGGGCGGCGATCTCACGTTCAGCGAAGCGACCGGAAATCCAACCGGCATCGCCTTTCCGTCAAAGGTGACGGCCGCGGGCGGTAACTACGACACGCAAACGCCGACCGCAGGTCTATCCCCATTTCAGCGACAAATTACGACCCCAAACTTCGCGGTCAACTTGCCCGCCGCGGTGGGTACCGGAAGCGGTGGTGCTCTCGGTCTTTCGTTCGGGTCGATCGACAATGCGATCAACCTTGGTGTTCGTCTGTCTGCAGCCGAATCGAGCGGTCTTCTTCGCGTGGTGTCGAGTCCGCGCATCTTGACGCTCGACAATCGCGAAGCGCGCATCAGCCAAGGTACGCTGATTCCGTTCTCGCAAGTGAGCGCGCTCGGTGTGCAGACGATCTTCCAAGAAGCCAAACTTCAACTGCTTGTGAAGCCACACGTAACTGCCGATGGTTCGGTTGCGATGCACGTGCAGATCAGTCGAGACGAGCCCGACTTCAACCAGACTTCTGCGCGTGGTGATCCAACGATCTTGAAGCGCGCGGCCGAAACCGATTTGCTCGTGATGGATGGCCACACTGCCGTCATCGGTGGCATCTACACACGCAACACGGGTCGCAATCTTGATCAAGTGCCGTTCTTTGGTGACATCCCAGTGCTTGGGTTGTTGTTCCAAAGGCGCCGCGCGAGCGATACAAGGCAGGAGCTCGTAATTTTCCTCACGCCCCGTATCGTGAATCGCGCTGAAGCGCTCGGGCGCTAAGCGTCAAGTTACGGAACTTATCGTATGGCCACTCGCTTCGGACGAAGCTTGAGGCTCACCGTCGTGAGTGGCGCTTTTTTCTCGTCAGTGGCGAGAAGCTGCAACACGACGATGCGCGTGGGCAGAACGTCGGAAACGGCGCCTTCGCCCGCCATTGGTGCGTTCACGGTTCGGCCGCTTACGAAATTGCGCGATGCATCCCCGGTGAGGATTTGCGTGGTCGACTTCACGTGCTTCCAGTCGCCAGCACTCGCGACCGCAAAGAACTCACACGCGGTGAAAGTGACGCCGCTCTCTGCGGCGGCCTTCGGTGGGGTCATCGGGTTTGCGTGAGCGTCGAGCGCATGTGCCTTGTCGATTGGCGTTGAGCGAATGACCCATTGCCACTTCGGACTTCCGGATTGCACTAGGAAAGTTGCTTTACCACCGGGCGTGAGCTTGTTTGCTGCGTATGTCTTGCCGTGCGCTTTTTCGCCCTTGAGCATGTTGACGAGATCGCCTTTGAGCTTCTCGCACGCTTTCATCGCGTCTGAGGCGTGCGCAACGCCGGTTGAGAGAGCGAGAGTAAGGCTGGTGGCAAACAGTACCGAACGTGTCATCCGCGGCTCCTTTTGAGGTTCTGTGAGGTTAGACGATGCGCCGGGGACGTCGTTACAGAAACGCCGATAGCCAGCGCTCACCCGTCGAATAGGCCCGGCTTCGCCACGTTTGCAAAATATGCCCACCTGCGAATACGTGCAGGTCGCCTTTGAAATGTCGCGCGAGCATTTCTGCGTGGCGCAAGGGTGTCACTCGGTCTGCCTTCGCGGCGAGGACCAACGTGCTCTTAACTAAAGAAGGCCTCGCGAGCGGACTGACCGAACGCTCAGCTTCGCGCCGAGCTAAGAATTCTTCGAAGTCCGCGTCGTTGTCGCCAAGCGTGCCGCGATCGCGTGCGAGCTCTGCGAACGAGGCAAATGGGATAATTGGAACGCAAAAGGTGAGGCGAGACTCGATCGTCGCGGCCAGCGAGCTCACGTAGCCACCGAGGCTCATGCCCATCACGCCGACGCGCGGAGCTCCATGGCGCAAAAAGTAACTCGTTAAGGTACGAACGTCGTGGACACCCTGCCTGCAGCACTCGACTGTGAAGCGAGCGTCTTTCCCGGGAAATAGGGGCAGCTTTTCGGTGGGGATTCGTTTGTGCCCGTGAAAAGGTAACAGGCCGAGTGCCACATCGAAGCCGAGCCTGTACCAGCGCTTCGCGGCAAGGATGAACTCTTCTGCCCAAAATGCTCCGCCAAGATAGCCGTGCAGCAAGATAATGGCGGGTCGCGGTTCGTTGTGCAGAAGGAGGCGCGTATGGGAGTGCTTGCTCTGCTCGAACGCGAAGTAGTGATCGTGCATGTCTGGGTGCAGCGCAGAAAAGCCATCGAGCCACCGGGCATCGAATGCGGCACCAGCCTTGAGGGAGCGCAAGCGTTTGAGCGCCAGGTCGGGCGCCGGAGGCTCGGGGACAAATGTATCTGGCGATGCGAAGTATTGTGGCGAGTTGTACTCGCGCGCGATCGCATGACACTGATCGAGGCGCTGCTTACGCGTGGGTTCGTTGACGCGAGACGTCTTCACCGCGCTGATAAATTGCGCATCCATCTTCGCGGCAATTGAGTTGTGGACGTAGCCTAAGGCTGCAGAGCACATCGAGCGCTTCCTCATGGCCGTGTTCTCACGGCTTTTCGTGATTGGGAGGTGGTGATTCTTTTGGAACAAAGCGAAGCGAGTAGCTCGCCATTGTCTTGCCGTGGCGCATCTTTTGGAAGCGCACTTTGCCAAATTCCTCGACCACGCACGTCTTGAACGCTTCACCACGAAGTCCGAGTACACGCGGATTGCTCACTTTGGCGGCGCCGCCCTCGGCCTCAATGAGCAAATCAACCCCCACATCGCCCGACTTCCTCGTCTCAACCGATTCGTAACACCGCGCGAACGCATCGAAGTGCGGTGCGATCGCATCACGAACGGGAGCCTTGGTCGCATTGTCATTTGGCCCCCCGCCGATGTGAACGCCAATATCGGTAACCCCAACCCCCAGAG
>JAHFDZ010000031.1 GCA_023248745.1 Myxococcales bacterium | reverse complement strand
TGTGATGCCCGCGAGTCGACCTGGCTCAGCGGTGGCTCCAGCACCAAAAGGTTGCGTTGGAATATAACCCGCCGGGTTCACATTCGGCGCGGCCGGCAAGTAGGGCAACGGCACTGCCCCCGGCGGCGCGGGATATCCGGGAGGCGTTGTTTGCGCACCCCGCTGCGCGGGTGGATACGCGTACCCGTAGGGTGAAGCGGGTGGCCGTTGTTCTGCCACACACGCACTCAACAGAATCGCCGAAACCGCAACGAATGACATCCTTCCCATTGATTGGTTAACGCTAGCGCGCCATCCGTGCGGAGCTTGTCGCCTTACGAAAATGAAACCAATCGCGTAGCGAAAGGTATGCCTAACGTCGCAAAAACCGTCGCCCGAACGTGGGCTACCAGCTCCCGTTCCGCTTGCCGTTCCATGCGATGCTCCCTACGTGCCCACCTCGGTGATCGATCTTCCCAAGCTTCCGGACGTAAGCCTCTACGGCAGCCTCGGAGTTTCAACATCCGAACGCCTCGCCTTCCAACGCACGCTCTCCAAGCAGCGTTCCCCCCTTGTCCGCGGTCGCATCTTGCATCGTCCGCTTCTGCTGCCATGCACACCCGAAGCTTGCCACGAAGTGCTCGTCACGAAGGCAAAGCACTTTGAGAAAGCACCGGGCCTTCGCGTGCTCCTCTACATGTTCGCTGGACAAGGTCTCTTCACGAGTGAAGGCGCCCTTTGGCAACGGCAGCGCAAATTGATGTCGCCCATTTTTCAGCCTGCGCCGATGCATCAATACGCCGAAACGATGCGTCAAGTCGCCACGCGCGCGGCAGACCGCATGCGCGACGGCGAAGCGATTGACGTTGCCCAAGAGACCACGCGCATTGCCATGTCGATCGTTGGCAAAGCGCTCTTCGACGCCGATACGTTCGACGACGCCGATGCACTGGGCGCCGCACTCACAACCGCGCTTTCGTGGGTGAATCACAACGTCGGCTCGCCGGGGCTTATCGCACACGTGCTCTTGCTTGATGCAATAGAGGCACTTGGCGCGAAGACTTCAGGCTCGCTGAACGAACTGTTCGAAAGCGCGCACAAGAAGGTGAGCGTTCCGTTTCTGCTGCCAGGCGTGCGCGACGAGAAATTGCGTTCCGCAGTTAAGTTACTTGACGAACGTATCCAAGACATGATCGACGAGCGCAGGAGGCAAGGCTTCGCGCGCAAGGATCTACTCACCCGTTTGCTCACCGCGCAAGACGAAGACAAGCCCGGCGCGCATATGAGCGACAAGCAAGTGCGAGACGAAGCCGTCACACTCTTCGTCGCCGGTCACGAAACGACTGCGACCGCGCTCGCATGGTCGTTTTACTTGCTCGCGAAAAACCCAGAAGTGCGCGACAGAGCGCAGGCAGAGGCCGATGCGTTTGGAAGCGACCCGATCACCCAATGGGACCCCACCAAACTCGAGTACTGCACGCGCGTATTCAAAGAGGTATTGCGACTCTTTCCACCGGTCATGATGTTTCCGCGGCGCGCGATCGACGACGTCGAAATTTGCGGAGTCACCATACCGCGTAAGACCCTCACGTTCGTGAGCGCTTACGCGCAGCACTATCGCGAAGACTCCTACGAAGATCCGCACCGCTTTGATCCCGACCGTTGGCTGCCGCAACGTGAATCACTAAGGCCCAAGGGGTCGTATCTCCCGTTCAGCGCTGGCCCGCGCTTTTGCATTGGTGTTCACTTCGCGATGATGGAGGGGCCCATTGTTCTTGCGACGCTCCTTCAGAGATGGCGCTTCGAAATTGATTCGCAAAAGACGATCGAAGAAGACGACTTCGCAACGCTGAGGCCGAAGGGTGGCGTGCCCGCGTTCGTTCGGTCGCGCTGACGCCTACGCCAGGTGGTTGGCAAAGTAGTCGCGATACCAAGCGCGTTCGTAGTGATCGAACCCATCACTGAGTAGATTGCCATCTGCAGTTACTCCGAGCTTGGCAAAGAGGAGCGCAAGCGTCCGTTCATCGCGCTGGCTCACAATGGGGATGCCCGCACGCATCAACGCCGCAGCCGCGACGCCCGGTCCACGCTGATACACTTTCAACCGCCTTGGACCGTCATAGATAACCGTCGATCCGCAAGCTGCGCTGATGTCCATGAGTAGCGCGACGTGCACCGCCTGCTCGAGCGCGCGATCGCGCATGGTCGTCGATGCGGTAACGAGCCCTTGTGTCCAGTCCTCACCACTGTCGTTCACCACGCGCGCGCGACCATCCAGGACATCAAAGCCATCGCCACCGAGAAGGTCCGGTGTGCGCCGAGGTGTTCCAAACGCTTCGTGCTCCGGACAGAATTTCACGACGTGAACATTGGGCAGCGCAAGAAGGCGACGGGCAAGTGGGTACTCGCCGTTCGACGAACCGTCGACGCCACAAAGTTCACCGCCGATGCACGCGCTTGTCATCACACGCATCGGTGCGGCTTTAGTAAACGCGGGCCACTCACGAATCAGCGCGTAGCTCGGAAGGTGCGTCGGTCTCATCGCGAGCACGTCTAGGGACAAGCGCGCGCATTCGCAAGGTACGGCGCGTCAGTACCAGCGTGACACACGTGTAAGAGCTTTGCACCGCCGCACGTGGTGGAGCACCGATCGGCAACAAACTTCACTATCAACCGCTTGCCTCGCTAGAGTCTAGCGGATCATGTCTTGGACCGGCCGATGAGGATCGCAATCCCGACGGAGACGTTTCCAGGGGAGCTGCGCGTCGCCGTCGTTCCCGATTCGGTGAAGCGCCTCTCGGGTAAGAAACTTGACGTGTCGGTGCAGGCGGGCGCGGGCGCGGGCTCTCATATGCCCGATGCTGACTACGTGTCGTCGGGAGCGACAATCGAGGGCACGCCGGAAGCGCTCTTTGGCAGCGCGGATGCCGTCGTGAAAATTCGCGT
Organism: Myxococcales bacterium; assembly: GCA_023248745.1. Classification (GTDB taxonomy): domain Bacteria; phylum Myxococcota_A; class Polyangia; order Polyangiales; family Polyangiaceae; genus JAHFDX01. The sequence goes on along the minus strand of JAHFDZ010000031.1, from coordinate 30,387 downwards.
CCCCACGCTCGACGAGATCGCCAAGCTCAAAGACGGAAGTCTCTTCGTGAGCCTGCTCTACCCGCTCGTGAACACGGAGCTCGTTCGCGCGCTCGCGGCCAAGAAGATCACGGCCATCGCAACCGACATGATACCGCGAACCACGGTTGCGCAGATGATGGACGTGCTCTCGTCGCAGGCAACCGCCGCCGGATACCAAGCGGTGCTCATGGCTGCGGCTGCGTTGCCGAAGTTTTTTCCGATGCTCATGACAGCAGCAGGAACGATTGCACCGGCACGTGTGCTTATTCTTGGCGCGGGCGTGGCCGGTCTGCAAGCGGTCGGCACCGCTCGACGTTTAGGCGCAGTGGTCGAGGTGTTTGACGTGCGCAAGGTCGTCAAAGAGCAGGTCGAAAGCCTCGGCGCAAAGTTCGTCGAAGTCGACCAAACCGAGGACGCGCAAACCGCGGGCGGCTACGCGAAAGAAGTTTCTGAGGCGTACAAGCAGAAACAAACCGAAGCTATCGCACGCCATATCGCCAAAGCCGACGTCTGCATCACAACGGCGCTCATTCCCGGCAAGCGAGCACCCATTCTTGTGACCAAGGAAATGGTCTCCTCGATGAAGGCCGGGTCTGTCATCGTCGACCTTGCGGCCGAGCAACAAGGCAATTGTGAACTTACCGAACCCGGCAAAGTCGTCGAAAAGCACGGCGTCACGATCATCGGCGAGGTCAACTTTCCAAGCCGCCTCGCCATGCACGCGAGTCAAATGTTCTCGCGCAACATGGAGAAGCTTCTCTTGCACGTCTCCAAGGATGGCGTGCTCCACATCGATCTCAACGAGGAGATCATGGCCGGGTGCGTGATCACGCACGGCGGTGAAATCGTGCACGCCGGGACTAAAGCGGCGAAGGAGAGCGCGAACGCATGAGCGGTCACGACCTGTTTCTCGGCTTTTACATTTTCGCGCTCGCAAGCTTCGTTGGGTACCAAGTCATCGGCAAGGTTCCTGCGCTCTTGCACACGCCCCTGATGTCCGGCACCAATGCGATCAGCGGCATTTCGCTCGTCGGTTCCCTCGTCGCCGCCGGTTCGAATCACGCAATGGCAAGCAAACTGATGGGCTTCGTCGCCGTCATTTGCGCGACGATCAACGTGGTCGGCGGCTTCATGATCACAGACCGCATGCTGCGCATGTTCAAAAAGCGTGGCCCGGGCGGAGACGACAAATGAGCGACGCGGTTCGCCTGTACTTGGCCGACGGCGCGTACCTCATCGCCGGCATCTTCTTCATTCTGTGCCTCAAAGGCCTGAGCTCTCCGCAGTCCTCGCGGCGTGGCATCTTTCTTGGCGAGCTCGGCATGTTCATCGCCGTCGTCGCTACGCTGCTGAACAAAGAGATCGTCAGCTACGAGTTCATCATTGCCGGCCTCATCATCGGCGCCGGAATCGGAACGGCGATCTCACTGCGCATCCCGATGACGAAGATGCCAGAGCGCATCGCGTTTTCTCACGCGTTCGGCGGACTCGCCACGGCGCTCGTCGGCGTGTCGGAGTACTACAACCATGGCGTTCACCTTGCGCCGTTCAAGATGGGTGCGGTTGGCTTCGAAGCGTTCCTTGGTTTCCTTACGTTCACCGGCAGCATCATGGCGTACGGGAAATTGCAGGGCGTCATCTCCGGCGCGCCGATCACATTCAAGGGACAAAACTACGTCAACATCGGCCTCTTCTTGGCGGTGTTCGGCGTCATCGTTTTCTTGATCGTGTCACCTGGGCAAGCCCCGGCCTTCTATGCAGTCTGCGGCGCCGGTCTCGCGCTTGGCGTCATGGCAGTGCTTCCCATTGGCGGCGCCGATATGCCCGTCGTCATCTCGCTCCTCAACTCGTACGCGGGCCTCGCCGCATGCGCGACGGGGTTTGCAATCGACAGCCCCGTTCTCATCATCGCAGGCGCGCTCGACGGCTCGTCCGGCATTCTCTGGTCGCTCATGATGAGCAAGGCCATGAACCGCTCATTTGCGAACGTCCTCTTTGGTGCGTTCGGCACGCAGATCGATCCCGGCGCCGCCCCAGTAGGGGGCGCGAGCAAGCCGTTCAACGAGGCGACCGTCGATGATGCGGCGCAAGTGCTCATGGCCTCGCAGTCCGTGATCGTTGTCCCGGGCTACGGCATGGCCGTTTCTCAAGCGCAACACGTTGTGCGCGATCTCGCGACCGCGCTCGAAAAACGCGGCGTGCAAGTGCGCTACGCGATTCATCCTGTCGCAGGACGCATGCCTGGCCACATGAACGTGCTGCTCGCCGAAGCAAACGTGTCCTACGATCATCTCTTCGACCTCGACGACATCAACGACGACTTCGCACGCACCGACGCCGTGCTCATCGTGGGCGCGAACGACGTGGTCAACCCTGCCGCAAAGACCGATCCCGCCAGTCCGATTTACGGCATGCCCGTTTTCAACGTCGAGCTGTCGCGCTCAATCATCGTGCTCAAACGCAGCATGAACGCAGGCTTCTCGGGCGTAGAGAACGAACTGTTCTTCTTGCCGAATACGATGATGGTCCTCGGCGACGCCAAGAAAACATTGCTGGGCCTCGTTGCGGCGATGAAAGACGGCCACTGATCCTCTCGCCGACAACCCCATCTCCCATTAATTGCTGCACCCTTCGTCAACATCAGGGGTTGACCGGCATGCGCAATGGGCGAGCGTGATTCGTCCCGCGATCGAACCACTCATCGAACGCTAGCGGCACAGAAACGGTCGCGTCCGTCGCGTCTCTGCCGTTTGCGCCACACGTCGTCGGGTGTTACACCGCCCGCGTCCAAGGATTGAAAGCATCACCCATGCCGAAAAAGCGTCTTGTTTCTCTGTTCGCCCTCGCCATTCCCTTCGGTTGTGTTGCGTCACCCATCGAAGCCGACGGCACCGCAACCGAAGCAGCCGCAACCGAATGGGAGCGCGCGAATCACCCTGCTTCGTACATCGGCTCGAGCTTCATCTACGAAGCCACAAGCCTGCCCGTCGAAGGTGCACCTCAGCTGTCGCCGCTCGCTTCGGACTACTGGTCAACCGCCGAAGACAGCGTCAACCGACGATGGGACGGCGAGAAATCGATGTCGCCTGCCGAAAAATTCGAGCTTGCGTTCAATCGCAGAGGATTCGCTGCGGCAGTGAGCGCCAAGCTCGGTACTGCATCCGTGCACAATCGCCCAGTTTGCAAAACCACGAGCGACTGCGCCGCAAGCAACGATGGCTCGGTCTGCGTCGGCAGTGGAAAAGTGAAGGCGTGCGTTCCGACTTGGTGGGGAATTTGCCACGGCATTGCGTCAGCCACAGTCCACGAACCCTCGATCGCAGACTCGATCGTATACAACGGTGTTACATTTTATCGTGCAGACATCGAAGCGCTGAGAGGCGCCTTGTACGCCGAGGGCGAGGTAAAGTCGCAAGCGTTGCCCAGCTCGTGCGGAAATAACGCAACAAAAGTTACGAATCAAAGCGGCAGCGCAGCAAAACAATGCCGCGTGAGCGATGCAGGCGCTTGGCACGTCCTCATGACCAACGTCATTGGCGTTCGACACCAGGGCTTCGTCTACGATCGCTTCACGGGTTCGGAAGTTTGGAACCAACCCACCGAGCGCTTTACAGGCTCCGAAGTTTGGAACCAACCCACCGAGCGCTTCACGGGCTCCGAAGTTTGGAACCAACCCGTTTCAGGATTCAAAGTCACGAACGCGAAGGACGGCCACCTCGCCGAAATCTCCAAGCAAGACGCAGACAAAATTCTCGGACCGAATTCGAGCACCGTCGCAAACGCACTTGCGAAGCGATTCTTCGATGTCGAGACCGACCTTCTGTATCCGAAAGTTGGACGCGCATCCCGCGAGGTCCAAGATCAGGCCAAGCTGACGGAAGTGGTCCACTTCCGCTACATCCTCGCGGTCGGCGCAGACGATCGCATTCTAAGTGGTCAGTGGGTGATCGGCAAAGATGGTAGCGGACAGCCCGACTTTGCGTGGTGGCCAACGTCTGATCCCAAGACGGCTATCAACGGCATGATCACCTACGCGGACATCAAGACGCTCACCGCGCTCGCAGCTGATCCGAAGCAGCTCACCGAAACGCGCATCTTGCTGAGTGACGCCACGCTCTCAGGCGACTCGAACTACCTCGTGCTCGGCGCTCCAGAGAAAACAACGGTCACCATCACGATGACCGGCAAGGGTGACGCAGACCTCTACGTGCGCGAGGGATCGTACCCGAGCGCCACAGCGTTCAATTGTAAATCAACTGGACCAACCGCAGACGAAGCTTGCACAGTGACAACAGGCGCGAGCGGGGCGAGCTACTACATAGGAGTGCGCGTGGCCAAGGGCGCAACCGTGAGCATGAGCGCCAAATTGGTTCGCGCACTCTAAAGGGCTCCGCGCAGACGGCGAGAAGCTTGCGCGCGCTTACTGGATGGCGGTACGGGTTCGCGGTAGCAAGATCGCCGTGTTGAAAACCTATCTTATTGGCGCGACATTGATCACGGCACTCGGCGCATCGGCATGTGGAGGGCGAACGCCGCTCGATGGCGCATCCACGAATGCGAACACAACCGCGGCGCCAAAGCCGCATGTGGACGCGGGCGTGGTGATGCCTAGCCAATGGCCATCGTGTCAGACCATGCCCATCGTCATGCTCGTCAACAGACATACGCCTCAAAGTCCCCGGTACGCATTCGCAAAGAGCCTCCCGGATTCGGGCGCGATCACGATAGGCCCATCACTTACGTGTCACGACCTGGGCGCGATCGAATGGGGCGCAATGGCCGTCGTTTCTAAAGCACGTGCGTACGTCCTCTTTTCGTCCGACACCTCTCCGTTGAGCGGCACACAATACCTGGGACTCTTCGACCTCGAATCGGGCGCGTGCGAGTCAACCGTGAAGCTCTCGTCGGCACCCTCGCTTGCCACCCTCGCGCTTGTGCCACACGACGGCGTCACGACGCTCTACACCTACAAGCGCGACCCGCGTTTGTTCGGTGAGGTCGCACCCGATTCCGGCACGTTTACTTCGCTTCGCGAGATCAAAGTCGACGATGCCCCCGGGAGCATGAGCGGCTCGTTCGACGGATCGATATGGGTGCGCTCGGGCGCGCGCGTTCGCAAGTTCGAACCCAGCGCAGGCGCGGAGCTCGAAGCGTTCGCACTCACAGACTCGGGTCCTACCGCTTTGGCCGTTGGCGTGTGGGGCGATGATTTGATTGCAACGGGCGGAAACAACGCGCGTGGCTGGAGCCTCTACCGACGAAACGCCTCGTCATTCCGCGAGGTTGCCGTACTTCCAGACGAAAGCGCTCATATGAGCGCCGTTGGCGCGGGGCCTTGCTCGCAAACGACTCGCTAAGGCGGCGCCAATCCGCCGCAAATAATGGGCTCGTTCACTCGCATACGTAAACGTATGCGAGTGAAGCACCGCAGTTTTCGTTGGCTTTCGCTCAGACCTCCTTTGCGCCTTCCTCGGCCGCACATGACGAATCGGGTATTCTTTCGGTTACATGCCCCGTCGGTACCTCGTGCTCTCCGATCTTCACCTTTGTGATGTCGAAGATCACGACGACGGTTGGATGGCGCACAAGAGCGCGCGCTACGTTTTTGATGACGATATCGGAGCACTTCTTCGACGCTTCGAGGAGACAGCGTCTGAGGGGCGCGAACTCGTCCTCATCTTGAACGGAGACGTATTCGACTTCGATCTCATTTCAGCCACTCCCGAAAATCCACCTTGGCCGATCAAGCATCGCGAACGCTCCTGCGGACTCGATGCAACGGCGGAGAAATCTGCCTGGAAGATCGAACGCGTTCTCAACCATCATCCTCGCTTCGTCGAAGCACTCGGAGCGTTCCTCGCGCGGGGGCATCGCGTCGTGTACATCCTTGGCAACCACGACAGAGAGCTCCACTTCCCCGAAGTACGAAACGTATTCGTCAAGTGCATTGACGCATCGGTCGCCGCACATGGCGCGACGCTCGAGAGCGATCAGCTAAGGATCGAACCTTGGTTTTACTACGTCCCGGGTGAGCTCTACGCGGAGCATGGAAACCAGTACGACTACTACACGTCCTTCCGCTACCTACTCGAGCCGACGGTGCCAACACGATTGGGGCCGACGATTGCGCTGCCGATGGGCAACCTGTCGAACCGAATCTTGATGAACCGTATGGGGTTCTTCAACCCACACGCGTCCGATTACATTTTGAATCTCTTTCGCTATGTCACCCACTGGGTGCGGCACTATGCGTTCTCGAAGCGCAGTCTCGCAGCAGTGTGGTTTTGGGGCAGCATCGCAACGGTTGGGCGCCTGATTAATCTCAAGAGCAAGTTGCGGCATGCGCCACCTGCACATCGTGAACGAGCATTCGCGCTCGCGGAGCGATTCAACCTCGATCGCGACACCGTAAAGCAGCTTGAACAATTGCAGCGGCCACCGATCACGGAACGGTTCTTTCGAATCCTTCGCGAACTGTGGATCGATCGCATGATTGTCGCGGGCGCAATGATCGTCGGCACCATCGTGCTCGCGCTCGTCCCGATTCCGCTTTGGATCAAGTTGATGGTCCCGCTCTCGAGTTTTCCGCTGATCTTTTTGATCTACGAGTGGCTTGCCGAGGGAGAGACCATTTTCACCGTCGAGCAAAAGTTGCCAAAGTACGCACGCGCGATCGCGTCGATTCTCTCGGTGCGCGTCGTCACGTTCGGGCATACGCACAAGCCGCGCATGATTCCGCTCGATCACGATTTGACGTTTGTCGACACGGGCACTTGGGCGCCCATCATGAAGAAGATGGGGAAACGAGCGTTGGTCTCGGGCTATCGCAACTACGCGATTTTCGACTTCGCAAAGAAGGATGGCGCGGTGCACCTTGCGTGCTGGAGTCGTGGTGAGCACACGGAGGTGGAGCGGGGCGGCGAGCTGGAGGAGGCGGAGGAGCGGTAGCGGTTAGCGAGCGTATTTGACGGTTAGCTTTGTTCTCGCGAGGGCGTGTTTTTTGAGCTCTGTTTCGACGGTCTTTGTTGTCGAGTCCTTGGTCACATCGGGGACGTTCGCCACGTCGAGTGCGTAGAGGACGAACTCGTAGATATGTTCGCCGGTGGGGCATGGGCCGGCGTATCCGAATTTGCCGTCGTATGCCTTGGTCTGCTTAGCACCCGATGGGTCAAGAGGCTCGTACGTGCGCTCGATCCCTTTTGTGAGCTTTGTGCCAGCGACGTCGTAAATCGCACCGTGAAGAAACGAGATGCTGGTGTCGTTGAAGACGACTGCGTAGCTCTTCGTACCGGCGGGACCATGGGTCCACCTGAGCGATGGCGAGACCATTGAGGCTGCAGGCGTCGCATCGCACGTGAACTCTTTCGCAAGCGTCGCACCTTCGCTTGTGTCGTCGCTCTTGAGCGCAAAGTTGAGAACGGGAGCGTCGGCGTTTGGCACATCGAGCGGCGCGTCGCTGATCACCGATCCATCAGCAGCCACCGCATCGACCGAAATTGACGCATCGCTGTCAAGCCCAGGCGCGACAGCGGTCGAGCAAGCGCAAGTGAAAAGAAGCAAAAAAGGAAATCGCACGCGTGGAGGCATAGCACCGCAGTGGCGATCGCCCAATGCCCCCTCGTTGGCGCCAGCACCCGTAGGGTTGTGCATGCACGTAAACGTGCCCCCGCCCGTCGCCCGAAGATACCATCGAGGAGCCGATGCTCGCCGCAGCGTTTCTCCTTCAATGCGTGATCGTCATCGCGGCGCCGTTGTTGCTTGCCATCCAACTTCGCAAGCGATGGACGCTTTCATGGTGGTTGTTTACCGCCGGCGCGCTCACGTTTGCGGGGTCACAAGCCGCACACCTGCCGTTGAATCACTTTGTACTTCCGCGCGTGATGGTGTTGAGCACGCATCTCTCAAGCGGGACGCGAGTCGCCTATCATGCGCTGCTTCTCGGTCTCAGCGCGGGGGTCTGCGAAGAAGTGGCGCGCTTCGTCGCCCTTCGATTCGCACTTCGCAACTTTCGCACAGGTCCTCATGCGCTCATGTTTGGCGCAGGTCACGGCGGCATTGAATCGATCTTCGTGGGTTTGTTCGCAGCGTCTGCAGCGTTCAACGTCCTTTACTTGCAGCGATTTGGGGTCGATAACTTAGGGCTTTCGACGCTCGACGCGCAAGCCGTCCGCCAGTGGATGACCTCATCGCCGTGGCTCGTCCTTCTTGGCGCACTCGAGCGTTTGATGACGATCCCATTTCACATCGCCGCCGCGACTTTGGTGATGGCGTCGATCGCGAAACGTCGGCCGCTTTTGCTCGTTGTTGCAATTGCGTGGCACACGATTCTCGACGCTGGGGTCGTGTGGACCTTTTCCAAGTTTGGCGCTGTCATGTCAGAGGTGTGGCTAGCCGTATGCTTGCCCATCAACCTGCTTATCATTGGCGCAAACATGAAACAGTTCGCCGTACTGAGCGACGCACAAGCGTCGACACGTCCCGAGTCTTCGGGTGAGCCCATCGAGTTCGTCGAGGTCGAGAAAAGTTTCGGCGATGTCCACGCGCTGCGCGGCGTGAGCGTTATGGTCAAGCGAGGAGAGCGCGTCTGTCTCCTCGGCCCCAATGGCGCGGGAAAAACGACCGCGATCCGCATCGTCAATGGCGCGCTCGCACCCACAAATGGCTGGGCGTTTCTTTTCGGGTCCAACGCCGAAGATGATCAATTTCTCGTCGCAAAAAGACGCGTCGGTGTCGTTCCGCAGCAGGCCGGCATGTACCGCGAAATGACATGCCGACAGTACCTGGACTTCGTCAAAGAAATTTACGGATCAGAACCTTACGAACACCTGATCGATCGACTCTCGCTCGGGGACGTGATGGACCGCTCGAGCGCGACGCTCTCGGGTGGAATGCAACGCCGACTCTCGCTTGCGGCGGCGCTTCTTTCGAGCCCCGATCTTCTCATTCTCGACGAGCCTTCGGCGGGCCTTGATCCCATCGCCGCACACGAAATGATCGAGCTGCTCAAAGACGTGAGCGAGGGGCGCACGACGCTGCTCTGCACGCACGATCTCGACGAAGCCGAAAAACTTTGCGACTCCGTGATCATTCTGCGCGCCGGCCGTGTGCTCCTGCATCAATCGATCGCCGAGTTGCGAAAGCAATCGACCCCCATGCTTGCGCTGCGCACTGTTGGCGACGTCGCACCGCTCAGGCGCGCGCTCGAGGCACAAGGTCACACAGTCCAAGAGACGGATGACACCCAGGAAGTCACGATCGCTTTCCCTCAAGGCGCACAAGGAGCTCCGCACATGCTGCGGACACTGCTTGAGCAAGGCGTCGACGTTTGCGAATGCCGGATCTTGCGACCGACGCTCGAAGCGCTTTTCATCGAAACGGTGAGAACCGCTGAAGCTGCATCTATTGGAAAGACGAAGGCACAAGAGTGAGCAACTCTCAATTATCGACACTCTTTCGCAAAGAATGGCGCCAGCTCACCGCGAGCAAGAGCGCGATGGCCACGAGTCTTCTGCTTCCTGGTCTGCTCTTGGGTGTTGTGCCGCAGATCATGGGCGCGGCGGTCGCAAGCCCAGCCCCATCGAAGGTTGCGCAGCTACCGCATTCGCTGAGCGTCGGATTGCTTCAGGAAATTGACCAAGATCCAAGGCGCCTGCCAGTCGCCGTGTTGCCACTCTTCATTTGCATGGTCGGTCTCGTATTGCCGTCGATGCTTGCCACGCACTTGCTCACCAACGAACGCGAACAGCGAACGCTCGAATTGCTCGTCGCCTTGCCCGTTCGAATCGAAAAAGTACTGGAAGCAAAGCTCCTTGCCGTTCTCGCAGCGACGCTCTGTTTTACACTCCCGATCCTCATTCTCGACATGATCGTTTTTCCGCTCCGCGGATCCGGCGCGATTGTGGACGTGATTGCGCTTCCGGCACTCCTCGCATGCGTATTGGCATACGCGACAACCGCAGCGCTCCTGCTGGGTGTCGCCGCGCGAGACTTTCGAACTGCGAACAACATCGCGGGCGCCATGCTGGGACCGTCAATGATTGCGACGATGGCGATTGGGACACTTCTGCCTGCCGGGCCCGTTCGCGCTTTGGGCCTGTCAGCTTTGTACCTGGTGGCCGCAGCAATTGCGGCGAAAATTGTGCTCCGAACCGCCACGTTTGAGCGGTTGTTGCGATAAAAAATCTGAGAGCGTTCATAAAAGGCCCAAACGCCGTCCACCAACCTCTGCACGGACAATTTTTCGGAGGATTTGATGTCGCACGGCCTTTTGCATTCCACGTTCGCGTTCACGTTATTGACCGTTTCACTCGAGGCCACGGCGGCCGAAGAGAGCGCCTCGCCACAAAAAGCGCCGGCGGCACAGCCTGCACACGCACCCGAAGCTGCACCCGCTGAGCCGAAAGCGACGGTCGTCGTTAACACCGAAAGCAATCACGCTACGATCGAACGTCGCGTTAATACTTCTTCCTACTCGGGGCTGCCCTTGGCCGACGCTTCGTTCGGATCGATCTCGCAATGGGAGCAGGTGTGCGTTGCGCCCTGTGAGCGTCCGCTCGACAAGCGTCATTCTTATCGCATCGCAGGCGAAGGTTTGGTTCCTTCAGATTCGTTCACGCTTCCACGCGAACGCGATCGACTCACGCTCGACGCAAAAATGGGCTCGTCTTACGGACGGCTCGCTGGCATCGGCCTCACGCTACTCGGTGCGTCTGGCATGCTACTCGGCGGCGGCGCCACGATCGCGAGTCCGATCCTCGAAAGCCAAGACGCAGGGAGCAAAGGCTTGCGCACCGGTCTGCTCGCCGGTGGCATTACGGTGCTAAGCGCCGGCCTCGTCTCGGCCGGTGTCGGCGTCTACCTGTGGGCCACGAATGCAACGACCATCAAGCCGATGCGCGATACGGCACGCGCAACGAAGCCCCACCTGACGCCGGCGGGGCTTGCATTCTAAGCAACGCTCAGTTGCTGCAGCACGCGTAGTACCGATTTCAGAACTTGCCGCTCAATCCACTCGTGCAAGAGACGCACTCCGGCAAGCTCTTGTTCGCGGGATCAGCGCACTTCATGGGGCAGTACGCGAATCGTTGAAAGACGTATTCGCCACCACTGCCATTGTCGATGTTCTCGCAGAGCCAGCTCTTGCCGACGACGCTGAACTCTCCGTAACCGCCGGTTTCGTAGTATTTCTTTGTGCACGCCAAATCGGTGGCCGACCACGGTGGAAGGTCGGGGAATTTTTTCACCTGATTCTTCGTGGGATAATCAGCCTCGGTGGTCACCTTCATGACCGTACAGTCGGTTGACTTTGGGTTGGCGACGTCGCCCGCTTTGATCGCGAACGCGAGCTTGAAGTGTCCTTCGCAATCGACTTGAAGCGTGTCTTCCGAAAAGACGCCTTTGGGTACCGGCGGTGGCAGCGTAGTCACGGACTCGCACGTTCCGTTCGATGACGAAGCCATGTACACCTTACCGTCAGCCACGAGCACACAAGGCGATGTGTTCTTCACGCTCCACTCGCCTTCTGAGAAACACATGCAAGCGCGCTTACCCGCCGTCGCCTTGGGATCGGGAAGGACGTAGCCTTTGCACGGTCCCCACGCGAGCGAGGTTTCGTTTTTGTACGTGCACGTGGCAACGCCGTCTTTGCACATCCCAAGGCCACGGTTCTTTCGAAGGCCCGGCCAGCACGCGACTTGCTCGCCTTCTTTGGTGCACTCGCAACCCTCGCGATTCTTGTCACTCGGACAATCAAGCGTGCCGGTTGGCGCTACAGGCTGCGCACTTCCGTCGGGACCGCACCACTTGGGTGGTGGATCGCTTGCCCAAAACGCATCGGCGCCAGGCACCGTGGCATCGTCTGTAAATCCACCGAGCGAACCATCGTTTGGTGACTCTATCCCTGCGTCACCGGTGAAGCGGCTTTCGCCCGAATCGCATCCAACAAAGTGCGCGCCCAAGCAAACGGACAACGCCGAAGTGAGCAGCGAAACCCCAATTTTTCGGCCAAAAGAATGTTGCATACATGTCCGAGCCATCAGCGTGGCCGAAGTCGCAACAAATCGACAACAAGCTCGTGGTTTTTGCGCATAGCAACCTCGCGGGTGGCCCAATACACGGGGACTGGCGCTCTTTGGAGGACATGTCGCGCAGCAAGTCAGTCCACGCGCGATCGATCCGCGGTTACGATGGCGATCATCATGCCAGTTCGCATCGTTCGTCTTGGTACGCCCCGTCTTCCCAACGAAGGTCTTCGACTCGGCACCGTTCGCCGCCCGCCGCGCGGTGTCCCCAAAGAGCGTTTCGCATCGGACGACTGGTACGACCTGTGGTTTCCGAATCTTGCGCCAACGGTAGAAACGATGAAGCTCGGACTCGACGCGCAAAGCGACAAGGCGTGGGCGGCATTCGTGAAGAAGTTTCAGGCGGAAATGGGCGCACCTGACGTGAGTCGCACGCTTGATCTGCTGGCAGCGCTTTCGCAAACGGCGAGTTTCTCGGTCGGTTGCTATTGCGAGGTTGAAGCGCGGTGTCACCGATCGGTTCTGCGTGACCTGCTTGGGAAACGCGGGGCGAAGATCGGTTGAGGTCGAGAAGGGTTGCGCTAAGAGACGCGAAATTCGCGGAGAACGGCACCCGTATCCAACGCAATCACGAGCACGCGTCCACACGTGTCAGCGACGACAAGGCGATCGCCATCGATCCGCACATAAGCGTCTTCGCTTCCCTCGAGCCGAAGGATGAGCCGTTCGGACAGGGTCTTGACGTCATACAAGTGCACAGCCATTCCGGTTGACGTGACGAAAGGATAAGCGAGCCACGCATCGGTCACGATGGCCCCACGTGAATTTTGCGAAGACGTCAGCGGTAGATTCTTCCAATTACCGTCAACAAAGACGCATGGCACGTTCACACCGTTTTCGTCGCGGTAAGAACTCGCAATCACCCCTGCGGGTGAAAGGCCGTAGTGCTGAACGCGCATCCAAGCGGTTTCAACGTCGATTCGCCTGCGCAGGGCAAAGGAATGTTCGAATATCGAGAGTTGGCTTGCGCGCGACGCCGCGGTCGGCGGCGGAACGAACGAGACACAAAAACGATGAGCGTCGCGCTCAATGTTCGACACCGTGCCCCCATCGTCATGTTGCACGTTCCAAATGTGTTCCCACCCCGTAGACGTCGCATCGATCGCAAAGACTTCGTTGTCACTGGCGACGAGCCATGTCGATCCATCAAAGGTGTGCGCAAAGGTCCCGATCAGCGCGTCACACCACGGCTCGACGCGATTCGTCCGCAGGTCGATCTTCGCAAGTCGATGGGCAGTTCCCCTTGCCGCGCTCACAATCGCGCGATCGCCGTGATCGGACATTACAATTTGGGATGCCGGCTCGATGAAGCGCACCTGCACTTTGCCGTCGCGCGAGAGAACCCACGCACCGATTTCACCGAGCGCCACGAGCATGCGACCATCGGGAAGTTCAGCGGCCTCAAAGACCGGAATCGCGCCCGCATCGGCGACTTCGCGTGTGACGCGGATGGGGTCGGAAGAAGACATCTGACCGTCGACTTTTGTGACCCGAACAGGCGCGCCCGATGGCAGTCCATTGCCCACGTACGCAACCACGATGGCAATGTTATCGGGTGCGCCGGCGTCAAGCGCCATTGAAAGCAAGGCCTCGCACGCAGGCCGTGGCGACGTGTGGATGCCCAGCACATCACGAATGCGTGCATCGTCGATAACCGACGACAAGCCGTCAGAACAAAGAAGGATCACATCCTCCTTGTTAAGCGGTACGCGCAGAAGATCGACGGAGACCTCGCGCTTCACTCCCAGCGCACGCATCACGACGTGCTTGTGGGGGAACGCTTCGATCTCTTCCGGCGTCTGCGCATGTCCCGCATCAATCCAGTCGTTGAGAAGCGAGTGATCGCGCGTGAGCTGCACCAACCGCCTGTCGCGCAGAAGATAGCCACGCGTCGTACCCACTTGCGCGACGACAAGCGTGTCGCCAGCAATCGAAGCTACGGTGGCCTCGCATGCCATGCCGCAAAGCGACTCATTCTCGCTTGCGCCAAGCGCGATCGCTTGGTTCGCTCGCACCACCGCGTCGACCAAGCCGCGGCCACACCGGTCGACGTCCCAACTCGCGCTGTTGAAGGTGTCCTTCAATGAGGTGAAAATCGTGTTCGCGGCAAGCTTCGCGCAGGAGTCGCCGACGGCACTTCCGCCAGAGGCGTCGAACGCGCCCAGCAGGACACCATTGCTTCGGTCAAAACCCACGAATGCGGTCGCATCGTGTGCGGACGGTTCACCTCGAAGCAGCGTGGCGACGCATCCGTCCTCATTCTCGCGCCGCTTCTTACCGATGTGAGTCACGCCGAATGCACAGACATCCACTTCTCGCGACGACGACTTCGCATCAACCTCGTTGCATGCGGCAACATCAGCGCGAAAAGCTGCATCGCATGAGGCCTCGAGAAGGTGTCGCACCAAGTGCTCGGACGCATGGTCAATTCGCTTACCTATCACCGCACGCGCAACGATTTTTGCGATCACACGTGTCGACGCGTCGATCGACGCAGCAAGCACCTCTCGACCGATGGCATCAGCGAAGGTTGTGTCTTCCGCAGCGAGAAGCGCGAGCACCCGATCGCGAACGTCTGTGAACGTGTCAGGAAATGCGCGGACTTTTCTCACGAGCATGCGCGCACCCGTGACGCCGCCGACCGCAATGGCACGATCGATCCATGCCTTCGCCAACGGGCGCGCTGCCTCAATCGGCCACACCGCGTCCACAGCTGCGGCATAGGCTCCGGCGGTTGCCAACATGTCAGCCCAGAGCAGTCGAAGGGATCGACCTTCGTCTTTGTGAGTTCGTTCGAGCCTTGTCACGGCATCTGCGAATGCGCCCGTTCGGCGCGCGACTTGAACGGCGCGCGCCTTGTCGCCTGCGAGAAACCATTGGCGAATGATGATGCCCGCGGGCAACTTTCGCGCTTCGGCAATCTCGGCCGCAAGGCGATACCGGCCATGACGCTCGAGAAACGAGACGGCCTCTTCGCTTGCATTGAGCAATTCGGCGAGCACAAATGCAGCCTTGTCGATGTCGCCCTGCTCAACCAGCCGCTCAAAAGCGCGCCGATACTTCTTCTTCAGCAGGTCGAAAATACTGTCGCCAAGCCCAATCGTACTGCTTGCAGCGGTGCGATGCGGTGCGATCGCCAGCGATGCCCTTGGAGAAGGCGCACTCAACGCAGGTGGCTTAAGCGCATTCTCAAGCTCAGCGTTGAGTGGAATAGCGTGCCGAAGGGCAGCGTCGAAATCGTGCGCGTCGAGCATCGCGACCAATTGAGTCAAGTGTCTTGCGTATTGACGGCCAATGAGTGCGTCGAGCCTTGTCCACGCAAGAAGGCGCGCAGCGGCAAACTGCAGACGCGCGCGCGCTTTCTGGAACCACGGAGGTTCCGCAGGCGGCAAACTGCGAGTATCGACTCCTTCGATTTTATCAACATGCTTGACGAACGCCGAGATAAGGCTTCCGAACGCGCGGAGGATCACCGCAAGAGCAGACGTGAACGCCCGAAGCCCTCGCGATGGCGACGACGATGATACGAGTTCGCCTTTGGCCAGCGAAGCAACCAGAGCGGCACCCTCTGCTGAGAACGGCGCGACATTGAGCGGCGCGCGAATATCCGCGGGGTGTTCTTCGAATTGCGCAACGGCCGTTGACGCAATTTCGCCAAGCGAGACGGCTGCGCGCTCCACTTCGAAGTCGGACACATCGAACCAAAGCGAGACGTCTCGTCGGTCGCTTGCAGCGAGCGGGAAAGTGGACGCAACGCCCCCTTGAACAATCACGACCGCTTCGGAGCCACCTGAGAGCAAGCGCACTTCGTCGACATCGAGCGGCGCCGTTGAATAGAGCGCATCGTAGTGCACGAGCGGAGTTCCGATCGACTCGCCACAATCGACGCGCGTGGCCGCACGGAATCGAACGACAAGAAACTTCCCTATTTCAAATACATCAAGACACTGTTCGTGCAGCGAAAGAACTCGGCGACGCGCTTCGGCGGCACCGATGAGCGCCGTGTCCACAAGAACGCCTGCCGCGAGCACCGAGCCCCGATGAACGCGCTGTCTTGGGCGCAAGGTTGAAGTCACGGCGCCTCGGGTGCGACGCGCAGAACGACGGCCTTTTGGAGAACCGAATAAACACAAAGTTCACCGGACTCCGTCAGATAGGCGACGACGGGCGATAGGCCACTCGCCGCCACATGAACAATCGGAGACACCGTCGTCACGATGGTCTCTAAAACAACCGATCCACCTTTCAATTCGCGGCCGTGGAGCCGGATGTGCATACGGGATGCGTCGAGCGTCACAAGCAGGACTTCAGTCGGGGCATGTCCACGTTCAATCACACCGACGACTTTGCGTCCTTCGGGCACATGCCATTTCATGCACTGGTCGTTGCGCACGACCGTCCACGACGACGCTGATCGTGCGTACGCGACGAGCTGATGCGACTCTGGCGCACCCAAGAAGGCATGAAAGTCGAGACTGACGCCGGAGAGATCGATCGTCGATTGGATTTTCCTGAAGACTCCGTCGTCCGACACCCGTGCGGTCACAAGAGCTCGCCTGCCAGCCGAAGCGGTTATGTACACAAGGCCGCTGTGCACAACCTTGGATTCACTCACGCATGCCGTGTCTTCGATCCCGAATACGTTGTGGGCGACGTGAACAAGATTGCCGTGTGGATCAACGAAGCACGTCTGACCTTCGGCGGGCGTGGCCAAAGAGGCGAGCTTGCCCTCGACATGCCCTGGATAGTCCGCCGGGAGTGAGATGCGTATCGGTTCGCGCGATTGCCCACCGCGTTTGGAGTGAACGTGAACAAACATGGCGTCGCCACATCGTGTGACAAGAAACGTCTTGCGATTCGAGCGCGATCGACCGACGGCAAGGATGCGGTGCTCGTCAGGTGGCGCAAAAACTGCCGGCGCACTTGCCTTCGCGCGCGGTGAATTGGGAATTTGAAATGTGAGCAACGTCCCTTCGGATCCGCGAACAAAGAGCATTCGACCGTCACGTGAGAAAACAAAGTTTGTAGCAGGATCAATGCTTGTTTTCGTGACCATGCGCATGACCACGGCCATTGAGAATGGATCGCGAAGCAGCTGCACCGACGTGCGGGGCGGCGGAAGCTCGAGCGTCACTTCGCGGGCTTTCGATGCCTTGGGCACGATCGCTCTGACAACGACACGCTCACTTGCATCGCTCGCGCGTGGCTCAAGCAGTTCGGATACTTCGAGATGCCACGCACGTCGTTTTGACGCTTCGTCACCGAGCGACGCTGATCCCACAAGCCAAAGTTCAGAGTGCTTCGTAGCGCTCACAACCGCATGCCAACGATCGAGATCGGCAAGCGAAGGCCGCATCGTACATCGCGCGCGCATAAGTTCGGTCACGTTCGCTTTCGTCACGTCGCTTTGAAGCGTGCACGATCCCTCTTGAAGCACGCCCCACGACAAGGTTGCGCCAGCAGTCTCTGCGCGTTGCGCGAGCGCGATGAGCCCTGCCAGTTGCACAATGCGCGGACCGCCGAGTTGCTCGACACCCGCATCAAAGAGGACCAAGCAATGCCTTGTTATTGATTCTTGCTTGAATGCGCGATCAAGGAATGAATGCTCATGCGAAACGACGCGTCGCATGAACTCGTCGGGAATCTCGTCGTGCAGCAACCACTCGCTAAGGAGCAACCTGTCGTAGGTTCCACGACGCGAGATGCCATTGATGCCGTCGACTGAACCGACATGCGCTCGCTGTTGTCCCCACGCACCAAGGATGCCCGACATGCGCGATACGAGGCCGCCCAGACCGGGCGCGACGCTTGGCGGGAAAATAGTCAACTGTCTTGCCCATGGCGCGAGCGACTTTGGAAGCTCGGTCACGACGCACCTTTGAGCCACGCCGCGAGACGTTCTCGATTCACTGGGCGCGCCTCGGCCAAAGGAATCAACTTGCACGGATGAGCGAGGACAGCGATTGGCGATTCGAGTTCACCGACGTGGCGAACGATCGCCTGCTCAAACGCTGCTAGCGGCACGTCGGGGCGAAGCTGTGTGGGCAATAGCAAACGCGGCGCGTGGGGGTCTTTGCCGAGATAGAATACGCCATCGACCCACGGCAGCGTTTCGGCTGCACCCATCAGCAACAAAACGTCGTTTGCAGCAACACCACGGAGTTCACTCAGTCGTGGCCCGTCGTCACGCAGCACCCACCTTGCGAGTGCACGCGCAACGTCGCCAAGACCGCCCACGCACAAAGGCGCGAGAGCAACCTCGCGGGAGACAAACGCAACACGCAACAGCGACATCGCGTTACGACGCTTCGACGGGCGAGGTGGCCTTTGGGGCTCGCGCCGATTCGAGAATGCCCACCACTTGCGTACGGAGCTCTGCGAGATCTTGAGGCAAGGTGACAGGCGTGAAGGTTGCGTCGATTTCGCGCGCGACGCCTTCGACCTGCAATCGCCAAGCCACTTGACCTTTTTCGGTCTCGGGTCGCGAGGCCAAGATCGCCGTTCCTTCTTTTAGAATTTTTGCGCCTTGCGCCAACGGCCCGAGCGACGCTTCCGCAGCCGCTGCGAGTAAGCTGCCGTTTTCGGACACGTGGAGCAAGTCACGAAGGGCTTCTCGACCCAATCGTTGCGCTTCGGACGAGGGCAGCGCAAAAATGACCGGCCACAGATCACTTTCTGTCGGCTGCAACCGTCCCGAGAGCGCCGCCGCCGCTGCAATGAGTCGCTGCACGCGCACCACGCGGCGATCGGTGAGATCAACAATACCGGTAGCACGCAGTAGACGCACCGCTTGCGCAAGCACTGGACGCACCGGCGCGAGATCCATTGCACGCGCGGTTTTCATGAGCGCATCGAGGTCGGCGACGGATGCAACGGTTCGCGTTTCGGCAGAACGCAACGACCAACCTGCCGCAAGCAACTCTTCGAGCGCCGAATCGCGGACAGGCTCGACAAACACGTGCACGAGAAAGCGATCTGCAAACGCCGCGAGTTGTTCGTCTTCCGGAAGACGATTGGAAGCGCCCACACAGACACGAAGCGGACACTGCACCACAGAATGACCGCGTCGAAAGGTGCGCTCGTTCAGAATGCCCAAGAGTGTGTTGAGGATGGCGGTTGAACCGAGAAACACTTCGTCGAGAAACGCGATCTCGGCTTCAGGCAACATGCCAGTCGTTTCGGTTTCGACGATGCCTTCCTTCAACTTGCGAAGATTGATGGGCCCAAAGAGCTCAGTGGGTTCCGTGAAGCGGCCGACCAAGTATTCGAAGTAACGTCCGCCAAGAAGGCGCGCAATGCGCCGCACTGCCTCACTCTTGGCCGTTCCCGGTGGTCCGACAACCAGCAGGTGCTCGCCCGCAACCGCACACAAAACAACGAGTTCAACCAAAGCTTCGCGGTCAACGAGGCCATGGCACGCTTGGTCGATTGCTGAACGAATCGGCGAAGGTGTAGATGCTGAATTTTGCACGAGACTTCCCATCTATGACGTTGAGCCAACGCAGGGTCAAGCGTCGCACGCTCACTCCTTGTGCTCTACATTCGCTCCGGCCCGCTTGAGCAAAGCACGAAGGACGCACGCGCTACGGTTTGGTTGTCTCAGCCATGCAACCCGCTCCGTCGACGTGCGCTTGATCGTAAATTGTCTTTCCCGCCGTCTTGTTCCAGCTCTCCATCAAGACCTTGAGCGACGTCTTCGAAGACGTCTGGGCAGATGTAGTCAAGAAAGTTAACGGACAGTGCGCGAGGCCGGTTTTTTGATCGTTGATTTGAAGTTCAACGCGACCAGGTCCATCGCAACTGTTGAATACCGATCCAGGCGTGCCAAGAATGTCGCCAACCGCAATCTTGTCGCCCACCTTCACCGTTGGGCTCTTAACATGGTCGTACGAAACGACCCACGCAGGATTCTTGAGATCGTTGCCATCAGGAACAATGTTGATTTCGGAATCGCAAGTTTCCGCAGTCTGATCCTTGATGAACACCACCGTACCGCTCAGGCCTGCGGTGACCTTTGCGTCGCGATTGAGGAACTGCAAAAGCAGTGAAGGTTCGGCCACTCCGTTGTGGCCCGCGGGCACGTCGCCAGAAGCGACGACGGGACCTTGCGCAAGAAGCATGTCGTCCACTTTTCCAACGTCCGCCATAAACGCGGTGGCGAGATCGACTTGCAGTCGGTCGAGAACAGGCGGCGGCATGCTGGTCGCATCGGCCACAACGACGTCGTTCGCAGCGTCTTGTGACGGAGTCACGCGTCCGCCGCTATCACTCTCGATTCCGCCGCCGTCAGCTTTGCCACCATTGGTGCTGCAGGCCGCGAAAGTGACCAACATCGTCAACATAATTGTCGACACAACAGTTCGGCGCGCCCTCATTCCATCGCGCATGCGATCGCGAAAAGCCATGTCGTAGATGCGGCGCGAGCAGCGAAGAACTTTAGACCCAACGTTTTCGCAAAGCGAAGATGTGTTTCGCCAGTCACTTTACGGTAACGGCCACCGCACTCGCGTAGAGCGGAACGACGCGCCATTCGCCTACGCCTGTCCCTGGATCGCCGACGAAGGTGCGGTAGTACGCCGTTTGCACCAGAGCGGGCCTGTTGTTCGTTGCCATGCCCGGAACGACGCGCTGCTCGTAGAAGAAACGGCCTCCAACCGCGAGCAGCTGTTCGATCGACGCCTTCCCAGCGCTGGATGTTTGCGCGTAGCACGTAGCGTCGATTGCGACCTTCGCGACGTCGACGACGAAGAACACGAGCGTGCCAGCGGACGAGAGAATTTTGTTGCCGATCTCTTCGACCACTTCTTTTCCGACCCCAGCAGCCGCTGCGGTGCCAACCGCGCTACCAAAACTTGCCGACCTGCCTTTCCCGCCGAACGTGACGAGCCATGAGTCGCGATCCCGTGTCGAGCTTATCGTGGCAGCGACGCCTCGATACGGTGCGTTGCGTGTCGCGGTGAGACAACTTTGGTACTGCGCTGACGTCATCTGCGCTTCGTATACGTTGCCGCTGTACCAGCTTGGACCTGCCACCGATTTGATAAGATACTTGCAAGGGCCCTTTGCTTGCTGGTCGACAAAGCCTCGCGTCGATGAGTAGAAGTAAGGATCGAATTGCACAGGCGATGCAATGGGCTTCGATGGCGCGCACGGCACGCTTTGCGCGCTCGCTGCATGCGCCACGCTGATTGAAAGCAGCAGAGCAATCAAACTTCGCATTTGTTTCCCCAAACTCCTGGACGAAAAAACACGTCCTCACTCAGTAGACGGCACGATCAAGGCCCGCATTCAGTCACCTTGAGCTGAGATCGGCTTCGTCCGACCCGTGAGCGCACAATTTGGCTAAATAGGGGGCCAAATTGGGCAATCAAGTTGACCGAAGGCTGGCGTGAGAGGAGTGTGAAAGTGTTGCCGATGAGCTAGCGACTTGCGGCGCGCGCGCCGAGGCGTGCAATGAATGTGACCACGGGGTCGTAACTCGCAGGAAGCAGTCGCGCGAGGACGTCGATAACCCGTGCATCGGCTCCGATAAGGAGCCTCGGTTGATTGCGCAAGATCGCGCGCACGATCGCACCTGCCGCCGCCTCTGGACTGGTGCGTGCAGCGCGTTCGAAATTTGCGGCCGAACGCTCAACGTCTGTCGCGCCGCCGGCTATGTCTTCGTAGTGACGGCCACGTCTTACGATGTCGGTCTTGATGCCGCCTGGATGAACGCACGTCACGCGCACGTTCGTTTCGCTCAGTTCCTGTCGCAGCGCTTCGGTGTAGCCGCGCACTGCAAACTTTGAGGCGTTGTAAGCGGCCTGCGTCGGCACTGCGATCAACCCATAGACACTCGAAAGGTTGACAACGTGCGCTTCGGGACGAGCGCGCAGCTGAGGCAGAAACGCTTTACACCCATTGACCACGCCCCAGAAATTAATGTTGAACAGCCACTCGAAATCTTCATCGCTCATCTTCTCGATCGAATGCGACAACGACACGCCGGCGTTGTTGATCAGGACGTCGGCCCCGCCCAATCGCTTTTCGACGTCTGCCGCCCAAAGGTAGATTGCCGCGCGGTCTGCAACATCAAGTTGCGTTTCGACGACGTCGGCACCGCGGGCGCGCGCCTCAGACGCAGTGCTTTGAAGACACGCTTCGTCGACATCTGCGAGCGCAAGCTTTGCGCCGCGCGATGCACAATCGAGCGAAAGGGCCCGGCCGATGCCAGAAGCGGCCCCAGTGATCACCACGGTCTTGCCTTTGAGCGTCTTCATCGTGCCTCCCTTACGTTCGGTGCGTGACGCTGTCACCTACGGTGGCGAGACGCGATAGAGCGATTCAGCATCCGTACCGAACACCGACGCCAGCGCAGAACCTGCCGCCGCGGGAATCGCAACGCGCGTACCCAGTGCGCACCTCGCCGCTTCCTCCGTTGTGTAGCGCTCAGCGGCGCAAAATCGATCGTTGTAGTGTGCATTGAGATCGGCGACGAAGTTCGCAACGATCGATTCGACTTGATCCGCGAACGCGATCGCAACGGGCGTAAAGATCGGCTCCCTAACAAAGGTTTCGCCAGGCGATCGCACCCTCTCGATGTGCTCGTCGCCTGTGTAGGCGACCTCATAAGGTCCCGTAGGCCCCTCGAGACTCACGCGCGATCCGAACGAGTACTTCGCAGTGCGCTCTTCAACCATCCTGTACGTCCGCCTCATAAGCAACGGGATCCGTGGCCTTTCGACCTGAAGTTGGCTCGAGACGACCTCCCGCGCGGCGTAACCCGAGAGGCGCCCTGTTGCAGTCGCAAGCGACGACGCGTCATACCAAGACGTGCGCGCGAAGGCTGCCATCAAACGCGTGCGAAGTGCGCGCGCCGACGCGTGATCAACTCCATCCACACTGCCCGTGACCGCGAACGTTGAAGCCGCGTGTGGAAGCGGCAATTGCACCGGGCCGCTCGCACCAAAGCTTTCGCAATACTGGTGGACCGCACGGGCTACGTAGGGCCCATTGGCTTGCGGCGTTGCACCAATCGAAAGGCAACGTGCTTGACCAATGGCAACGATGCGCGACAAGAGCGCGCGATCCCGTTCGCGCAACTCTCGTATCGGAAACGACTTCGCACGCGCCTCGAGCCTAATTTTCGCGCCGAGTGGGCTCTCTGCCGCGGATTGGAGCAAGTGCTGCTCGACCACGCTTGCACACGAACGAAGTTCGTACCGGTAGGCGGATTCAGATTGCGGATCGAGGTCGAGGTTCCAAGCGGCTCTCGCACTTTCAATCGTCGAAAGATGTTCGAGAGAGCGATTGCAGTCTCCCGCTTCCCGCGCCGCACGTGATTTGTAAAGCGACTTTCCTATCGCGCTTCGACGTTCGGCCGGCGACGCGTGAGATTCATGGTCGACAACCACGGCCACTTTGCCTGGATCTTCGGCACAACCGACCATGTGAGCAAGAACAAGCCCCCCTAAGAATCGAAGCTTCATGCGTCCAAAACCTGCAACGCGCCGCCTGCTTAGGCAACGCGATCACCGCATCGTGACGTCGACTTAATCCGGGATGGAGCAACTCATGCCGCACGCACGCACAAAAAAACGAAGGCTCGCGTTTTCTATTGCGACGACGAACGCCCTTGCGCCTCTAGGCGCCTACCTTACGAGCGGCCGACGTTGTGAGCCACACCGATGCTACGGTTTACGCCGTGATGTCACTTCCCGGCCTTCCGTCGTTTATTTCACGCGCCTTTCCACGCACACGCGGCCTCCCGTTCATTGGCAACTTACTTGACATGCGCAAGGGTCGCATCGACTTCTACAGTCGCATGGCCGAAGAGCATGGCAGTCCCTTCGTCATGCGGCTCGGACTTGTGCAGCTCATCGTCTTGACCGACCCCAATCAAATTCACGAAGTGCTCGTCGAGCGTCCAGCCGACTACGACAAGAGCGTTACGCTCAGCCTCTTCGCAGAACCGATTCTTGGTAAGGGCCTCCTTACGAGCGAAGCAAGCTTTCATCAGCGCCAAAAGCGTATGGTGGGGCCAGCGCTCTCGCCAAAGCGTCTCGCCGGGTACGCCGAAACGATGATCGACTGCGCCGAGCGATCGGCAGCCCGCATGATCGCTTCTCAGAGCGTCGATTTCCTCGAAGAATTGATGCGCGCAACCCTCGAGATCGTGGGTCGCACGCTCTTCGACGTCGACTTAACCAGCGACGCATCAACGGTCGCTCCGGCGATCACCGAAGCAATGGAAGCCCTCACCGCGCAATTCTACACGCTCTTGCCGCTGCCTCCACCGGTGCCCACTTCGCACAACCGTCGCCTCGCGAAGGCTGTCAAGGTACTTGACAACGTCGTCTATCGCATCCTCGAGGAGCGAAGGCGCTCAGTCGGCGACCGCGGCGACGTGCTGAGTATCTTGCTTGCCGCACAGGATGATGACGGCTCGCAAATGACCGACAAGCAACTTCGCGACGAAGTCATGACGATGTTCTTGGCCGGCCACGAAACGACGGCAAACGCCGTCACGTGGGCGCTTTACTTGCTGGGTCGCAACCCGGCGGTTTTCGACAAAGCGCGCGCAGAAGTTGATCAAGTCGTCGGCGACCGACGCCTCACGTTTCAAGACCTCAAGTCGCTTCCCTATTGCCTTCAGGTGTTCAAAGAAACGATGCGTCTCTATCCACCAGCGCACACGCTTTCGCGCGTGGCGTTGCGCGATACGACCATTGCGGCAGAGCGCGTATCTAAAGGGCAAATTGTTGTCATGAGTCCGTACGCGATGCATCGAAGGACGGACTACTTTGCCGAACCAACGCGGTTCTTACCCGATCGCTTCTTGCCCGAGCGCGAAGCCACGCAAGTGAAGCACGCATTCTTGCCGTTTGGCGCTGGGCCGCGCGTGTGCGTCGGCAACCACTTCGCGATGCTCGAAGGGCAAATTCTTCTCGCTGTGTACCTTCAAAAGTTACATTTTGCGCTGTCGCGGGCAGAGCCAGCTGAGGCCGATCCGCTCATAACGTTGCGCCCAAAGAATGGTGTACCGGCGAGGGTAAGCGCGCGGCGTCCGTCGCAGCCTTCTTGACCACGCTGCAACGCGGCTACTTCTTGCCGTTGCCAGGACGAACAACAATCGCGAGACAAGGACACTCCCAACCATCGCCTCGCGGGCAGCAGCCCTTGAGCCAAGGATCATCGGGCAGTGGCAGCGGCTCGAACGTGGCAGCACCGAGCGTTTGCTCGGGCTGATTCGCACGGTCGACGTCAACTTCAACAGAAGACGAGCAACCGAGAAGCACAATCGCTGTCGAGAAAGAGGCAATTGCGAAGAGCGCCATGACACGTGTCGATCGCAACTTGCTCGGCTTGTTGTCGTGATTCATCGAAAGCTCCTTCTCATATAGCGAGCTGAAATCCTATTGCCGAATGCGCCTCAAAGGTTGTCACCCCGTTGGATGACACCTGCGTGGCAACTCTCACGCAATCGCCAAAGTCTCTACGCGCCGTGCGTCACACTCTGCGCTGATCGCGCGATAGGACTCGCGTGAACTCCAAACGCGTACGTTGCGAAGGCTTCCTCCCACTCTGCGCGCTTCTCTGCTTGGCTGCTGCAGGCTGCTCAAAGACGTCCGAAAATTCGCTACCCATCTTGCAGTCAAGTGCACCCGCTGTGGCAGCTCCGCCCGCACCGAAGACGCAGCCGGCAGGAAAATTTCCACCCCCTTTGGGCGAGCGCACAAATCCAAGTCGCATCGATCGCACAGGAGACGGAACCGGCAGTCGCATCGTTCTCGGCAAGGTCCTCGGCCGCACGCTTGCGTACGTTTCGGACGAAGACGACGAAGCGATTCACGTCATCGACGTTGCGGCGCGCTCCGAAATTGGCGCGTTTGCACTTGGCTCGGCGCCGGCCCAGATGCTCATCACGAAGAGTGGCAGGCTTGTCGTCGCACTTCGCGAAGTCTCGAGTGTCGTCGTGTTAGACGCGACGAGTTCCAAAGAGCCTCTTGTCGCGACGCGTGTCATCACAACCGCAACGGAGCCACTCGCTCTTGCGGTAAGCCCAGACGACGCAACCTTGCTCGTTGCGGGCGGATCGAGTCACTCGCTTGAAGCGTTTCGTCTCGACACCGGTGAGCGCCAGCTCGCGCTTTCCGTTCCGCCTGAGCCTCGTGCGGTTGTCGTTTCAGACAACGGGAAGAAAGCCTACGTCGGGCATGCGACCAGTAGCGATCTCACGACCGTCGATCTCGAGTCGGCAAACGTCGGTGGACTCGATTTGCGCCGAACGCCAACCAGCGCGCACCTTGGATATGACGATTGCGCACCAAGAGCTGCTCAACGTTCTGTGGCGTTCGACGACCACTATCCGGAGCGTCTTTCGCGACAAGTTTTTGCGCTTGTCCATCTTCCTCGCGATCCATCCGACAAAGCGTCGCTAACCGCTCGCGAGCGCATCTTAGTCCCTTCAACCAAAGTCGCGTCGGGCCCACGCAACGCGACATCGATCGGCTATGGCAAAGATACGCACACGACCTTATTTGACGTCGACGTCATCGACGTCAAAGACGAGTCCGTGGTGAGCAAAGAAGGAGGCAGTGACGTCGCAATCGAGATGCGCGGAGCTGCGCACACGTCGTGCCTCTTTCCGAGAGCTGCGGTCACGCACGGCTCGCGACGCACTCTCTATGTCGCCTGCCTTGGTGTCGATTCGGTTTTGGAATTTCAAGGTGGGGACCGAAGTGCCATTGCGACATCGGCACGTAAGTGGAAGGTCCCCAGTGGTCCGATGGGCCTCGCTTCCGACAACGAAAGCAATCAATTGATCGCTTGGTCGCAGTTCGACCGCGCGCTGTCGTTCATCTCATTGGAGCGCAAAGCGAAGGAGCCTGAAGTCATCACGCTGAAGCGCGCATCGAATACGGGCGCAGTCGCCAGCGAAGATGCGATCCGCGGATCGTGCGCTATTTTTCGCCAGCGGCGACAAGCGCGTCTCGAGCGACGGTCGCGCGTGCGGAAGCTGTCACATCGATGGACGCGACGACGGCCTCGTGTGGTCGTCGCCCGATGGGCCCCGCCAAACCGCACTTCTTGCAGGGCGCGTAGGCAACGGTCCGTTCGGCTGGCGCGCCGAGAGTGCCACGCTCGAGGAACATGTAAGCGAGAGTATCAAGCGACTCAAAGGAACAGGCTTGCCACCTGAAGATGTGAGCGCGCTCGCGGCATACGTGCGCTCGTTACCTGCACCACCGCAAGTTGCGATCGCTGACGATCTCAAAGTTGCGCGTGGGCGCGCGATTTTCAACACACCCGAAGCATCATGCGCAAGCTGCCACGATCCGAAGCGCGCGTTTTCCGACGGCAGCACACACGACGTTTCGAGTCGCGCAAGCGCAGACAAGTTCACAGACTTTCGCACACCTTCGCTCGCACGCATCGGACAGAGCGCGCCGTACTTTCACGACGGAAGGTACGCAACGTTGCAAGAGCTACTCAGAAAGAGCGACGGCAGCATGGGCGCGACGCGCCATCTGCACGACGACGACCTCGCCGCGCTCGAGGCGTACTTGCGCACGCTGTAAGTGCGGCGAAGCCGGACACACTTTCGAACGTCCGGCTTCGCCTTCATGCGCTCGTGTGCTTAGAACGCGACGGTCACACCAGGACAGTTGGCCGTGAGTGAGGCGACTGCTCCGCAAGCCGCAGGACGCGTTCCTGGTCCGGGCATGCAGTTGATGGTCGTGCCCGATGCGGGACAGGCTTCGCAAGAAGGTGCCGTCGGCGCGCAGGGCGACTTGATGCAAACGATCGCGCGATCCGCGCAGTAGTTGCCGCCGCCACACTTGGTTGTCGCGCACGTTGGATACGCAATGCACGATCCCTGACCGTTCGCATCTTCGGCGCAGTAGGAGCCCGTTACGCAGAGCATCGCTGCGCAACCGACAACGGGATTCGGAACGCACGCGGCAGCCCCCTTAACCGTTTGGCAAGTTGTGCCGGCCGCACAACGCACGACCGAGCAAGGGTCGGTCTCTGGCTTCGGAACGAAATTCGCTGCTTCGCCCCAAATGCCATCGAGCTCGGTAATGGTGCCCTTCTTGTTGAGGACCACGTGAAACCATCGAACCGTCTTCGTCGAGCTGTGAAGCCTGAGATAGTAATGCGCGCTGTAGTCGCGGTAGAGCGCCCAGCTACCGGCTTCACCCGATGGGCAAGGCGTCGTAATGCAGCGCACGCCGGTATCCCACGAGTACGTCTGCGCCTTCGCGTTGAGGCTCAGCGTCGGATACGCACCGGTCTTCGACACATAGTCGCCGCCAACCTTCGCACCGATGCCGGTCACGTACGCCGACTCTTCGCTCAGTGTTGATTGCGGATCGCCGTCAGTGGAGGCAACGCTCGAAGCGCAACCTGCGACTACGAGCCCGCCTGCGAAAAGCAATCCTGCTCGTCCTCTCGTTCGCATTGTGATCTCCCGTTTTCCGGACCGCATCGTCGCGGCGAGCTGCGTCTTATGACGTAGGTGCGCAACGCACAAGAGAGCTTGCTGTCCGTTTGCACAAGTCATGATTTTTGTTGCGGAATTTGGGGCAAAAACGGCCGGCCGCGGATCAAAGCATGCTCCCACGCAGGTCCACTTGAACAACTCGACACGTAGCGACGCGTAAGTGGTGCCCACTGTCGCCCCCGTCATCGTTAGTTGAAGAAGACAACAGGGAGTAACTCATGCGCGCACTATCGATTGGTTTTGTTTCTTTTTTCTCACTCATCGCACCGGCGGCTCTTGCGCGCACCTTCAGCGTTGCGAACTACAGCGATCAAGTCGATGACAATCCGGGCGACGGTATTTGCCATGCGGCGAGCGGCTCAGCCAGTAGCGGATACTGTACGTTGCGCGCGGCGATCATGGAGGCCAACGCCTCCCCCGGTGTCGACACGATTAACCTCGCGGGAGGAAACTACGTCCTCACACTCAGCGGGACGGACAACACCGCGAAGACCGGTGACCTCGACATCACCGAAGCCGTCAATATCTACGGGTCAACTCTATCGGCGGTTTCGATTAGTGGCTCTACCCTTCGCGATCGTATCCTCGATATCCGTGGTCCGCACAACGTCGGCCTGCGCGACCTGACGCTCAAAGGTGGCTCATCCGAAGCCGAGGGTGGTTGCCTCTACAACAACGGTGGAACCCTCACCGTCCGCAATCTGACGATACAAGATTGTTACGGCACCGAAGGTGGCGGGCTCTACAGCGTTGGCGGTTCGATAACCGTAGATGCACCCTACACGATCCATTTCCTGCGCAATGGTGCACTCATCGGAGGCGGCATGCGACTCGATGGGTCCACCTTTCGCATCGACGGCGGTACCGCTGCGGGCACCTCTACGTTCGAGGACAACATCGCTTGGGCCGGAGGCGCCATCAATGCTCAGCGGACAATCTCGCTCACGATACCCAACGCTCGTTTCCTGAGGAACGTTGCAACCACAAGTGGTGGCGCCATCCACTATCGCACCGGAACACTCTCGCTCAGCGGTGGCTCCTTTGAATCAAATCAGGCATACAGAGGCGGCGCGATTGATGCTGGTGGGACCTTGAACGTTCAAGCCACGACGTTCACGTCGAACTATGCGGAGGATGTAGGAGGTGCGGTATACGTGGACACCGATGATTCCGCGACCATTCGCAACGCAACGTTTGACGCAAACACCGGCGGCTCAGGCGGAGCCATTTTTGCCTATGGGTTCCAAAATCTCGTTGTTGCGATAACAGGTTCGACCTTTCGCCAGAATGTTGCCGTCGAGTCACTTGGAGCATCCATCGGCTTCGGCGCGGGTGGGGCTATCTCAAATTACAACGCCAATATGACGGTTAGCGACTCGGTATTCGAGGCGAACTCAGCCACGGACTCTGGAGGAGCAATGTACTGTTCGTATTCACAACTAACCGTCGTTCGCTCGCTCTTCGACGGGAACACCGTTTCTGACGGAGACGCGCAATACAACACGATCAGGAGCTCCGATTCATGCACGACCTCGTTCACCGGCGTTCGTTTTTAGATCCGAGGAGGATCTAGCAAGCGCGGAAACAACCCGGTGAACCGCACCTTCTCGTAGTTTCCGTCGACTGCACAGAAGCCGTGGAGAGGTGGGGGAGACGAACGGAAAAACCGTCAAAATTGCCTGAAAACTGGTGGAGGCGCCGAGAATCGAACTCGGGTCCGAAAACCCCGAAAAGACGCCTCTACGTACGTAGTTGGCTCTTTATTTCACCCTGCATTGCGCCAGCCAACAGGCTCGCAGC
>JAHFDZ010000252.1 GCA_023248745.1 Myxococcales bacterium | reverse complement strand
CAGGCACTCGTTGTCGATGTCGCACTGCGAAGCACGTCGCTTGAAGATCGCCCCGTAAAGTGAGTCAAGCATGCCGGCTCCAGTGCACGTTACATACCGCGTTTGCCATCCCATGGTTGTCTTGCCGGGATCGATGGCGAGTTGTGCTTTGACCGAATTGTTGGGACAGGTTGCAGGCCTTAAGACGTCGAAACTCGCCCAAGGCGGATCGTTCGATTCGTTGCCGGGCGGCGTGATTCCAAACGCATAGTTGCCTCGCACTTCATTGATCGTGTCGCTCCAGAAATCACTTCCGCCCGAAAAGGTCGAATCGGAGCCAAAGTGCAGCACACGCAGGACAGCTCCACCATCTTGCGCAACCTGTTCCCAGGTGCCCAGCATCGACGGTTTCACCTCCGCTTGGGTATCCACCGTAACGCCCGTATCTACTGCGCCCGCGGCGTCTTGCGCGGGATTTGGGGATGGCGCCGCATCAACGGATCCAACGTTCGACCCACTTGCATCGGATCGAGCATCTTCGAATGCGAGGCGTCCGCCGCAGCCAAGAAGCATGAGTTCAACGAAAAGAAGTGGTTGAAGTCGCATGGCAGCTCCGTAGTGATCGCAAGGAAGTTCGCCAAGAAGGCTACCGCTACGCGATCTCCAAAACAACCATCGCGGGATTCTGCCGGTACCCACGATGTTGGCAAGTACCGGCCGTGGGCTGAACTGACGCGCTTCGCGATCCCCGACGGGGGGCAGAAAAGGACGTTCTCATTCGATGTGCTCCGGTGCCCATCGTGCAACGGGCGCATGAAGCTGCTGGCGATGGTGACGGATCCAATCAGCGCCAAACGCTATGTCAAGAGCATTGACGAGGCGGCCGAGCCACCGGCGCGACGCGCTTCGCGATCCTCGAAGGAGGGAGCGCCGCCAAGGGGGCCACCCTATTGGCGGAGCACCGTGCTACGGAGGCTCGAACTTGGCGACGTGGCATAACCACGCGTCGCCTCGGGGGACGTGTGTCTGGTGCGCTAAATTGGGCCACAAGCGCCTTGGTGACGGGGGTCGACGTTGGGGGCCGCGGCTGAATTTGCGGTGTCGAGCCGAGCCGCACCAAGTACCCGCGACTCACGTGTTCGCATGCAGCTTCGTGGTCCGAAGGGGGCTTCTTTTACCTACGCGCAGCCGCACGCAGGACTTTGCAATAGAAGCTCAGCGGATCTGTGATTGTTACGTATTTGCCGGAGTCCTTGTGGGTCAATGCGGTCTGCAGCGTCGCGTTGATCCACGCGTGCCGTGATGCCAAATCGCGATTGGCAAAGCAGCGACTTGCGTATGCCGAGATGTGGCGACGGAGGCGTTCGAGATCTTGCACTTGTGTCATATGCCTCGGTGGCAAGTCGCGCTAGATCTGGAAAAACTATGGAAATTCGAGGTATTTGCTAGCCGTTCTTGTTCCTTGAAATCGTGTAATGAGTCGCGAGCTGTCCTCTTCGCGAGGCTTCCGTAAACGCGACTCCGAGGAAGCTGTCGCAATGGCGATTTGGTGCCGTACCATCGGCTGGACATCGCTCCAACGGCCGCGTGAGCTCAGAAGAAGAGAGCCCGGCCCCGGCCATCCCAGCGTTGCACAAACATAAAATAGGTTTTACACTTCATGTATGCCACGCCGGTCACCCATAGGCTCCGAACCGCGATGGGAAGCGCTCTACGAAGCTGCTGCGCCCCGGGCTGGCTACTTCACAACGAAGCAGGCGAAGGCTGCGGGCTATTCACCACAGCTTCTGCAGTTCTACATTCGCGAGCGGCGGGTTGAGCGGTGCGCTCGTGGGATCTTTCGGCTCGTTCATTTCCCGCCGACCGATCGCGAAGACCTTGTGCCTATCTGGCTTTGGTCCGAATGCGTGGGCGTCTTCAGCCACGAAACGGCCCTTGCGATTCATGAGCTTTCCGATCTGCTTCCCGCCCAACAACATGTAACGCTGCCGCTTGCCTGGTCTGACCGAAGACTTCGCGTGCCGAAGGGAGTCGTGTTGCATCACGCTGATCTCACGAAAACCGAGTGGGCTTGGTTCGGTCCTATTCCAGTAACGACGCCGCTTCGATCGGTGGTCGATTGCATTCACGCGCACGTGTCAAAAGAGTTTACCGATCAGGCGATCGCCCAAGGTGTTCGGCGGCGCCTGTTTACGCGAGCTGAAGTTCGGGCGGGATCTCACCACCGCGGAAAGGCCGCATGACGCCACGTGCATATCCGACTCCCGAAGCCTTTCGTCAGGCACTCGAGCAAAGGCTACGCGCTGCGGCGAAGAGCAAGAGCTCAGACATCGCACGCCTCCGTCAGGTCCTCGTGTTCGATCGTTTTCTTGCACGGATATTTCAAGAACTTGGCGAGCGAGTGGTCGTCAAGGGAGGAGTCGTTCTCGAGTTGCGGCTGGAGCGTGCACGAACGACGCGTGACGTCGATCTTCGCGTCGCTTCTGCCACAGACAACTTACTTGACCGTCTCAGAATCGCTGGCGCATTGACCCTTGGGGATCATCTGACGTTCGACGTCGCGCCCGATCGACACCACCCCACAATTGAGGGCGACGGCCTGGTTTACGAGGGTCAGCGCTTTCGTGTTGAGGCTGCTCTGGCTGGCAAAATTTATGCGTCAGCGTTCGGACTTGATGTCGGGTTTGGCGATGTGATGACGTTCCCGCCCGAGGCTATCCCAGGCTCCGATTTTCTTGCCTTCGCGGGCGTCCTTCGCCCCACACACCGCGTCTATCCACGAGAAGCGCACGTCGCCGAAAAGCTGCACGCCTACACCATGCCGCGTCTTCGCGAGAACTCTCGGGTGAAGGATCTTCCCGACCTCGCCCTGCTTGCGACAACCGGCCCATTTGAGAGCTCGAGGTTGCGCGCGGCCCTCGACGCGACATTCGCATTTCGGAAGACCCACGCTCTTCCATTCAAGCTACCTGGACCGCCCGAAAGCTGGCGTCCGACCTACACACGTATGGCGACAGACGAACAATTGCGGTGGCGCGATATCGACGACCTTGTTGTTGCCGTTGGTCGCTTTGTCGATCCCGTGCTTGCCCAAGCCGTCGGCGTTTGGGATCCCGTTACTTGGTCTTGGCGGTGAGTTCGCTCGCGTAGTCAAGCTCGCCGCGAACGTGTGTCGCACGTTGCGTCCTCGTAATCTTCACCCGCCACCAACGCCCTCAACGCCCCCGTCGCGACCATCAACAACCGCGCATCCCCCGTAAGCGCAGCGGCCCGCACCGCGTCACTCAAAGCGATTACCAAAGCACCCCGCGGATTCGTCACCACGGTCGTCACAATTGGATCAACAACTGGATCGATCGCGCATCGATCTCGACCCTTTCTGCCCGCATCTTCACGCTTCGAAAATTCGTCACGCGCAGATGCATCGAGATACCCCGATCTAAAGTGATCACATCCGGTTTCAAATACAACCCGCGCAACTACTACGAATGGGGCGTTTTCCTAACGGAGAGCACCCCATCGTCATTTGGGTAGAATTTTGTCTTTTCTGTACTCGTCGGCTTCGCGGACTCAGAACAGAAAAGTGGCAAATTCGTGCTCTCGCAACTAAGAAACGCCGTGAAAGCGGGGTGACTTATCCGCATGCGTGGCGCAAGCGGCTTTCGCGGGACGGCGAATTGCTTGGCGCTCTCACGCGGATCTTCACAGACGCGGTGCATGCGTTCTACACAGAGGCGGCGTCAGACGGGAGCAACGCAACATGGCGAAGCGGCTCGGTCACGGTGACGCAACGGACGTCGTCGGACATGCGGCTCACCCCTTCGGGTGTCGCGAAGCGCGTCAACCCGCATCTACACGCGGTGTTTCTCGACGGTGCGTATCGCGTGGATGCGCTGGCGCCCACGTGGAAGCCGCTGGGTCACTTGGCGACGCGCGACGTCGGCGCGGTACTCGAGAAGGTGGTGCGGCGTATGGTCAAGTTGCTTACCCAACGTAACCTTGTCGGTGCAGACGTAGATGCAAGCGAGGACGACGCGCAGCTCGAAGGCTCAGCGGTTTCGGGCCAATCGCCGCCTGCAGGCCCACGGTGGCGGCATCCGCTCGCCCCGCTGCGAGGCCACGGGCTCGCTTTCGACAAGCCACTGTGTGCGTCGCTCGACGGCTTTTCGCTGCACGCCGCAACGAGAGTCGGTGGCCACGACGAGCAGGGTCGCGAAGCGCTCTTGCGTTACGTGCTCCGGCCACCACTTGCGCAAGATCGCGTCGTACCGGGACCCGATGGCCCTCGTAAGGAGCACCGAAGAGGGGCCATTGGAGTGGCAAGTACCGGCCGTGGGCTGAGCTGACGCGCTTCGCGATCCCCGACGGGGGGCAGAAAAGGACGTTCTCATTCGATGTGCTCCGGTGCCCATCGTGCAACGGGCGCATGAAGCTGCTGGCGATGGTGACGGATCCATGAAGGTTACCGGCACTGGCATAGAGATCGAACGCGTGCCCACTCGATCGCCCAACTCTTTTCGCGAGCGCCAAGAGTTGGCTCGCGCTTCCCTTCTTGGGTGTCCAAGTTGGAACCGTGCCAACAATCAGTTCAACGACGTTCATGTTCTGCTCCACCAATTCCCAAACAAGGAATCAGAAGAACGCAAACATCGTCAAGATGATGATCTTCTCAAGGGTGAGAGCAGCTCCAAGTGTTGAGTCTCAGTACGTACCGGTGAATGAAGCCTTCGCCGTGCCGTAAATGTTGCTGAGATAGGTCGCGCTACCGACTGAGCTGTTCACGTCACCACACACGTTGTCGACGCTGCCGTGAAAGATCACTTCGAAACGATCGGTATCGAGAAGCGTTGAAGGAACACCAGCCGCAGCGACATTCGCGGCGATGGGTTCGCCATATGCAAAGGTGCCGCTGGTCGCTTCCATCGTGTCTGAGTCCTGTGCAATGGTCGTAACGGATGTGCCACGCACGAATCGGATTTCGTAGTCGTACGAGAGCGATACGTAGCCGTTTGAGATCACATTGAGTTGTTCCCAGATCTTGATGTTGATCACAGCCGTGCGATTTGCGATCGCGGTCTGGAGGCGGCTCTTCTCATTGGCGGTAAGGGAACTCACGGTGACGGAATACGTTCCTTCTCCGTCGCCGCTGGTTGGTACGCCTTGTGAATATCGGCAAACCGTCGATGCTGACGCCATTGTTTGAGGCGTCCCCGTGAATTTGTAGATGGCTAGGTTGGCCGCATCTGCCACGCTCGAAACCGTCGAAACTGCCATCGCGCCCGCCACAACCAATCCAGCAATACCCTTGTTCATAATCATCCCCCGAAGCTCATCAATTGTCTTGCTCCGGTGAACCCACACCGAAGCGATAGAGTAGGATGATCCGTGAGGACGGGACTTTCACATGAACAGGGGCCGAAGGTAGCCAGCCGTATGCGTGCTTGTGCTGCGACCTCATCAATTGCAGGTCCGAAGGTCCGCATCTTCGCCGGTACTTGCGCTGTCAGACGAGCAAGTCAGTTCTGCGGCGACGACGTGAACACGAGGCCGGTCGCTGTCATGCAAGCGTACCGGTCACAGCACGTGCTGGTCCCGAGCAAGCCGCACGTGTAGTAACCCGACTGGCACCAGCAATTGTTGCCGCCGTAGATCACTTTCTGTGTCGGATGGAGATCGGGCTCGCTCACCTGCTCCGTCGCCTCAGCTTGTGTCGCCTCGTCCGATCCAGTTGGATCCGCCGACGTGGCGCATGCGAAAAGCGAGACCGAAGCGACCGCAAACGAGAGAGAACGGATGACTGCAAACATGGTGAGACCCCTTCACGGATCCAGACTTGTTGGGGGCGTTCCTAGCACACGCTCCTACCGCTGCAAGTTCAGCTCAGCCAACGGTAGTCAAGGTTATTTCCGATCTCTGTGCGGAGTTGCCTTTGGGTCGGATCGAGCTTGGGTCGCGCTGTCGCGCAAGGCGCCGAGGAAGGTTCTTGCATTGAGGCTGAGCGTCGCCGTTTGTCGCGCAATCACCAGCAAGTCAAACATCAGACGCTCTTTCGGCAAGAGGTCCAAGACGGCCTTTCGGTTGAGTTCTTGAGCGATCAGGAATCTTGGCAGTACGGCAATGCCTTCACCAAGCATCACGAGCGCTTTGTGCGCAGTGATGTTGTTCGTAGAAATCGTGATCGCCGCACCTGGCTCGCTCTTCTGCCAGTGCACCAGTGTCGGAAAGTGTCGTGTGGTTGTGTCGTCAATTTCACGTGAGCCCACGAATGATTGAAGCACGCGCTTGTTCATCCGCGCTTCCTTCTTGACGACCAAATGAAACCGCACGGGTACCTTTTCGACCACAAGAAGGTCGTCTTTGAGATCGGGGACGTGGAAGAACAGCCCAAATTCGAAAAGGCCCGAACGTACGCGCTCAAGCAAAAGGCTCGCAGGACCCGATGTGAACTGCGGATAGACGCGCGGATGACGTGCGCGAAGGGCCTTGATTGCACTTGGCACAAGGACCGTCGCGATGGGTTCACCTGCCGCAAAACGAAGGTCTCCGGCGCACTCCCCTGAGATTTGCCCCATAGACAACTTCAGAGCCTCAACCTCTGCGAAGATCCGTCGGGCATGGTCAAAAACCAAGCCGCCCCGCTGCGTAAGAAGCACACCTCGCGCCTGTCGCTCAAGCAGCCGAAAGCCCAGCGATTCTTCAAGTTGCTTGACCATCTGGCTCAACGCTGGCTGACGGACTGAGAGGACCTGTGACGCTTTCGTAAATCCCCCTTGCTCGGCGACAACATAAAAGTAGTGAAGGTGCAGCAAGTTCATTGCCATAAGCATTACCGAACGGAGGTATTGCAACCATCACTTTTTTATCTCGCTTCTGACGGCCTACAAGAGAAGGCATGAAACGACTCGCGATGTTTGTACTTGCCCTCTCGGCGTGCAGCGGAGGATCCATCGACACAGTCGACCCTAAGCCCGAAACGACCGTTGTAGATAAGACTCAGCCGTCGTCCAAATCGGCAGCCTATGCGCTGGTGACTCGCACATTCGACAACTTGCGCAGCGCCAACCTCACGGCGTGCAAGGACGCGCTTAGAGTGTATGGCCCGGGCATGCGATGCACCTTCCTTCTCGACGACCCAGTCGGGCGCCCAGCGCTCGCGCAACTCAGTCCGGCAAACATCATTGCCGCCGTGATCGTGCAGTCAGGCATCTCCAATATCGCCGCGCGTGTGCGCGTTTCCAAGGTTTCAGAACTGGAGACTGCCATCCTAGTCACAACACCCGAACTTGGATCGCTCTTGCCTCGTGAAACCCTCGCCGGGCGTTTGATCAATCGACACGATAAGATTGACGTTGAGTAGCTCGAACTGGCGCGGGTAGAAATTCGCGGGAGCAAATTTTGGGGGCGGGGCCCCAGATAAATTTAGAGCGGGAACCTGCGAATCACTCGACTCTCCGCGACATACACGCCCGATTCGTCAACCGCGATGCTCGTCGGCTGGTCGAGTTTCGTTTGCGCGACATCAACCTTGGCAGCGGCGCGATCAACTTTCAGAAGACGTCCAGCGCTTTCGTCAAGCAAGTAGACGTTCTCTTTGTACGGCGCGATGTGGCCATATCCAACATCTTTCAGCTCGTGTTCATCATCTCCAATCACGCTGTTCCATCCGAACGTCTTGTTGTTGCGACACGACCAGTACGCGTAGCGCCCGTCGGACACGAGATCGACCGGGGCTTGGCAGTGACCCGCCCCCATCAACTCGGGAAAGGTGTCAGAGCCGACTGAGGTTCGAAGCAGACCGACTTCCGTGAACGAGAGCGCCATTGGAAACGTGTAGTAGCTAACCGATGGGCTTTGGGTCACAACGCTTAGGAGACTGGCACTTCCCTCTACGCTTGCATGCGGTGTTGCTACATTCTCTCCTGACTTAACACTCATGATGCGCTGGTGACCAGCATCGCTGTCGACAAGCCAGTAGAAGGCACCTGTGTCTGCCAATAGGAACCGCGCACGTGGACCGTTCGTCGCAACGAGCAAGGAAGCGGTACCTCCCGTAACGGGCGCATGC
The DNA here is from genome assembly GCA_023248745.1 of Myxococcales bacterium. Taxonomy (GTDB): domain Bacteria; phylum Myxococcota_A; class Polyangia; order Polyangiales; family Polyangiaceae; genus JAHFDX01. Next base: position 811 of record JAHFDZ010000252.1, on the reverse strand, counting down.
GCGATCGTGCCGGCGATCGCGTTCGACCAATAGAGCTCATTTCCGCCGAGCGCGAGCCCCTCGTGGCGCTCGGCGTCGCGAGCGAACTCGATGCGCTTTTGCGAGCTCTTCTCGACACACGCGACCACCGCTCGTTCCTTGGAACCGACGGCGGATTGCCGACTACTCCAGCACACGTGGGTCTTGTTCGTAACCACGACGGTAACGATGCCTTCCACATCGAACGCATTCGTCTCAGTTGAAGGCGTCGATTGCTCCACCTTGGGGTTACTGGAAGGAGCTGTCGCTTCAGGTGATGGAGAGCTAGCGATGCTTCCACCGCATCCCGCCACCAGCAACGTCACGAAAGAACGGAGAAGTGTACTCATGGTGAGAGCTTCCCATCTTGGGAAGCCGGCCCACAATCGACATGATCTTTACGCGATTGCGTTCGAACGATTCACAATGCTCTGACGATCAGGCGGGTCGCCTGGCGCGGCCGAAACCTTTGCAGCAAGAGGACGAAAGCATGATCGCAAAACTCTGCGCGGGTGCACCGTTCGCCTGCATTTGGCAACCGCCGCCGCCGCTGTTGCCAGAGCTTGGTCCATCTGTCTCGCTTCCTCCGTTCGCGCTTGGGTTGCCGTTGCCGCTTGGGTTGCTTGCGTTGGCACCTTTGGCGCCGTACTCAAAGGCCCCAATGTCGCATTTGCTACACAGAGGCGGCGTCAGACGGGAGCAACGCAACATGGCGAAGCGGCTCGGTCACGGTGACGCAACGGACGTCGTCGGACATGCGGCTCACCCCTTCGGGTGTCGCGAAGCGCGTCAA
>JAHFDZ010000251.1 GCA_023248745.1 Myxococcales bacterium | reverse complement strand
CACGTGGTGATGTCGTATTCGCACTTGTCGCTCATCTTTGGGACCGACTTGTACTTCGGCGTGCACTCCTTCGATTCCTTGAACGTTCCGTCGCCGTTGCCTTTGCGCTTCACCTTGCAGTCTTGACCGTCGGCGACTTTGTCACTGCCTCGTTCCTCTTTGCGTCTTGAAATTTCGCGGCCGCCGGAAGGGATCTCGTCGCACCATGTGCTGCGTCGATCGTTGCCATAGCTTTCGATCGCGATCGTTCGTTCCCACGAGAGGGTGGCGACCTCGAGTTGCGCCTTCTTTTTGATGAAAAACGCAGCGACGACAATCATGATGAGTACGAATGCGCCGCCGATGAGGCCGATCGCAAGCCACGGCGTCTTCTTTGGTGGCGGTGCGGGAGGCTGCGCGGGAGGCTGTCCTTGAAACTCGCGTCGTGCGTCCTGAACATTCTCCGCGGCGAATTGCGCGTGATCACCGCGAACTTGTTCTTGGCGCGTCGTGACTTCATTCGCCTTGTCGAGCGGAGCGCCACACTGGCCACAACACTTCGCCCGTTTGCTGTTGCTCGCCTTGCAGGAAGGGCAAGCCACATCGGCGCCGACGAATTCGTGATCTTGTACGGCGACTTTCTCGCTGTCGGCGGGAAAGTAGCGAGCACTCGGATCTTGGGGTGAACCGCAGCTTGCACAAAATCGATGCGTAAGCCCGAGGAGTTTTTTTTGTCCACAATACTTGCAGTCCCAGAGCATTTCGTAGGTCGCGCCGTCAGTCATGGAAGCGATGATATCGCTCAATCTTGTGGCAGTTCCAAACCGAGACTATTCAGGGCACTGTGAGTCAAACGAAACGCAGGCTTTTGGCAATTTTGGGCGCCGGAGTCGTCCTTTTGGGGCTTATCGGCTTTGCAAGCCAACGGGCGGACAAGAAGACGAAGATGCTTCGCCAGTTTTGCGAGGCGATTGCCGTCGGAAGCGACGTCAATAAACTTGACGACGCGGCCAAACAAGCAGGGTTTCAGCCCGCACCCGTTCCACTCGCAAGCGCTCAGCCTGGCGAAAGAGAGACCTTGGTCTGGGACAGCGTTGGGACCACAAGTCGCGCATGTGTCGTCAGGCATATTGACGGCAAGATCGTGACGGCCAAAGTAGTCAATACAGATGACTAAAATTTGTACCGCACGCCCACGCCAAATAGATCGGCTGTAGGCTCATACTTGCCTCCGTTGACGGGCTCGAACTCGGCATTGCCTTTCAACGGGTTGATGCGCGGCACCTTTGCCGTTGCTGGATCGACGTAAACGCTGCTCGCAAAGAGATGTGCGTAGACAGCGTCGAATCCCCAACGTTTCCCGACGTGAATCGTTGCACCAAGTGAGAGGGTGACTTTCTCAAAATCGAGCGCGTTGAGTGACAAATACGCGTGCGGCACTGCGCTCTCTTCGTAGCTAATGCCGGCACGGATATCAGTCTCGTATCCGAGAATTTTTGCGCTCACTTCGCCGCCGGCTCGAAAAGAATGCGCATCCTGAAACTCGCGCGCAACGCTGATGGCCGGGAGTTTGGCATCGGCAGGGAGGCCCACGACGCCCTGAAGGCCGATGCGCTGATTGACCTCAATTGTTTTTTGGATCGACCAAAATTCTCGGACGTAGGTGATCTCAAAACGCACATCATTCGTGGGTCGGAATTCGACACCGGCGCGGAGAATGGCGGGAAACTGAAGTCGGATATCTGCACTCTGCCCCACCTGTTTTGCGCCGTCGAAGATTGAAGCTGTCGGGAGACGAAGCTTGATGTTCGCTTGCGTGTTGAGCCAAATGGGTAAGTTGGCGCTGACGCCAATGCGGACACTTTTCGAGGGGACATACGTCACACCCGCATTTGCAGTCGGAGCGAAGAATGGGCCGGCGAACACGCGCGCGGCTGCGTCATATTCAGGCTGTTCGGGTGAACCGATCAAGCGGTCTTGAGGGCTCGCGGTGAACGTCGCGTCGGTTTGAAAGTAACCAGTGAAGGCCATCACACCTGCGCCGAAACGTAACTTCTCGTGTGCCTTATACGCGACCCAGAAGCCAGGGATACCAAGCAGACCTTCGAACGATCCCACCATGTAGCGGCCGGGTGACGGCTGCCCGTTGATTGTTGCGTCGAAGCTCGCAAGTGCGACATAGGGTGCGATGAAGCCGCCTGCGATCGTCCACTCCTTCTTCCTCCCGAAGTTGTAGGAGGCGGCCATCGTGGGAATAGGCAAGATAGGCGAATGTCCGCTGATTGTAGGTTGGGAGAACTGTTGGATATTTCCGTCGCCATCACGCACGCGGAGTTCGCGCGTATAGCCGACGGCGAAACGGAGCCACGCCGCATCGACGAGTACGCTTGTGCCGGCGTCGGCGAGGCCTGCGGGGTTGTACCAAATCGAGTGCAAGTCATCGGCGCCGGCAACGAATGCACCAGCGCGCCCCATCGGTCTTACGCCCCGATCGGAGAAATAGAGCCCTGCGGCGCTCGCAGCGTTCGGCGTAAGAATCGACAAGCAGGCCAAAGTGGCGCCGGCAAACGCGAGCGACGGCTTGAGTGGCTTCATTGAGTCGCTTGTCGGATCACTTCGTAGATCTGTTCGAGGCCGCGTCCTTTGTCGAGACAGAACTCACCAAGCTCCTTGCTGGCGTTCTTGTAGTCGGCGCTATTGAGTTTCGCGGTGGAAGAAGGATCGCTGCGGTTGACCTCGGCGGCGACGTTGGCGAGCGTGTCTAACGGCGAAGGCTCGAGTGAAGTCTTCGTTTCGACAGCGCGACGCAAAAGCATGATGAGTGCTTCGTTCGGATCAAGTTCTTTGTTGCAAACGCGCTCGCCATCGGTGCTTCGTCCGCGCGCAAGAATTCGTGAGAGCAAGCCGATCGTTCCGTCGGCGACTGAAGTTCGAATCGTGCGACCCTTTTTGTCGATCACGCGCGTTCCGACGAACGCACGAGTGGCTCTCGCAATTGGGACGCGGGTCGAGTCGTCGCTCAATGATTGCAATAGGTCCGCGATGCCGGCGAGTGAACTCGCCATTGCGTCGTGGTCGGCATCGGATAGCAAGTAGACAAGAAACTTGCCTACTTGAGACCGAATTTCAGGGTCCTTTTGAAGCTCGTCGAGCAAGTCGATGGTCGACGCAAAAAGTGGGTCTTCGAGCGTTTCTTTCGTTGATTTCGAAAGCTCTTCGCTCGCCCATTTGCAGTCGATCTTTGTTCGATCAGGACAATGACTGGCTACTTGCGACGCAAGTGCGTCGACAAGAACATTGACCATCTTTGGGACCCCAGGGTTGACGAAGTCGGCCTTGTCACCCGTGCCGTTCACACCAAAGAACGTGTCAACGAGAAGTGAGCGTGCCGAACGCCATTGCAAAAGACGTGCTGCGCCCTCTGGATGCTTTTTGAATTCTTTGTCGATGCCGGTGAGCGCATCGATGAGTAGGTACAGCGGCGTCGTCTGCTCGTTCTTGGTTCCGTCGTTGCGCAGCGAGTACGAACGGCCAAGGTGATCTTTGAGTCCCTTGTTGAGATCGGGGTCGACAAGATCGCGGACGAGATCGCCGAGAACCACGACCCCATCTCGAACAGACGATTTCTTACAGACTCCGGTCTTTTCGTCGAAGGTGTCACAATGCTCGACGCGTACATCGTCAAGCGCTTTGACCAGGTCTTGTACGGACGCGAGCAAGTCTGTCTTCCGCAAGATCTCGACAAGCAGCGCTTCGTACGAGACCAGGCCGTCACCAGAACACCAACGCGCATCCGTTTTTGGCAACGTAGGGTCGCACACGTCTTTTGGCTGCGCGGTGGTTGCCCAATGTCGATGCAGGTTGTCGAAGAGATCGATAAAGAGTTGCGCGCCGTTGTCGTAGAAACCGAACGCTTCCGCGAGTGGCCTAATGTTTGCGACGAAGTCATTTTGCTCGACAGGGAACAACGCATTTGCGTCGCGAACACGGAGCGTTTCGCTGTAGTTTTCGCAGGTGCGTAGCGCAATCGTCTTGCCGTCGGATGGATCGACGAATGGCGTAGACTTGCATGCCATGGACGGCACAACATCGATCACGCCCTCGAGGAATGCCTTCGGCTTCGTTTGAAATTCAGGTGTCGTGTCACCTGGGTCAAATGGCACGTCGTTGAAGCCAACTGCCTTCGTTTGGAAGTACAGCAGGCGCGAGATACCCGCGACAGTAGGGTCGGTAGACATGCCCTTGATGCCTGAGGCTTCTTCGAGGAACTTGTCGACACCGCCAACGAGGCTTGTGAGCGGTGAGTCCATGAGCTTGCGCAAACACTCGTCGCGGATGTCAAACTTTGCGCGCCCAAGTACGACGTCGATGACGAGGAGTGCCACGTTCTCAAAGCGCAACATTCCACATTTGCGCATCGTCTTGGACGGAGGCGCCGCGCCGACGAGCACGCATGCTGGGGCAGTGATGATCTGATCAGACGGATAATCGAGGTTGATTGGAATGCCGTTCCACTTGATTTTGAGGTGAGCTACCGCGTCCTGCTTGGTGCATACGGCGAGTCCACTCGCGTCGTGGAGCAGCTGAAGAAAGCGCTGTAGAACGCTGCGATTGTCACCGACGTCAGGTTGCGAACGATCGACTGGTGTTTGAAGCGGGGCGACGGAACCGGTTGTGACGTTCCAAAGTGGGCCGTTTACGTCGGGCTTCGCTCCCTGTGATGGAGCATTTCGGTTGTAGGTCAGTTGATCGCGAAATTCGATGTATGCTGCAAACGTGCTTTGCAGCGAAACGGTCTTGTCGTGACCGAAGGCCGTAATTGTGTTTTCGATAAGGCCACGTCCCGTTGCTTTGCTCTTTGGAGCACGTGCGATTTGAATAAGCGTGTCGAAAATTTCGTCCCAGAAGGTCGAGCTTTCGGGTGCTTTGGCTTCGGGGTGGGCATCGGCAATCCGTCTGGCTTCGAACGCGACGGACACGATGCGCGCGAGCGCCTTTGGGTGATTTTGAACGAGGCGCCTTATCACCTGGAGCGCGTCGAACGTGTTTGGCTTTGAGATGATTTGCCCGAGCGCGTGAACGAGTGCGTAGAGCGGTGAGCTCTCAGCCACAACGGGGTGGTAGGTGATCCGATTTGGCGTTCGTCCGAGATCGCTCGGGACGGCTTCGTCGAAGCGGAGTTTCCAATCGCTCACGAGGGAGGGATCTGCTGCATACTCCTTTGTGATGGCCGCTCCTCGGGTGCCCACCGCGACAGGGAGTCCAGCGGCAACTTTTCCGAGTGCGTCGAACTTTGGATCGGGATCGATTGCCGTTCGCACGTCACCGCGAAGCGAGGAAAGAAGCGTGCGCGTGAGATCGATCGAAGCGAAAACCGGCTTGCTGTCGCTTGCGATTGCACGCCCTGCTCCGTCGCGCTGCGTGAGCTCGGTTCCTGAGCCAAATTTTGGAATATGAAACGGCGACGGCGCTCCGTCTTCTGGTGACCTGCTTTGGACGACGAATTCACCGAGCGCGTCAATGTCTGCGAGACCGTCTTTGTCGTTGTCAACGAATGGTGAAGGTAATTTACCATCTCGGACGTCGACCATCGCGACGCCGCGAGAGTCTCGCTTGACGAGGTATCGCGAAGTTTCGGGCAGTTGCGTACGGGCGAAGGATTCGTCCGTCGCGAGAAGCAGCGTTTGAGCAAGTTCCAAACTTGAGCGCGGGCGCGAGAGCACCGTCCAGCCGGTTTTTTCGTCGACCTGGGTGGTGAGTAGTGCTGAGGGTTGCGTCTCCGGATCGCGCTGCTTTTCGTGGAGCGCCGCAAGCAACATTTGGAATGCCGGCTGCGCGTATCCTGCAACGGGTATGCGCTTTCCGCTCGAGTCAAACGCAGGGGAAGGCGAGAGGGGATCAGAGTCAGTGGAGATCGATTTGAGCAACGTGTTGGCTAAATCGATCAGTCCTGGATACGAAAGAACGGGCTTTGTAATCCCTTGTGAAAGCGTTGAAGGTCGATAGCCCTTTCGTGCCTCCAGGCGAGCAAGTGCCTCGCGCGCGTCGTCGGCGTCTTCAACATCACCGAGTGTTCGACCGAGCGCGCGTGTGAGTTCGGGCAGTGTGCCGTCGTTGTAGAGGTTGGTCATCCGCTCGAGGAAAAGCGGCAGTTCTCTGTGCAGTGTCGTGTTGCCGCTTGGCTCGCACGTTCGCATCTCGTTGGGATTGGCGGTGTCTTTGCGTGCGATGGTTCCGTCGGCGACGAGATCGTCAAGCGCGATGACCAATTCGCTCCGATGGGCACCAAGGCGCTCGATCCGATTGACGTGATACTTGCGTCGCCCCTTTAGTGCTTCGTAGCTCACCTTGTTTCCGGCGCGGTCGACCGACTCCCTTGGGAGTGTCGGGATGAGCCTTTGATCCACGCGATCAGCAAAGTGGCCGGACCCGTCGGCATGGCAGACGCCATGAAAAGACTGCCCTGTGATGTCTTCGGGTAGCGATTGCGCACCGATGCGATCGCAAATGAGTGTGAAGAGCTCTGTTCCGAGCGTCCCCCTTGGAGGGGTCTTGCGCGTCGTATCGAATTCCCCCGCGCAGCTTAGCAGCGCGCCACTCGCGATTGCAAAACCCGCAAGGTGTGTCCGCGATGAATAGCCTTCTCGCTCGATCCGCCAATTGCGTCGCGCCATCGTACGTCCCCTTGCTCACGTGCAGAAAGATGCGCCTGCCCCCAATCGCATTTTCCGGACGGCGCAATGTACTCAACGTGTGTACATTTCGCGAAGCATTTCGTGAGATTCGCGCGCCCAAAACTTGGCCCTGTTGTTGGGCTCCCAGTACTCGACGGAGACGATGATCCTTCCCGGTCGGCTTGCTTCGACCACGTTGGGTGACTTGCTCGGCACACTATATCGCGTGCGTGCGTCAGGAGCCCTTGAGCTCCTCGAACCGCGTGGTCGTATGCACCGCGTCTTTGTGCGCCAAGGCCTTGTATTTTCGGTCGAATTTGATGGGGCCGCGCCAGAGCTAGGCCAGTTTCTACGGCAGAGCTGCGTTGCAGATGATGACACGTTGCGTCGTGCGCTTCTGCGCGCGATGTCATCGAGACGCCTTCACGGAGAAGTGCTTGTGCGTGATTTTCGCGTCGATGCGAAGCTGGTTGCGCAGGCGCTTCGCACGCAGTTGCTCGACCGGCTGTCGAGGCTCGACCGAATTGTAGACGCAACAGTTACATTTAGGTTGCGCGCGCCGTTGCCGAGAGGGGCCGAACCAGAAGAGCCGATGGGGACCTGTGAGTTTCTTCAAGGCCGCAAGCGCGCGCGCGAAGTTGCGAAACCTTCGTGCAACCCCGCGCGCGCGAATGCGATGCGGGTACTCGGGCTCGATTCTGATTCTTCGCTCGACGAGGCGCGCCGTGCGTATCGCCAATTGGTGCGCACGATCCATCCAGACCTTGCGACGAACGCGTCGGATGCTGAGCGCGATCGATTGAGCAAACGCATGCGTGAAATAAACGAGGCGTACCGCTTGCTGTCGGCGTAACGTGCACATAGGCAACAAAGTTGACGATGTGGATGCGCTTCGTGACTGGACGTGGTTCGCTGCCTTGATATCACCAACCTATGCCCAAACCCTTCAAGCGTGTTCCGCTCGCTGAGCTTCCGACGGTTCCTCGCGTGGCCCATTCGTGGGGTCGAACAACCTCCCGCGACATTGCGATCGATAGCCGTTCCTTCGGGCGCCTGAGTTGTCACGTGCGGATCTACGGCTCTGGGCCTCCGCTTCTGCTTGTGCACGGGCTCATGACGGCTAGCTATTCGTGGCGCTACGTTCTGGATGCACTCGGTGCGCACTACACTCTGTACATGATCGATCTGCCCGGCGCGGGTCGCAGCGAGGGACCGGACGTCGCATTCTCGGCGCAATCGCTCGCAACTCTTATCCACGAGGTGTGCGAAGCGCTTGGCATCGTCGGGTGTGATGCGATTGGCAATTCGATGGGTGGCTACCTCTGCATGCAAGCAGCGCTGAGCTATCCAGACCTCTTTCGCAAGCTTGTGAACATTCACTCACCGGGCGTGCCGCATCCACGATACGCCGCGCTCGGAGCCGCTCTCAGCACGCGCGCAGGCGAAGCGCTTCTGCGTTGGATGGTGCATCGCGATCCAAAGGCGTGGGTTTGGCGAAACGTTCACTACTTTGACGAAACGCTAAAGTCGTACGAAGAGCTCGAGGAGTATGCGATGCCGCTCAGCACCCGAGAAGGTGTACTCGCATTCACGCGCTACATGCGCGAAGCCTTGAGCAACTCTGAGATGACCAATTTCGTCGCGGCCCTTGCGGCGAGGCGAGATGCCAATGTGCCGTTTCCGATGCCGCTACTTCTTCTCTATTCCGATCGCGATCCGTTGGTCAATCCGAAGAACGGCGACACGTTCAAAGCCCTCATCCCTTCGGCGAAGCTGTCGTGGCTTTCGAACACGTCGCACTTTGCGCATGTCGACACACCCGAGCCTGTTGTGCGCGAGGTGCTGGCGTTCTTCGGCGCGGCATAGTTGCGAACGGAAGCGAGTACGGGCATCGTTTCCTTTCTAATGTCTCTTCCCGACTATCCAATCGTCGATGCTTGGATTCAGCATCCGACACCACGCTTCATGCGCCAACCCATGTTCGAGAGCATCTTGCGCTGGATGAAGCTCGAGACGATTCCGGATTCGGTGCCGCTCGAATTTACGCTGAGTGCACTTGAGGCTGCGCGTGTTGAGGTCGCGATTACAACGGCCTGGTACGCGCCTTGGGGCGTTATCATTTCGAACGACGAAGTCGCGGCTCAGGTCGACGAATCGAAAGGACGCCTTCGTGCGGTTGCGGGCGGCGATCTTCGCAAGCCGATGGATGCGGTGC
>JAHFDZ010000250.1 GCA_023248745.1 Myxococcales bacterium | reverse complement strand
GACGCAGTACGCGCAGGACATCTTCCTTGAGAGCGCCGACTTCGAAATCGAGGAGCATTTGCCCCGTGACAGGCTCGAAGTTGCCGTCGCTGCTGCGCACTACAATTTTGCGGCCGTCGCTTACGATGCGAAGTTCGTGAAGTGGCTTGGTGACGCGCGGCAATGTGTATCGAAGCGCGCCGATCGCACGAGCGACATCGCGAGGCTTAACGTCACGCGCAAGTAGTTCACGCGTTGCGCGCAACGCAATCAAGTCTTGAAACGTGTAGGCGCGCTTCGTTCCTTTTGTGGCCGATGGAGATACAATTTTTTGCTGGTCGAGCCAGCGCAAGCGTGACTCGGTCACGTGCAGCAAACGCGCAACTTCGCGACGCGAGAACACGTCTGTGAGCGGCTCGTTCTCGCGAGTGGGAACCTCCGCGTGGCTCGATGCAGTTTCGCTGCCCACGCTCACGTCTGCTTCGGCGAGTGACGCGGGAATGCGTCCACCACCCGGCCCGAAGGCAACGTGAATTATGCGTCCACGCTCATCGCTCCTTACGGAGTCAGAGCCGCCTCGTCGATCACTCGTGCTTGCCATGGCGATAGGGACGTCAGCCAGAACGACTGAGCGTCTTTCCTTTGAACGGTGCTTCAACGTCGACGTCAATCCTGATCGCGGCGTCCTCCTTCACGAAGGTGAGTTCAGCGCGCACCGTCTCGAGTGGTGAAGGTGAACGTGTCTGTGCTTCACGACGCGCTTCGCGCAACGCCCGGACGCGTAAATGCAGATCTCGCTCTGCAAGTGCACTGATGAATGCGCGCCACGGTGGAGAAGTTGTGGAAAGATTTAAGACGATGCTGGTGGTGCCAAACCACACCTTGCCGTCGGGCTCGCCTTCGCTCACCACGTCGGCGGTTTCGAAGAGCGTGCGCCAGTCAACGTCTTCTGTTCGAACGAGTGTCCGCGTTCGCGTTCGGACGAGCGGTTGCGGATAAGCCTTACGTAAACCAGGACGCGGGCCACCGTTAGAATCGCTCACACGTCGATCGTATAGAGGCGCGTTTGTTCGCGTCTACTTTTCGATGGTCGGTGCGGCGCTTGGCGGCACCGAAGGAGGCGTCAATGGTACAGTTACTTGATCAACTGTCACGCCCGCCGCGGTGCTCTCAATCCAGGTGGCATGGGCAACTTGAGGCGGCAAATCGAGTGAAGCGCGCCCGTCGGGTGCGTCACCGACGCTCCCTACGTTAATGACGCGCACCTCGCCGATCATCCGGTCGAAAGGAACGTGGCTCATGCCGCAGACGATGACGTCCGCAGGATCGTCTCCAATAAGTGCGTTGATCTCTTCGTCGCTCATGTCGAACGTCATGGCTTCTGATGGATCAAGCGGCGAACCGTGACAGACGAGCAGCTCTCTGCCGTCTTCGAGTGGAATGCGCACTTCGGACGGAAGACGCCGGAGCCGTTCGAGAATCAGGTCGCCAAGCTCGTCGTGTGTTCGCTTGAATTGAGCGAGGCGTTCGCGCTCGTGCGCCGTCACGGCCGTAATATTGCTCGGTTCGAGCATTGCGAGTGCCTTATCGCCAAGCCCTTGAATGAGCACGGCGCCTGACGCCGTCAGACGGCGCCACGTTTCGAGTGGCGACGATCCGGGAAAGACGATGTCACCGGCAACGATCAATTTTTGAAAACTACGCCGCTCCGCGGTGGCGAGCACCGCGCGAAGGGCATCGAGGTTGCCCTGAACATCTGAGAGGCACAGCATCAACATGGCAGATTCAGGCGTCTAGTCCGTGACGAAGGGAGGATACAAGCTTTTCCGCCGCAAGGATGCGGGCTTTCGCGTCTGGGGCGCCTTCAATTGCGGTTACCAATGCCGAGCCTACGACAACGCCGCTTACACCATTGGCCGCGGCGCGCGCCTTTTCGGCGGAGTCGACGCCAAATCCAACGACGGTAGGAATGTCAAGTATCTTGAGTACTTGCCGCGCACGCGCGCTTGCGGCCACGGCGTCAATGGATGCCGCACCGGTGACGCCCGCTACCGACACGTAGTAAACGAAGTCGACCAATTGTGATTCCGCGTGCCTCTTCAGAGCGTCGAGGCGCGCGTCGGTGGTTGTCGGGGCAACAAGGGGCACCATGCTGATGCCGGCCTCGCGCGCTGATTCTCGAAGATTTGCCGGTTCGTCGAAGGGCAAGTCCACGCACAGAATGGCGTCTACGCCAGCGTCGTTCGCATTCTTGACGAATCGTTCTTCGCCATAGACGAGCAGCGGATTGTAGTAGCCAAAGATCACGATCGGGACGGCGCTCTCGCTGCGGAGCTGCTTTGCGATCCCGAGCGCTGTGTCGACGTTTGTGCCATGGGCAAGGGCGCGTTCACTTGCGCGTACAATCGCCTTACCGTCCGCGGACGGATCACTAAAGGGAACGCCGAGCTCGAGTATGTCGGCTCCACCCGCAATGGCGGCCTTTGCAAGCGCCAAAGTTTCGCTCGGATGAGGGTCGCCCACGCAGAGGTACGCGATGAGCGTCTTGCGTGGTTTGTTAAGAATGTTGACAATGCGGCGCGCGCTCATGGAAGAAGCCTCGAGAGCAGCGTCGTGAGGTCTTTGTCTCCTCGGCCTGAACACGACACGAGGACATTCACGGCTCTTCCGCGTTCACTTGCGCAGCTCCGCGCGACGTCACCAATACGCGCAAAGGCATGGGCTGTCTCGAGGGCAAGGATAATTCCCTCACTGCGCGCGGCTTGGGAGACAGCCGCCAGCGCTTCGTCATCCGTTGTGGAAAGATAGGTGACACGCTTCGATTCTTTGAGCGCCGCGTGCTCAGGGCCGACGCCTGGATAGTCGAGTCCTGCGCTGATCGAGTGCGCTTCCGTGATCTGTCCTTGTTCATCGCACAGCACGTAACTTTTGGAGCCATGGAGAACGCCAATGCGTCCTTTCGTGAGGGTCGCTGCGTGATGATTTGTTTCGATTCCTTGCCCCGATGCTTCAACGCCAAAGATGGCGATCGATTCGTAACTAAGAAAGGTACGAAATAAGCCGATCGCGTTCGAGCCGCCGCCTACACATGCGATCAAGGCGTCAGGGAGGTTACCCAGCTGAGTCTCGCTCTGAAGCTTCGCTTCGTCGCCGATGACGGATTGAAAACGCGCGACGAGCTCGGGGTAGGGATGAGGACCGGCGGCGCTACCGATGCAATAGTGTGTCGTCGCAACATTACTCACCCAGTCACGAATCGCCTCGTTCATCGCATCTTTGAGCGTGCGCGAACCAGCCGTTACCGATCTCACTTCGGCGCCGAGGAGCTTCATGCGACCCACGTTCGGCGCTTGCCGCCCAACGTCTTCTTCGCCCATGTACACAATGCAGGGCAGCCCAAGCATTGCACAGGCCGTTGCGGTGGCTACGCCGTGCTGACCCGCTCCTGTTTCGGCGACGATGCGCGTCTTGCCCATCTTCGTGGCGAGGAGCACTTGACCGAGAGCGTTATTAATTTTGTGTGCACCCGTGTGGCACAGATCTTCGCGTTTTAAGAAGAGCCGAGAGAGAGATTTTCCCGATGGATCGATCGCCTTCGCAAGTCGCGCCGTTTCTGTCAGCGGGGTGGGCCGTCCGACGTAGTGCAAAAGGAGCGATCGCCATTCGGCCTGAAACGCATGTGTGTCAACAATGTTGACCATTGCGAGCACGAGTTCGTCGAGCGGTGCGATTAGCGTTTCGGCGACAAATCGGCCACCAAAGCGCCCAAAATATCCCGGCGAATCCACCTCAAGAACGCGACTTGCGTGCGGTTGCATCTGTCGATCGTAGAGGAACTTTCAGCCAGAGGGATACCGCTCTTGCCAACGCGTACCGAAGGGGCGAGAACCTCCCTACCATGAGCGAAGAAGCCCTCCTTGCGCTACGAAGCGAATTTCCCACGCTGACCAAAGGAGTGCATCTCATTAGCCACTCGCTGGGTCCCGTGCCTCGGGCCGCCCGGGCTCACGCAGAGACGTTTCTCGACGAGTGGGAGAACGATTCGATCAACGCGTGGGCGAAGTGGCTACCAGCAGTACGCGATCTCGCCGACGTTATTGCGCGCGTGATCGGGGTACAGCCAGGCACGATCGCAATGCTTCCGAACGTGTCGATCGTGCAGGCGGTTGTCGCGTCGTGCTTCGACTTCAAGCCAGGTGGTCCGTTTGGGAACCGAAACAAAATTGTCTACGACGAGCTCAACTTCTCGACGGTTCACTATGTGTGGCGCGAGCAAGCGCGGCGTGGGGCGGAAGTTGTGGTGGTTCCGTCCGCGGACGGGATTCGTCCGCCCATCGAAGCGTTACTCAACGCAATTGACGAACGCACGTTGCTCGTTCCGATCAGTCACGTTCTCTTTCGATCGAGCGGTCTCTACGACGCAAAACGTGTGATCGATCACGCTCATAGCAAAGGCGCGATGGTGCTCCTCGATTGCTACCAGTCTGCCGCGACTGTTCCGCTTGAACTCGAAGCGTGGGGCTGCGACATGGCATGCGGTGGTTCAGTGAAGTGGGCGTGCGGAGGGCCGGGTGCTGCATACCTTTACGTGCGTCCGGATCTTCTTCCGAAGCTCCAACCGATGAACAATGGTTGGTTCTCGCACAAGGCGCCGTTCGCGTTCGACATGGGGCCAATGGAGTACGCCGACGATGTGTGGCGCATGATCGGTGGAACGATGCCAATTCCGGCGATCTACACAGCGCGCGCCGGGTGGGAGACGATTGCGAAGGTCGGTGTGGAATCGATTCGCAAGAAGTCACTTCGTCAAACAAGTTTACTACGTGAGTTCGTTGAAAAGCGTGGCTTCAAAGTGAACACGCCGAGCGACAGCAGCGAGCGCGGAGGGACGATGTGCTTCGATTTCGACGGAGCCGAGCAGGTGTCGCGTGCGCTCTGTGAGCGCCGGTTCTTTCACGATTATCGTCCTCGGTGCGGCATGCGCGTTAGTCCGCATTTCTTCACAAGCGACAGCGAAATTGAGCTTTTTCTCGAAGAATTGGACCGAGCTCGAGCGGGAGATCCGACTCCGAAAGCGGCGTCCCCCTATTAGGCTTTTGAATGGAAGGTGGGGTCAGCGCCACAGATGTGCTGACCCCATGAAACGCTATGGAACGGCAGTGGCCGCACTACACTTTCTCACCGCATCTGCTCATGCTGAGCCGTCGCGAGCGGCGTCGACCTTCGTCGAATCGTCTGCGAACCAAGGTGGAGGGCAATCGCAAATAGAGCCCTTACTATTTCGGCACCTCGACGAATTCATCAATGAGACCGACGCCGCTCGCAACGAAGTCGAACGTCTCCGCAATCAAGCGGTTGCCTCTAACGAAAACAACCGCGTGATTGAATGCCTGCGTGCGCCAGATCGGCAAACATCCCGCGCGCACCGCATTGCTTACCAGCTCACAGGCCTCGCACGCGAATCGGCTCGGCACGGTCACGCCGATGATGCTCGCCAACTTGAGCATCGCATCGCGTTTCAAGTTGCTGTTCTTCGCTGGGGCGTTGATTCCGCGCGCCAATGCATGAAGCTCACGCGCCATCAGACCTTCACGCAAGTGAGGGTGTTCGTGGATTCTAAGTTGGCGGACGACTGGGTTGCATACGGCCGTTGATGACAAGTTCATACGGGATGTCCGTTTAAACGAACGCGGGTCTTGTTTAACAGAAACGCGGTGTTATTGTCCTGATTGACGCTGGTACGTGACGGGCACTGTTCACTCCCCCCTGTTTCTCTCCCCGATTCGTGCCCCCGTGCCGGCGTCGATATTTTCTCTCGTAGGAGGCAGGCATGGCACTACAGATTGGCGACATCGCTCCCGATTTTGAGCAGACTTCG
The DNA here is from genome assembly GCA_023248745.1 of Myxococcales bacterium. Classification (GTDB taxonomy): domain Bacteria; phylum Myxococcota_A; class Polyangia; order Polyangiales; family Polyangiaceae; genus JAHFDX01. The sequence continues at coordinate 3,034 of JAHFDZ010000250.1, read as the reverse complement.
ACCCACGGCAACGTTCGCTTTCACGAATGGGCGGGCAGTAGCTGGGTGGTTCTGTTTTCGCACCCCAAGGACTTCACGCCCGTCTGTACGACGGAGCTGGGCACCGTTGCGAAGCTTCTTTCAGAGTTTGCAAAGCGCGCCGTGAAAGTGATCGCGCTCAGCGTTGACGACGTCGACTCGCACAAGAAGTGGATCGGCGACATCGAAGAAACGCAAGCGGTGAAAATTGAGTACCCAATCCTCGCTGACGGGAATCGTAAAGTTTCTGAACTTTACGGAATGATCCATCCCAAGGCGAACGACAGCTTCACAGTCCGTTCGGTCTTCGTGATCGATCCGAACAAAAAGGTACGCGCAACGATCACTTATCCTGCAAGCACAGGTCGCGACTTTGGGGAGATCTTGCGCTTGATCGATTCGCTTCAGCTCACTGACAAGCACTCCGTTGCGACACCTGCCAATTGGCGTGATGGTGACGACGTTGTGATCATCCCCGCGCTCCAGGACCCCGTCGTTCTGGCAGAGAAATTCCCCAAGGGGTTCAAGGCGGTGCGCCCCTGGTTGCGCGTGACGCCGCAGCCGAATCGCTGACCCGAATCGTACAGACTTGCCTGTGGTTGGCGCCGCACCGCTGACCACCGGCCCGAGCCCACCGTCGTCCCCCCTCGCGACGGTGGGCTCGATTTTTCGCGCCTCTTACCGTCCTCGCCATACGGGAGCACGACGCTCAAAATAGGCTTCGATCGCCTCGCGATGATCGTCGCTCGACCAGGTCCGAATGAATCGCTCGCGCTCGCGGGCACGGAGTTCTGCATAGGCGAACGCCTGATCGCGAAAGAGCGCCTTCATCTCTGCAATCGCGAGCGGCGCAGCGCCTGCGATGTCGAGCGCCCATGCGAGAGCAGTGACAACTGCGTTGCCGGTTTCGACGACCGTATCGACCATGCCGAACGCAAAGGCGGATTGCGCGCTAACTTCGTGGCCGGTGTACAGCATGTAGGCCGCACGCGATGGTCCGACGAGCGAGCATAGTTTAGGAAAGGTGCCCCAAGCGGTGGTCACGCCGAGGCGTCCTTGCTTGAAGCAAATGCGGGCCCGTTCGTCGGCGACGCGAATGTCGCATGCGGTTGCAAGCTCGGCTCCACCTCCGAACGCCGGTCCGCTGATCGCGGCGATAACTGGCATCGGCAACTGCTCGAGACCTTCGCAAATACGCCTGCCGCTGTCGGCGAGCGTCGCCGCGTCTTCGGGCAGTGTGAAGTGCCGGAGTTCGCGAAGGTCGCCGCCCGCGACGAAGCAATCGCCTTCTCCGGTGAGCACGATCGCGCGCAATTGCTTGTCGTGAGCGGCTCGCAAGATCGCTTCCTGAAGCGCTTGCATCATCTGCGCATTGAGTGCGTTGCGGGCTTCGAGTCTGGCGATTGTCCAAATCTCAACGTTGTCGTTTCGCTCTATTTGTAACATTGAAAGTTATGAAATGCGCCGCTTCGCGGGAGTGAACACTTCAGGCTTCAAACGGCGAGGGCGCCGCTCCTCTTCAATCACCACATCGCGTCGCTTACTGGTGCTCGTGCGGCGAAGCACGTACCGCTCAGCGTGGGCGACAATAGCGCCAGCGACATCGCGTCCTGTTGCGCGCTCGATGCCTTCGAGTCCGGGTGAGCTGTTGATCTCAAGAATCTTTGGACCGATTCGCGATTCGAGAATGTCGACGCCGGCGACTTCGAGTCCCATCACTTTCGAGGCTTGAACGGCGGCACGCACATAGCGAGGATCGAGCGCAGCTTCGATGCCGATTCCACCACGATGGAGGTTGGATCGAAACTCGCCGCGCCGCGCTTGTCTACGCATGGCGGCAACGACACGACCGCCGACGACGATTGCCCTAAAATCGCGACCTTTTGACTCTGCGATGTACTCTTGCAAGAAGATGTCTTGGCCCATCGCCCAAAGCGTTTCGAGAAGTGACGTCACAGCTTGGGGCGTCTCAGCGATCATCGTGCCGATGCCTTGTGCACCTTGTTGAAGCTTGACGATGACGGGCGTCCCGCCGACGACGGCGAGTGCTTGTTCGACGGAGTCGGGCGATCGCGCGCAGACCGTTACAGGCACATCGAGGTCCTTCTTCGTGAGCAGTTGCATCGCACGCAGTTTGTCGCGTGACCGAGCGATGGCGACGGCGGTGTTGAGGACGGGTACGCCCATCATGTCGAACTGCCGCACAACGGCCAAACCGTAGTTGGTGATTGAGGCTCCGATTCGCGGGATGACGAGGTCAAAATGCTCAACGGCACGCGCACCAAGAAACATCGAAGGACGTCCCTTTGACACCACAATGCGCATGTCGAGGGGGTCAGCCACCGTAACTTCATGCCCCCGAGCGCGCGCAGCCAACACGAGCCGGCTGGTCGAGTAGAGCGTGACGTTGCGCGATAAGATCAGGAGGCGCATCGGAGAGGCGCAGCCTACGCGGAGCGCGTGCGCGTGCGAAGCATTTCCGCGCCCGGCAGACTTGCGACGGACTACATTGTTCGTGTGCACAACCTGGACGAAGAGATCGTCGACGAGTTACCGCCCCTCGAACCCGATGAAATCGAAACATCCGCGCTCGATCTCGAGGGACTCGATTTAAGCGACGAGATTTCGCTCGATGACGCCGTTCTCGGTGACGAAGCGGCCGAGATGAAGTTTGAAGAAGGACCCGTTTCCGCCGACCGCGATGCCGAACCAATGCCGGGCGATTTCGCGGGAGATTTGCTGGTTTTTGACGAGGCATTTTCCCGCGACGACGCTCCTTTTGGCGCGGCCGAAGAAGTCGAGTTGGCCCATCTCGACACCGCGTCGGCTGACGATGCGGGTGAAGAAGGGCCTTCGATCGATGCAGACGAGATCGAAGAGCACGCATTGCCCCCGATTGACGCCGGCGACGACGATGAACGCGCGTCTACACGGCCAATCCTTGCGGATGGCGCGATCAATCCCGAAGCGCAAGCGCAGGAGTGGTCTGTTGTAAGCCCGAGAATTCCGCTCACAG
>JAHFDZ010000249.1 GCA_023248745.1 Myxococcales bacterium | reverse complement strand
GCTCGCACGTTGGCAGGTTGCGTGAGCTTTACCCTGAAGCGCGTGACGTACTGCTGACCGTTGCCTGCGGCGGCAAGCCCACTCTGGATGTCTTGCCGGACGCCGTCGTTGACGCGTGCGCGCCCAGTCAACTTCATTGCCTTTCCGTATGTGTCAGTGACAATTGATGTTTGAGGCGCACCCATGAGCGACCATCCGGCCGGCCCGAGCGCAAAGTCTGGATTGGCAAGCAAGTTGACCGATGCGATTTGAAGCGGTGCGACGGAGCTTTCGGTCGACTGCGAAGCATCCATCGCTCTCTCGCTCGAACATCCGACGGCAACGCAGGCCGAGACCACAAAACAAACGGCGGAGCTATTCATCTGTATTTCCCTCGCGACAAGCCGGTGTGGAGCACCAAGCGGGGCATGGTTTGTTATGAACGCGAGCAAGCTCGCACGCCTTTTTAGACGGTCTTGTTAGCGTGAGCGACAAGCCGCGGTTGTCAAGACGAGGCAACCGGCTACCCGGTTCGTCCGTTGCTCGATGCCTGCGGGGCTGTGCGCGAAGGTGCGTTAACACGCGTGCGGCGTTCCGGCTGGAGATCCACGTTCAAGCTAGACGGAGGCGTGCTGGCAATCGATCGCCAAGATAAGCGCGACCACTTCTTGCGCATCGATTGCGCGCGCGCGCGCGTGCAAGTTGATCAGCGCTCGCGCGAGGGACAGAACTTACGGGCGCCAGATTGCCGCAGTGTAGCCATTCGTTTCCGCCATCGAGACGAGGCGGGTCTGTGCCCCGCCTTGGTCGAAGCTGGTCGCCGCTAAGCAAATCACCTTGACCATCGATACCGACTTCGCGAGATACACGTCGGTGTCGGAGTAGCTCGTCGGTGTGTACTCGCACAAGCGCGTTACGTTTGAGTCGCCCAGGCCTACTGCCGCCGCGCTTCCAGTGCACGTCTGCACAACTGAGCCGTTCTTTTCGATCGTCGTTGTGTATTGAAGTTCGGATGTTGCGGCACCAAGCGCGACCGCGACTTCAAGCGTTCCGGTACGAATCCGAGCCGTTCCTGCGGCAATCGCGTTTGACCAGTTTGTTCGCTGTGTCGAGGTGAGCGTTGAGAAGTCGAGCCGATACTCGTCGTAGCCGGTGTCGCTCCAAGCCGAAGCGGTTCCTGATCCATCTGCGAGCAAGCCCGTCCAAGCAGGGACACCACCTGGGCTTGAACAAACGATGCTCTTGAATGCAAGGTCGTGTGTGACGCGCGTGAAGCCCCACGCAACGCCGGAAACGGATGCCGCTTCTTCGGCTCTTCCGATCTCTTCGCTCGAGGGCTCTTCATCCGCTGTGGATGAGCAACCAAAACCGGCGGCGCTAAGGGCAACCGAAACAAAGAGTGCTGCGCGAACGTTACGAACGAGATGCTTCATGGACTGAACCCTCCACTGTGCCCGGTAGATTGATTGCGCCGGGGGTGTTCCGTGAGCGTGCAGGACAAGCCACCGATGATCCTGTTCCACCCCGCCAAAAGGCGCTTGCCCCAACGCGCCACAGTCGGAAGGACTGATGAGGCACATGGCTCCGCCAAAGTCCGCCGTGCCGGGACCTACGCGTGACTCTGCTCGGCGCTTGTGCGTTGCCCCGTACGCCATCTGCAAGGCGTGTCTCCGACCCAACGCGTGAACGCACGGTGAAATGCGCTCCGATCAGAGAAGCCCACGAGGACTTGCAGCGCCAAAAACGAGGCCTCGAGCGAATGCGACCGTGACGGTTCGATCAGTCGGTTGCGCCATACCCCGGTCATGATATTCGAAATCGGCCGCCGTTGGTTTTGCTTGGAAGGAACGAGCAGCTGGCCTTTTCACCCGAACATCGATTGATTGTCGCAGCGCGAACGCGCAGGCGCAGCTTCCCGAATCCGCGTTGAGCCTCCGAGCTCCCGTGATACTCATCCTCTTGGGTGTCGTGGCTCCTTCGAGCACGACAGGTTTCTTGGATTGGTCGGGCCGCCAATCGGGAGAACCTGCGCCGTGAAACAGCCCAACATTGATCCGCCCAAGGCGGGGCGGCCAGCCCACCGGCTTGCAACCGGAATCCGCGATCGCCTCAAACGCTTCATCCAAGTTGAAGCGTCGAGCGGTGTCGTTCTGCTTGCGACTGCGATCCTTGCGCTGCTCTGGGCCAACTCCCCGTGGGCTGCGTCTTACGAGCGGTTGTGGCACACGCCGATCACGATCGGCTTCGGTGCAATCGCCTCCAAGGAATCGATACACTTTTGGATCAACGACGGCTTGATGACCGTCTTCTTTCTCTTGGTGGGTTTGGAGATTCGTCGAGAAGCGCATGAAGGCGAACTCTCCGACTGGAAGCGAGCGGCTCTTCCCATCGCTGCGGCGTTGGGAGGCATGGTTGCGCCCGCGGTCATCTATCTCCTTTTCAACCGCGAGCCTCCACTGCGCAGAGGCTGGGGCATTCCGATGGCCACCGACATTGCATTCGCGGTGGGTGTCCTCACACTTCTTGGGCGGCGTGTTTCTCCTGCCCTTCGGATTCTTCTCTTAGCCCTCGCCGTGATCGACGACGTCGGCGCCATCATCGTCATCGCGCTCTTCTACTCCGGAGGGATATCGGCGGAATGGCTTCTCGTCGCAACAGGCGGCGTAGTGGGCCTCCTCTTGTTTCAGCGGGCGGGTGTTCGACATTCCGTGGCGTACATCCTGCCCGGAAGCATTCTCTGGTTTGGTCTTCTTCGTGCCGGGATTCACCCGACCATTGCTGGTGTCATCATCGGCCTTCTGACACCCACACGTTCCATCGGCCGGCTTCAGGCCGCGCTTCATCCGTGGGTCGCGTTCGGAATCATGCCGCTCTTCGCACTTGCGAACGCGGGCGTGGCTCTCAATGGTGCTCATCCGGGTGGCGCAAACCTCACGCTCACCCTTGGCGTCATCCTTGGCTTGGTCTTCGGGAAGCCGATGGGCATCCTCCTCGCGACGTTCGCCGTCGTGAAGATGCGACTCTGCACATTGCCAGACGGAATCAACTGGCGCGGAGTCTTCGTTGTTGGATGCGTGGCCGGCATCGGATTCACGATGGCCGTCTTCATCGGAGGCCTCGCGTTTGCGGAGTCGTCAACATCATTGACCACCTCGAAGCTTGCGGTTCTTGTGGCATCGATGTTGGCCGGCGTTCTCGCGCTGGGGGTCGGCAGCGTGTTGCTGCCGAAGGCGGGTGCGGGTGAGTGAGGAGCGTAGTGAGCGTGGACTCTCGCGCTGGGCCATCGTCGGCTGCAAGTAGTGCCTGGGTGAGCGTTTCCAAACTCCATCTTCACGGTCGCGCTTCGACTTGCGGGCATCGTGATCGGGCGCGTCCTCGTTGGGGTTCGTGCAACGCCGATTTTACGGGCTTCCCAAGCTTCCCGCTGGTTGTGGCCCACTGGCACCAGCGAGCACTTATTGCCCGTATGACTCCGCAAGGCCTTTGATGTTCAAAAGTTGCCTTCGCATCATGACGAAGTCCGCGATCTCAAAGACGCGCCGAGACAGCCCACTCAAAATGTTGTCGCGACACTTCCATCGCAACTTCACCAAGGCGCGCGTGTGCACGGCGCTTATGCGAATGAGTCGATACGATCCGCCAACCCAGTCGAGATTGAATCCGACGTAGCCAGGCTTTTGCGCGAGATTCGCAAACCAGTTGTGCCCTCCGTAGCGCTTGTCGAGATCGCGATAGGAGCGGCAAAGAAACGTTAGACTTTCGGCCGGCACAAGATGCACGACCCGCGGCCAAACCATAAACGGATCGCCGACGGCAATTGGAGGCAAGTCCGGAAGTAGGTGTCTTGGGCTCGCGTGAAAGCCATTGTCGAGCCAATCATAGCTATAGGGTGCAAGGCGAAGCTGGCCCAGCCATGGCCAAATAGCCTCAGCCGGTCGAGCGATGTCTATGCCACGCCACACAGCGTGACCCTCGAGTCCAACGAAGTCATCAATCGGAAATCGCGCACTGCGCTCGTCATCCGATGTCCCCCAGGTCTGTATGAGTCCCATCGTCATTTCCTCTTGCTCAAGTTCTGTAAGGTCAGTGATGTAAAACACTGTTATTGACACGTAACAATGTTATTGCAATGACATGAGCAAGAGAAAAGCGTCATTGCGTTCAGCTCAACCGGCGCGCATTGAAGACCTTGCGCAACGCGCTCGCGCCGAGCAACAACGTTTGGTCGTCCGCGCGGCGTGTGAATTGCTTCGCGAGGACGGCCCCAATGCACTCAACGTTCGCGAGCTCGCCAGTAAGGTCTCTGCCTCAACCACCATCATCTACACGTTGTTCGGCGGTCGCGAGGGCTTGCTCGATGCCCTATGGCGCGACGGGCTCGACCGACTGGCAGACGCCTTTGAGAAAGTCGAGAATCGCGACTCCTTGATTGGTCTCGCCGGGCTCGCGCGCGCCTACCGGAGCTTCGCCATCAACAATCGCGAATTTTACATTGCCGTGGCAGCGACGCCGCGTTCAAGCGTCCCGGTGCGGGACACGCGCCCCTTTCAGATTCTTCTTCAAGCCGTTCGCGGCTGCATGAATCGTGGACTGTTGCCCAAGGCGCCCGCAGATGCAGTTGCAGATGCGTTTTGGGGACTCGTCCATGGAATGGTAAGCCTCGAACTTGGAGGGCACTTTTCAAGCGGCAAAGTGGCCGAAGCGCGCATCATCGCAGCGGGATCGGCGATGCTCTCAGGTTTTCGACGCTAGTCGTTCTTGTGGGTTTTGCTGGCCTCAAGGCGATGGGGGTTCGAAATGCAGTAGACGTCGCCAGCAGTTGACAGCGTTCGGGCGAGGTGATCGGTGGCGCCTAAGGCATCTCGTCGCGCGTGACGATCCATGGATCGTTCATGAGCGCAGACGCGTTTGCCTGATCGACGATCGCGATGTACTGCGTCGCCGAAACCCCTCGCAACGTTGTCCCAAGTGATGAAACTGTTCCACACGCTAGGCGGATGCGGGTGAGTGAACCGCTGGAGGCGGCTTGCGCCGAAGGATGCGCTGTGGAGCTCGACCACGCGGTGAAATTAGTGGGCTGCTATTCTTCGAGGACCTTATCGAGGAGCGCAGACTCTGCGATCGGCGCCGAAGGGTCGCAGGTGATTTGCAGCCTGAGCGCCAGCCGGCGAGTCCCGTCGCACACGCCTGCCGACATACGCCGAAGCGTTCCACATGGAGCGCGAGGGAGTCTGAGGGCGAACATGTGTAAGATCGCCGCAACGTCTGCGTTACACTGTCTCGTGCGATCGCGACTTATTATTGGTCAATTAACTTTCTATAACTCGTTGCTGCTCTTCGCGTGCCATCGCGCGGAGGGGCCTCGCGCCATTCACGAAGGTCGCTCGACTCAAGGATCGACACCAGCGAAGTGTGCCGCGCGCGCGGGTTGTCATTGCGAGTTCCGTATGCCTGAACTCCGACCGTGCGAAGGAGGAGCCGGGCTCCCAGAAAAGCGCCTGATCGAAGTGTGTGACCCACCTGACGAGCCCGGCAAATGTCCGCGTCACATGCCGAGAGAAGGCACGCCGTGCGATGTGCCCAGCGTCCAGTCATGCGAGTACAGACGCGCCTGTTGCAGCGGCGGCAGTGAAGCGACATCGTTCCGATGCAACGACGGGCGATGGGGGGCCCGGCTGAACCCTAAGCACGAGTGCCCACCGATGCCATGATTCGTCTGGACGAGCCAACGATGAGGCATCGCAATCCGAGCCTACGGACACCCCGTGCGACTCTCACTTCGGTTCATCGTTCGCCAGATCACAACCGATGCCAGCTGCCTACCCAGAGAACGGACGTTCGTCCCACCCTTGAGGCACCGCCAACGACCGGTGAACGTGCGTTCGAAACGACGTACCGCGCAATTCGAGGTAGATTGCGAGCCGAATGCAGCGACTTTTCCTCGCGACAACAACTGCGTTCAGTTTGTGCGTCCTTTCGGCAACCTCTGGTTCGACCGGCTGCGCGAAGTATGTCGCGCCTTGCGCGCTGGAAAGCGACAGCACTGTTATGAACTTGAGCGCCCTCAGTCGCGCTCACTTGGTCAAGCGACCTGACGGAACGGTCATCGCCTCTTGGCTTCGATTCAAGCAGGCCGCATTGGGATCGGTTGCGTCGCAGATGCCTGAGGGCTTTGAAATCGTTGTCATCGGCGCAGACGGGACGATCACGCAACAGAAGTCAGTGGCATCTCCCGCTGCGCTCGACGCTCGCAAAGGGAGCACTCGCAACATCGGAGCGGAGTGGACCGGGCGGGGCGCGATCCTTCATTGGACCGAAGCGACGACGCAAACGCTTGCCGACGGAACGTCGTCAACACACCTCTCGACGAAGCTCCAATTCGTCAGCGACAACGGTCAAGAAGGTGAACTACTTGACGGCCTCTCTTGTGACGACTGCTCGACGTTGACTTCGAGCACGCCCTTCGAAGATGGCGTCACGTTGCTCCACACCGCGGTTGGCTCCAAGCTCGGCGGCGGTACGAGCGAGGTGCCCGCTACAATCGTTCGCTTCGATAGAATCGCAGCCGACGGAAGCCGAACGGCATCAGGATCAGTCCCGTGGCTTGCTTCGGTGCTCACGCCCGCCGGTTCGCAATCAGGCGGGTTCGCGTTCGCCGCAAGTGCAGCACTTGCCACATCCGGACGTCACCTCTTTGTATTCGCGACCAACAACGCGTGGTCCGTCGACGCTACGCTTTCGCCGAAAGAGGGACCGATACCCCGACCGCCAGGCGCAGTCCTCGCATGGGATCCCAGTACCAACGAGGCGGTCACGGCCTGGTTCGCGAGCGACGTCGGCGCGGACCTTCTCGGCGCGCCTCCCAATCTCTACTTTCAACGAAGCGACAACCAAGGCCGCCCGGCAATCCCGGTTCAACGCATCTCCACAGGCGACGCCGTGCTCGCGGTCGCCGCGCAGGCCGATCACTATGCCGTCGTGTTTTCTGCCGGTGGTCATGAGTACCTTGACCTCGTCGATCGCACTGGCAACAAGCGCGGAAGCGACTTAGATCTTGGCGGCTCCTCCGTGGCAGACCCAGGTGCAGATGCAGGTGCAGGCGCCGAGGGCATTGGCACCGGCGCAGGTGAACACCTGCTTCACGCCCCATCGACGAATGTGTTCGTCGACATTTACGTCACATCCGACGCGATCAAACGGCGCGTGATCCGTTGTCAGCCATGAGAGTCGCGGCCCTTGCAACCTGCATCATTGCAACGTGCGTTTCATCGGCGCGTGCAGACGATCCACCGCGGCCAGACCTAGTCTTCGTCGCTAACCCGAACTTTGGAATCGAACCCGGCGCACGAACCACACTGAATGCGGGCAGGCTCCTTTTTCGCTATCAGGAACTACTTCCGTCGATCACAAAGTTCGACGAGTCGCGACCCTCTGGAAAGGCACTTGGGATCCTCGGTCGAACGCTTCAGTTTGGGTTCCTCGATGGCCCCCTCGCGCACATGGAAACGACCGTTACTCACGAGCTCTTCGGACACGGCGCGCGTGCGCGCGAATTCGGCGGGAAACCTGCCTATGTGTTTGGTCTGCCGTTGCCCTATTCCCTTTTCTTGGCACCGCAGCAACAAACGTCTGGGGTCGCGTTTTACAACACTGACCCACGAAACCTCGACCAAGACATCGCACTTCACTTCGGCGGACTCGAGTCGAACTTTTTGACCGCGCATTGGATCAACACCGAGATGGTGAACGCACGCGGGTGGGCGCGACACTCGGACCTTCTTGTCTACGCAATTTCGAAGGTGACCTACGTCACAACGTTCGTATCGCGTGACTTGAGAGGGCAGCGTGGGGCGGTTGGCGATGACATCGACTCATACGTGAATGCACTACAAGACAAGTTCAATCATTGGCGACCAAACCAACGCGTCACCATCGCAAAAAATCTTCAGACGGCATACCTCTGGAACCTCATCGATCCGACGCTCGTATTTTCCCTCTACAGCACACTGGTAAACTTTATTTACCATGGCAAACGCGAAAGCAAGATGCCGTTACCATCCGTTAACGGGGTGACGTTTTATCCCTCGCCGCGATTCAACTTGAGTCCGTTCGGCGCTGAACACTACCTCGATCTCTTTCTGACAAAGGGCGACGTCGTCGTCGACGCCTACGGCCGCATCGGCAGCAGCGGTCTTGCTTCGTACACGGGAGCCGGCGTTCGCGCTCTTGGATGGAAGCCACACAAGTCCGTTTCGCTCGGCGCCGAAGTCGATGTGTGGAAGCAACCCGCGTTGCAACTCGAGGAGCGTAACCTCTACACAAGGCCCGACGAGTGGGGCGTCAACGTCGGAGGGTTTGCCACGGTTAAGATTCTCGGCAAGCTCGGACTCACCGGCAAGTTCGCCTACAAGTCGCGCGGGTATTTGCAAGGACAGCCGCTGGACGCGACGCCGTACGGCTACCTGGGTGTTTCGATCGCGCCTTGATTCGCCGCCGTTACTTGTTCTTCTGTTGTCGCGGCAAGAGGCAGCGCGATGTCGAAGTTGGGGCGAGCGCGAAGACGCGTCCTCCAAATCTGACGGCGCGACTCATCACGTTCGCGATGGGTGAAAGAAGGTCGGCGACTTGCTCGACCCAGAAGAATTCTACAGCTTTGCGAGGCATATCTTGAATTCTTGTCCGCCTCCTCGCGCGCTCACCGTTCATCTTGGCGCTACTCCAGGCCCACGTGCTATTTGATCACGACGTACATGGCGCGGCCACTCCCTATCGAAGACGTCCCCATCTACACGATGACGCGAGCCGCGCACATTGTGCAGGTGCCAGTTTCAACTCTGCGCTCGTGGGCTTGCGGGAAAGAGCGAATCTTCGCTCCGGCTGGTGCCCGGCTGCTGTCGTTTTCGAATCTGACGGAGGCCTTCGTTCTTGCGTCGATGCGGCGTGCCCACG
>JAHFDZ010000449.1 GCA_023248745.1 Myxococcales bacterium | reverse complement strand
CCCACAAGCACAAGGTGGCGTCCGAAGTGCACAAGCGCTTCGCCGATGCGGAACGTCTCGCCCGTTGAAGTGACCCTTTGCACGCGCCGCAAGATCGCGCGCAGCCGGGCGATTAGCTCGTTCACGCTGAACGGCTTCGTTACATAGTCATCGGCGCCTGCATCGAGACCACGAATCTTATCGGTCTCCTGCGAGCGTGCAGTTAACATCACGATGGGAACGAACGGGTCGATGCGCCGCAACTCTTCGCACACCGCGTAGCCGTTCATGTCGGGGAGCATCAGGTCGAGCAAAATGGCGTCCGGGCGATGCGCCTTTGCAACCGCAACGCCTTCGCGGCCGCGATCGGCCGAAAGCACTCCGAACCCCTCAAATTCAAGGGCGTCACGCAATCCGAGCACAATGTGTGGCTCGTCTTCGATCAGAAGAATCGTCTTCTTCATTTCGCTCGCGTGGGTTGTACTCGACCTCTAAGCATGTGCGGCGCGCTCCTCATCTTCGAGGAAGTGCGCCGCAACTTAGGGGCAACATTTGGTAGCAGTGAAAGCGACTTACTTCGGAACGGTGGCTGGCACGCCACCACGTTCTTCAACGCACTGGAGCGAGACTTTCACATCTTTGGCCAGCTTCTTTGGAAGAAAAATCGACTGCGCACAGTCGCCAACTCCAGTGAGGTAGCACCAGCCCGCACTACCTTCGTCGGTCGCCTGGCAGTTCTCGTTCGCCTTCAGCTGCACGAGCTCGCAAACCGTGAGCGTGGCCGGGTTAGGAAGACCGCTCCCTTCGGCACCACCTGCTTTCCAGGCAGCCACTTCGAGCTCGACGAACTTCTTGAGTACTTCGTCGTCGGGCTTGCTGAGGCCGAGGCTCGAGTCGCAGGTGTCACCCACGTTGGGTAACGTCTCGAGAATTAGGCAACGCACACCGTCGAGCGTCGATCCGTCTTTTTGTGGAATCGACTGAATCGTAAGCGGCTGTGGCAAACATTGCGAATTCAACTGACGGGCAAGTTTATTGACGATTGTTCGAACCGCGGGGCGATAGCCAAAGTCCTCGTTGTTGACGTCCTTCACTTCCTTTGGACACAGCGACGCGAGGATGCCTTGGCCACGCAGATCTTTCACGACAGAGAATTCGCGAATCGTCGGATAAGCCTTACCGCGCTTCTGGATGGTACCGTCGCACAACGGGGACTTAGAACCCGCCGCGCAGTCGCAGTAGGTGCCAGCCGGAGCCGCCGCGCAATCGCGCACTTTGGCCGTGCTCGGAAGCTCGAAGGTGCACGCATACTGAAGGTCTTGTCCGCCCGTGTCCCAATCGCGGCCGTGGTACGGATCGGCCGTGTTTGAATCGCCAATACCAGGCAAACCGGCACGAGGCGTAATCGACTCGAGCATGTGAGGGTCTGCGCCCGTAAAGTCGTAGTTGAGCGGATCCTTGCCGATGATGGCTTCGATCTGGCTTGGCGTAAAATCGTCGCGGAACTTTCCGTTCTCTTGCAGCAGTTGGTACGGAACGCCACCGATGACGGCGAGAAAGACAAGCTCTGGTGAACGCGGACCCACCGGCAAGTCGCAGAGCTCTTCGTTTCCGCTCGTCGGCAACGTCGCCGCGTAGAGCGGGTTGGTGCACGGATGATAGGCCCCCTTGTCAGTGAGGAAACGCTCCGAATTGATCTTCGTGCGCTTCAAACCATCGACGTAGCGTTGAATCGGATACAGCGGATCGATGCCGAACCGACGCTTCGGTTGGAAGAAGCGCACGTTCGTTTGGTCTTCTGCTTCGGTGTAAAGAGGAACGCCACCCTGCTCTGGCCAGCCGTTAACCGAGCATGCCTGTGGGGTCTCCCTCACGAAGAAGCAAGACTTGCACGCCTCGGCAGTCGGAGTGGACTCGCACTCCGGCGTCGCGCGGTATTGCTGCGTTTGCACGAAACGATAGGCCGACCCCGAAAATTGCAACGGATCGTACGTCGATTCGTTTTCGTCGGTCAGCATGATGATGGCAACGAGCGAGTCCTTTCGAAGAAACGCCGCGCGTTGTTGAAGAATGACACTGTCGGTCCCTTGCAGCTGAACGGCGCCACCCTCGACCTTGGCTTCGTTGTAAGGGCTCGGGTCGATGAGAAAGCGGTACATGCTTTCGAGCTGCGCTTCGAAGCCGCAACCATTTTCGCCCGTCCCGCGAACCAACTCTTGAAAGAGCGACTTGAGCTTTGAAGAATCGGAGAGAGGAGTAACCGTTGGGTTCGGCTTGCCTTGATTCTTTGGCGATGGTGGAAACCATGCGAGGAAATTATCTGGCGAAGCTTCGGCCACATTACCGCCGCCCGACTTGCGATTGAGCAGGCGAGCGTGATCGTTGTTGTTGCCTGTTGCGTCTGGACACTTTGAAGAACCTGGCGTCCCGAGCGCGGACGACACGATGCCGATATGAAGGTCGACGATTGCAGGAAACTCAGGAACACCCTGCGTGCACGTGTCTCCTGACGAGTAGATGAGTTGCCCCGTGCCATCTTTGACAGGCTGACGCGTCGATCCGTCAATGCACAAGGGTGTGACAAGGCGCTTGACCAAGTCGGGAACCGCTTCAGCAAGCAGGCTCTGCTTGTCACCCATCGATTGCGAGTTGTCGATCAAGAACAGCAAGTCGACCTTGTCGACGACCTGCGAGCGAACGGTCGTTGTGAAGTTCGTCTTCAGTGACGGATCGTTCGAGGCTGCGGGACGGGTCAGACAAGCTGCGCTTACGGCACCCAGACCAACGGTCAGGCCAAAGGCAACAGCGCACTT
>JAHFDZ010000448.1 GCA_023248745.1 Myxococcales bacterium | reverse complement strand
TGTCGTGCTGACTTCACGTCGAGCGACCGCGTAGCGCGATACTTGACGCTCCCACCGCTGCTGTCCGAACGTCTTCGCAAGCTCGCGGTCGAGCTCACCGCGAATGCGCCCACACCCGCGGGCAAAGCCAAAGCGGTCGAAACGTATCTTCGCAACAACTACAGTTACAGTTTGGCGTCGCCATCGGGCGGAAAGCCCGATCCACTCGACCATTTTCTCTTCGAGTCGCGAGCAGGTCATTGTGAATTTTTCTCAACCGCGATGGCGATGCTCTTACGAAGCGTCGGTGTGCCTACCCGAAATGTAACAGGCCTTGTCGGTGGCATTTTCAATCGATTCGGTCGGTTTTACGCCGTTCGCCAAGGAGACGCTCACTCATGGGTAGAGGTGCTGCTCGTCGACGAGCGTGCGCAAGGTATTTGGCAAACCTATGATCCAACGCCAGCGGCAGGCACTGTTTCGACGGCCTCGCCAACGGGCATGCGCGGCTACATGATTGATCTTATCGACGCGCTTTCCCAGCGCTGGAACCGTTACGTCGTTGGTTACGACATGCGTCTCCAAACGAGCGTATTTCGATCGATCGCAAAAAAGACGGGCATTCGGCAGGCCGATCTTGAGCGCCCACCGCTAAAGAAAATCGCGTTCGCAATCGCAATCGCGATAGCAATTGGTGCTGCCGTTCGCTATCTGCGAAAGCGTAGCCATGGCAAGGCGCGCGGCGAAGGTGAATCGTCAATCAGCCGCCACGCCGAGCGCTCGGTCGCGCTCTATCGCGACCTCGAAGCGGCCCTCGCTCACCTCGGCTTTGTGCGATCTATCGCGACACCACCCCTTCGATTCGCAGAAGAGGTCGGCGCAGTCAATCAGGCGCTCGCGCAAGACGTGCTGCTTCTCACCGAGGAATATCTCGCCGCGCGATGGGGTGGAAAAGAGATCTCATCGAGTGACGAATATGCGTACCGCGCGCGCGTCAAAGCAATTCGCTTGGTGAGCGCGGTGAGTGACGGCGCCGCTTTGGCGCCCTAAAATTAGCAAAGTCCGCGTCTTGCGCGCCCGGCGCAAAGAAAACGCGGGGCGACACTGCGCGGTTGTTTCATCTACAGCGAGTCCACGCCGTGACGTCAACAACCCGCTCAATCGTACAACGCACGCTTGGCTTCGCCCAGACTGAGTTACAACCGGCAACGAGCCGGATCGTCCGTCCTGACGAACCGGACGATCCATGCAGACTCAATGAACTCTCGCAACGTTTGCGGGACTCTTCAAAGGGATTGCGTCGTGGATATTTGGGCAAAAGTGGGTCGTTTGGGTTTGGCTGCGGTTGTGTTTGGAAGCGTTGCGTGCGGGTCGAACGAAGGCGCTGCTATGGATGAGTCGGTCGGGCAGAGCAGTGCTGCGCTCTCCGCCTGCACTGGCAACTACATTGTATCGGACAACGCCGCGTGGCCCGCAGCCGGGTGCAGCAGCATCGCAGGGAACCTCACGATCTCGGGAAGTGCAGTCACCAGCATGAGGATCTTCCAAGGCCTTCGATCGGTCAGCGGAACCCTTGAGATCACCGGAACGTCGCTCACGAACCTCACCGGCTTCGGGGCAATCACCGGCGCGATTGGCGGCCTAAAGATTAGCGACAACCCCGCACTGACGAGCTTTTCTGGTCTTGGCAGGCTCACATACATCGGAGCGGTGACGATTGACGGCAACGGCACACTGATAAGCCTCACCGGTCTTGAGGGAATTACGACCATCAATTCCTTGAGTGTCAGCTACAACGACAGGCTGACGAACTTCGTCGGGCTAAGTGGGCTCACGTCGATGGTGGGGCACGTCAACGTTGAGCACAACGGCTCGCTAACGAGCCTGCAAGGGTTGCACAATGTGCAAAGCGTAGACGGCAGCCTAAGAATCGCTGAAAACAATATGCTCACACGATGCGCAATGCCGGGCCTCGACTACGTCGGCGGAGACCTCTACGTCCATGACAATCCGTCGCTGCTCACGGATTACGCCTACGCTCTTGCACTCACGCCGGTCGTGGCGAAGCCAACCACCAGCCACTTCATCTACAACAATCTGTAACCTCGTCCGCTTTTCAGCGCCGAGAGCGATGAAGAGCCGGAAGGCAAGAAGACGCGGCACCCGCCCGCTAAGGCGCAAACGTCAACGAGACTTCGCTCTCGACGAGTCCCGCGGCCTTCGCCCGCGAAAACAGTTCGCCGATTGCGACCCTCACATCAGGCGCCATCGCGCGCGTGTCTTCGTTTGCGTACATTGCCAAATAGCGATCGAGCCGCTCGCGCGAAAGTGAAAGATCGGTGCGCATCTCTTCGGCCAACAGTGCGGCCATCACTTCTTCTCGATGGTCAAGCGCGTAGGCAATCGACTCGCGACACAGCTTTGAAATCGCCTCAATGTGCTTGCTCCCCAGTTTACGCGCGATCGCGTTTCCGCCGAGTGGCAGTGGCATGCCATTGGTCGCATCGCTCCAAAGAACGCCAAGGTCAGCCGCCATATGAAGACCCGCGTCCGCGAAAGTGAGCCGGCCCTCGTGAATCAAAAGAGCGGCATCCACTTCACCTGATTCAACCGCTTCGAACGCGCGAGAGAACGGAACGATCGGAAGCACGACAGGTTCGAACTCTGGAAACAGGAGGTGCAACGTCCAGTATGCCGTGGTCGTGAGGCCGGGCACACCGATGCGTTTTCCACGAAGCGATTCGAGCGCTCTCGGCTCTTTCGTCACAAGCGCAGGCCCATATCCCCGCCCGATCGATGCGCCGTGCGGCAGCAGC
>JAHFDZ010000248.1 GCA_023248745.1 Myxococcales bacterium | reverse complement strand
CCCTGGGGTGGGTACCATCGAAGAATCGGCATGCGGAATGCTTGCGGAGACTAACGCAGAATTGACATCATAGGTCGAGCTCAGGCATAAGCGAGTACCAAAGGTCGCCAGTGTGACGGCCCAGCCTCGTCGTCGCGAGGCATACGAGGAGAATTAATCGATGAAGAATATGGTCCTGGTTGCACTTCTTGCAGCAATGGCAGCTATCGGTGTCGCGTCAGTAGCATGTGGCGACAGCAAGCCACCAGAAACCCCCGGCAACACGACGGATCCGTCGGCTTCGGCCGCGGCTCCTGCGGCGCCTGCCTCCGAGACGCCTCCAGCAGCGCACTGAACCGTCAGCGTAGAGGGGGGAGGATGCCTTCCCCCCTCGAGCTCCTTCAGCTGGAGCCTTTGAACGAGCGGATCTGAAGAGGTTCGCTCGTTTTCGTTTTGTACGGGTTTCGGCGGATGCGCCGATGGGTTCAAAAACTTCCGTAGGCGCTCAGCATCCCGCCGCCGCCAGGTACGGGCCCGGCGCCAAGGTAGAACGGTGGCGTGAACGTCTTTTTGCCCGTCACGTCGTCTTTGAGATCGGCCGACATGATGCCGCCGAGCGCCGCGCCCGCAATGGCGCCGAGGCCGTTTGCAATGAGGCCGTGCCAGACTTCGGGGCGATCGCCGAAGAGATAAAAAATGTAGACGACAGAGGTCACCGCAGCGCCTGCGCCGAAGCCGACCCACATGTACTTTTGCGTTTGATACGAGGGCGTTACGCCAGCGATTGAGAGTGCGCCGGTTGCGAGCATGCCGGTGTTGAAGCCGACGAAGCCACCCACCGCTGCGTAGTCCGACGCTTGCGCGCGCGTTGCATCGGCACGCCTTGGCGTTGCGCCGACACCGAAGGCCATGCCTGCGACAGCACCCATGCCCGAGCCGCTTGCGATGAACGAGAGGTTGCGTGGGTCGGGACGGTAGTAGTCGCCGAAAAAGTAACCGCCAACGCCGCCCACGGTTGCCGTGAGAAACGCGAGTGTCGAGTGACCTTTGAACGACCAGCCGTTGCTGCTCAGTGACGATTGCATGCCCGAGACGCCCATGCCCTCGAGGGCGCCGAGCAAGATGCCAGTGGCCATGGAGCTTGGAACGCCGCGCCCCATCTTGCTGTAGTTGTCCCAAAGGAAGAGACCTACGGGAACGGCTGCACCCAACGTAATCGGCGCAACGACGGCGATGCCTGGGTCTTTCGTTTCGGCGAGTGCGTCGATCCAAACGCCCGTGCCGATGCCGTAGGCCGCACTGGTGCCAAGGAGATAGATCATCTCGCTTCCGCCTCGGGTTGTTTGCTTTGGTTGCTGCGACGCTGGCAAGCCGTACGGATATTGCTGCGGGTTGTATCCCGGCTGCGTGGGCTGACCGTACGGATAGGGCTGCGTGGGCTGACCGTAGGGTTGCGGCGCCGGAGCGTAAGGTTGCGGCTGCGTCGGGTAAGGCTGCGTCGGCTGCGGATATTGCGCGAACGCGTTGGTGCTGGATGCCAACGTGAGGAGGGTTGCCGAGACTGAAAGCCAGTGTTTCATCAAGTAGCTCCTTGGCGCGTGGCCTCGTCGAAGAGTAACACGCTCGTGTGGCAGTTACGCTGTATGCTGCGAGAAGTATGGCAAGACGCTTCGAGAATTGGCGGCGCGCGAGTCTATTCATGCTTGCGGCGCTCGGCGGCGGGCAGGGTTGTGCAAGCTGTCAGCAGCGTGCGGTTTGCAGCCAGGTGGGCATCAACAACCCAGAGAACCTCACGCTCCGCCGACAGCTTTTGAGCTTCGGTACGAGCGAAACATGCAAGGAGATGCTCTCGCGCAACGCACCGCTCAAGCTAGCCGAGGACGCACCGATCATCGGACGCTTCTATCCCCGCAATTGTGTGCATCAAGAACTGCCCAACGGTGGCCTCGTCATCCAGTTCGATGGCGAGGGATATGCGTGGACCAATGTGTCAAAGAAGTTGACCTTCACGACCGGCGCTCGCATCGAATACTCACCCGATTTCCGCTGCTCGTCCGATGACGCGATCTATGCGTATTTCCCCACCCGCAATGTCGAGCGTTCGCAGTTCAGCCTCAAGCAGCTCGAAGTGGGCAGCATGGGTGGGGGTTTTCTCTCGGGCTGGGTGAATCCGGTCGCGGAGACCTTTGGCAGGCAGCTTTTCGTGGGCAAGCTAGGAGAAGGCTTCACGGTGATTCGCCAAACGAACGAAGACGTCGAGTTTGGCTTGGGCATCATTCCGGTGGGTCAACATCCACAGAAGCCGTTTCGCGTTTCGACCGAAGGCAGGCGCACGTACGAAAATGCGCGCGTCGACATCCACCAAAATCAGCGTGACTTCATCGGTCCGATCGTCGTGAGAGATTCTGGGCAAGCCATCTACCTCAACGCAACGGTCGACGGAACGCCGGCCGTGGATCTGTTCGTTTATGCGCGCGACGAGGCCGATCCTGCCATGCGCGCCTATATCGATTCTGTTGCGCCATTGCCGATGCCGCCAGCTCGTGCGCTTACGGACGTTGTCATTCAAGGGCGACCCTATCGCCGCACCGTTCCGGTCAAGGTGGGTACCTACTACGTCGTGTTCGACAACACAGCGACGGCCGGCCCGACAATGCCACCAGGCAACTTACTTGACGATCGCGCCGCAACGGTGAACTACGCCGTCCAGGTTGGAGATGCGCCTTAACCCATGAGCACGACCGAGAAGGCCACGGATGCCGAGCAAGACGACGACGTCAACGAAGCTGACGAATCTGTGAGTTCGTCGCCGGTGCCTGAGCCTGATGTTGACGTGGCGCTTCCCAAGCAGTCGCGCGTGCTTCGCATGGCGTATTGGGCGCTGTGGTTTGGCATTGTGCCTGGCGTTGCGATTTATTTGTCGTTCAAGTTCCTCATGCCGGAGCTTGGCTCAGTACCCGAAGGTGCCTTCGGTTGGGTGCGGAGCCTCTTTCGCGAACAGCCCATTCCGATGGCCATTGGCCTCTACTCGCTCTTCACGCTCGCCGTTTGGTTTGCGCGTCATCAACTTCCGTTTGCGGCGCATGCGCATTTGCCAATTCCGACCGGAGTCTCAACAGAAACGCGTCCCGATTTCGAAAGGGCACGCGCGCTTTGCGAAGAGGCAGCCCACATTCGCAATAAGAACGCGCGAGCGTATGCCAAGCAGACGTCCGAAGCACAACGCAAGCAACTTGACGATGCCCTTCGCGCACTGCGCAACGCGATGTACCGCGAGCCGTTTCAAAAGAAAGAGCTCGCCGAAGCTCTTCGAAAAGCCGATGGCGTCGTCACGCGGATTCTTGGTCGCTGGCGCAAGGGCGAAGCACGCGAAATTGTCGAACAGCTTGCGCTCGCCTTTGGCGTCGCGTTGTTGCTCCGTACTTGCTTGGCCGACCCGTTCAAGATCCCCAGCGGGTCGATGATTCCAACGCTTCATGTTGGCGATCACATTTTCGTCAACAAGTTAAAGTATGGTCCGCAGCTGCCCATGACCCAAAAGCGCATCTGGGAAAGCATGCCCCCGGCACGCGGCGCTGTTGCGGTCTTCGCCTATCCCGAAGAGCCGGACAAAGACTTCATCAAGCGAGTCGTCGGACTGCCTGGCGACAAGATTGAAGTCAAAAATGGGCACCCGTGGATCAACGGTTGGGAAGTCCCGAGCTGCGTCGTCGGCGAGTACAAATATTGGCACGACGGTACGCCCGATGATCCAACGTCGCGTTGGCGCAACGGCACGCTCTTCGTTGAGTACCTGGGCGAGCAGACCTATTTCACGCTGCAAACCGTTCCGCTCGATACGCCGGACACAGGTCCGTTTTACGTCGCAACGCGCGAAGCATTCGTGATGGGCGACAATCGCAACAACAGTAAAGATTCGCGATTTTGGTACGACAACAAAGGCGGCGGCGTTCCCTTTGCCAACTTCCGCGGGCCGGCTTCACTCATCTGGTTCAGCTTTCCGGGGACGCGTGTCGATTGGTCAAGAATCGGAACTTTCGTGATGCCTAGCAAGCTGCGGCTCATTGACGGCATGGATGGCCTTGGGCCAGCATTCGACAAGTGCATGCGTGAACGACCTTCGGTTACGAATCCGCCCGCCCCAAAGTAAATTATGTTGACGATGCGGCGCGACAGGGACTCGTTGTGTCGGTGATGGCGCGCTGTTCACTTGCCCTGCTGTACTGGGCACTCCGGTATGCCGTCGTACCGATGAGCATCGTGCGTGGAGCATTTGCGCTTGCGGTGCCGCACGGTGGCGATTTGCTTTCGCAATGGCTGCGCGAGCAGCCGATCCCGTGCGCAATTGCGCTCTACCTTGTGGTGACCTCGCTTCTTTCGCTTGTTCGCTATCGTCTGCCGCTGGCTGCTTATGCGTATCACTCGAAGCTTGGCAACGTGCCTCTCGCATTGGCATCGGAACTGGATCGCGCGCACTCTCTGCTTGCAGAGTTTGCCGATCTGCAGAAGAAAAGGGCAAAGCTCGTGGAGGTTGTCTCAGAGCATGAAGTAAATGAAGTTGACGATGTGTTCGCCAATCTTCGTCGAGCGATTGCCGAAGAACCATTTCGCGTCGAGGGACTCATGCTCACATTGGGTGAGGCCGAGGTCGTATTCGCACGGGTGTATGGACCCTTTCGAAAGGGAGATTTGCGCGCCACTCTCGAGGTCGTCTTGCCGATCGCGATCGTGCTCATGCTGTTTCGTGGTTCGGTGGGGGAGCTGTTTAAGATCCCGAGCGGATCAATGGTTCCTACTCTTCAAATTGGCGATCACATTTTCGTCAACAAGCTGAAGTATGGTCCAACCATTCCGTTCACGCAGATTCGCATTTGGGAGAATTTCCCTCCATCGCGAGGCGACGTCGCCGTTTTCGCCTATCCCGAAGAACTCGAAAAGGACTTCGTCAAGCGGGTGATCGGTCTGCCTGGCGACGCGATCGAAGTAAAGGGAGGTCACCCGTGGCTCAACGGGTGGCAAGTGCCAAGCTGCCTTGTTGGCGCTTACAAAGGACCGGATGGCGATGGCGATCTTTACGTCGAGTACTTGGGTAGCGAGACGTACTTCATGCTCAATGCCACCGGCGAAGGTACAGGCGATCAAGGCCCATTCGTCGTTGCGAACGGCGAAGCATTTGTTCTCGGCGACAACAGAAACAATAGTCACGACTCGCGCTTCTGGTGGGACGGCAAGGGTGGGGGCGTTCCGTTTGCAAATTTTCGCGGACCTGCGTCACTCATCTGGTTTAGTTACGCGGGTACTCGGATGGACGGTTCGCGCGTTGGACGCTCGGTCATGACAAGTCACTTGCTGGTTCCGAAAGGAATGGAGTCGTCGCAGGCCGCGCTCGACAAGTGTTTGCGCGACAGGCCAGCGAAAACGGTTCCGCCAGCGCCTGTGCCGAAGTAGTGTTGCGCCCAAGCATGACTCCATTCGTGCTTGCGAAGGGATCGGCCCTCGCGTCCATGGGTAAGCCCACAGTCGTGACTGAGTTTCGTTGACGCGGACGAGCGATATCAATTCACGGTCATACCGACGAAGCTGCGATAGGCATTCTCGCGAGCACCTTTCCAGTTGCGGTTTTCGCCTTTCGCAACGCGCTTGGTGGGCCCTCAAATACGATCGTACCTCCCGCAGCGCCTGCCTCGGGTCCAAGCTCAATCACCCAGTCGGCCGATGCAATGACGTCGGGCTGATGCTCAACGATGACGAGCGTGTCACCACGCGCGACGAGCGCTTCGAGTACACTCACGAGGCGCCGAACGTCTGAGAGGTGCAAGCCTGTAGTTGGTTCGTCAAGAACATAGACGGTCGGTTCATGCGCAACACCGGCCGTCAACTCGACCGCGAGCTTGAGTCGTTGGGCCTCGCCGCCCGAGAGCGTGTTGGAGCCCTGCCCGATCGAAATGTAGCCGAGTCCAAGGTCGGTCATGGTGCGAAGGGGAGGTCCGATCTTTCGGTGATTCTCAAAGACGTCTGCGGCTTCGCTTGCGGTGAGTCGCAAAATGTCACCAATGCTGAGCCCTTTGTATTTCACCTCGAGTGTTCGCGGCTCAAATCGCGCGCCGAGGCACGTTTCACAGGGCGTGACGACATCAGGCAAAAAAGCCATTTCGCTGATGCGGACGCCTTGTCCTTCGCAGTCCACACAACGTCCACCCTTTGGCGTGTTGAACGAAAAACGCGCCGGCGAAAACCCTCGCGTTTGCGCGTCAGGCATTGACGCAAAGAGTTTGCGAATGTCGTCGAAGATGCCGAGAAAGGTCGCGGGCACCGAGCGAGGTGTACGTCCGATTGGCGCTTGGTCAACGAGCAGCGCACGTCGAATGTTCTTCTCACCGCGCAATGCCTTGAAGGGGCCAGGCTCTGGTGCGACGAGTTTGAGTGCGCGCCGAATGGCGGGATAGAAGACGCGACCGACCAATGTGCTCTTGCCGGAGCCGCTGACACCCGCGACGACCGTCATGCGCCCTATTGGAACTTTCATTGTTACGTTTTTGAGATTGTGGGCTGACGCGCCGACAATTTCGATGGTTGATTCGGCCATTGGGCGTTTTGGTCGCGAGTCGATTGGGCCTTGTGCGAGAGCTCGGGCAGTGGGCGACTCGGGGTTATCAAGGACGCTCTTGCCGCTTCCGAATGCGATGATGGACCCACCGTCTCTGCCACCACCAGGGCCGAGGTCGACCACGTAGTCGGCAGCTTTGATCATTTCGGCGTCGTGCTCCACGACGAGCACAGTAGAGCCGGTCTTGACGAGTGCGCGAAGGTTCGAGAGCAAACGATCGGTGTCTCGTGGGTGCAGCCCGATGGTGGGTTCGTCGAGTACGTAGAGCGCTCCTGTGAGGCCTGCACCAAGTTGCGCCGAGAGCCTGAGTCGCTGCATTTCACCGCCTGAGAGGGTGTGAGCGGATCGATCAAGACTGAGGTATCCAAGGCCGACCTGATCGATGAACGTGAGGCGCCGGAGGAGTTCGGCGTGGGGTGCTTTCGCAATCACGGCGATACTGTCGACAAAGTTCCACTGTTTGACTTCTTCGAGGACGTCACTCGTGCTTTTCGCAAGTAGCGATGGATACGTTTGCCCGAACAAGCGAACGCTTCGTGGCAGAGGTGCCAATCGCGTTCCTTTGCAAGCAGGACAGGCGGCGGTGACCCCTTCGAGCGCGGCTTCCGGACCGCCTTTGATCCCCGAGCCTTCGCATTTTGCGCACTGGCCCTGCTTGGTGTTGAAAGAGAACCATCGCGGATCAATTTCAGCAACGCCGGTGCCGCACTTGGTGCAGGCACGTGAGGTCGAGATCACGGTATCGGCATCGCCGTTTCGCGTAGGCGCGCTTTGGCCAAGAGACAGTGCTCCGTTGCCCCACAAGAGTGACCGATCGAATGTGCTGCGATCGAGATCGGCGAGCTTGCCGTAGAAAACGATGAGGTCGATCGTGTGCTCTTTTGCCTTTGCGAGTTTCGGCGGAGGTTCGATCGCGATGAGGGCACCATCGACGCGCGCAGTTCTCACTCCGGCGCGCGTCGCGAGGGTGAAGAGGTCGAGATACGTGCCCTTGCGTGCGCGCACTGCGGGCGCGTAAATGGTCTTGCGAGTCTCGTCGCTCGATGCGACCAGCCGGCGATAAAGCGTGTCAGCGTCAACGGAGTTGACCAAGCCATCGCACTTTGGACAGTGGACGTCGCCAACTTTCGCGTAGAGCAAACGCAAGTAGTGCGCGGCTTCAGTGACGGTTGCGACCGTCGAATTTGCGCCAGCGCGAGACGTTCGTTGTTCGAGCGCGATGCTAGGTGGCACGCCGGAAACGCGGTCGACATTCGGGCGCGGCAACGTGGGCAAAAATTGGCGCGCGTACGGGGTTAGCGTCTCGATGAAGCGGCGTTGACCTTCGGCATAGATGATATCGAACGCGAGCGACGACTTGCCCGACCCACTGGGTCCGGTGATGACCGTGAGCGTTTCGTGCGGGATGTTGCACGATACGTGCTTGAGATTGTGCTCGCTTGCACCGTCGACCGAGATTGCGGCGTCGGGATTGGGTATTGTCAATAATGTTGACTTATTGACGTCGAGATTTTCGCCTCGAAGTGCGGCGCTTGTTCGAGTTGTTGCAAGTGCGACTGTTTCGACCGTTCCCTCAGCAACGAGACGACCGCCGTCGGGTCCTCCGCCGGGGCCAAGGTCGATAACCCAATCGGCTTCTCGAATCATGTCGATGTCGTGTTCGATCATGATGACACTCGCGCCTTCATCCACCAGTCGATGAAGCGCATTGACGACCTTTGCCGCGTCGAGGCCATGCAGCCCTGCGGATGGTTCGTCGAGGACGAATAGGCTTTGCCTCTTATCGTCGGCGAGAGCACGCGCAAGCTTAAGGCGCTGCGCCTCTCCACCGGAGAGTGTTGAAAGGGGTTGCCCGAGAGGCAGGTAGCCAAGCCCCACGTCCACGAGTGGTTGCAGTGCGCGCTCGAGAACGTAGTCGCGCGCACTAGAATGCGAGAACGCGTCAAGTGTTTCCGCCGCTGTCATCTCGAGCACGTCCGCTATCGTGCGGCCTTCGTGGTGAATCTCGAGCACGCTGGGCTTGAAGCGCTTGCCGCGGCAGACTGGGCAGAGGAGCATCACGTCCGCGAGAAACTGCATCTCGACCGTTTCGTAGCCCTCACCGGCGCACGTTTCGCATCGACCTTTGTCGACATTGAAGGAGAAATGCGACGCGCTCAGCTTCGCGGAAACCGCTTTGGGTTCCTCGGCAAAGCGGCTTCGAATGCGCTCCCAAGCTTTCGTATAGGTTGCGGCATTGCCGCGAGCGGTTCGGCCAAGTGGAGATTGGTCAACCAGGGTGACCGATTTGATGCCGGCGAGGCCCGTGAGCGCGCTGTGAGCGCCGGGCATGTCGACTCGGTAGTGCCCAATAGCGCGCGCCGCGGCGCGAAAGAGAATGTCGCGAACGAGCGTGCTCTTGCCTGAACCACTGGGCCCTGTGACTGCGCAGAGCACTCCGAGCGGAAGGGCAACCGTGACGCCCTT
>JAHFDZ010000247.1 GCA_023248745.1 Myxococcales bacterium | reverse complement strand
CTGCAGCTCGGCATCTGTGACGAGTTGACGATTGCGCTCAACTTCGGCCGACGCACGCCGCACGTCGAGCTCTTGCGCCATCCCCGCGGCGTTGCGCAACTTGACGTAGGAGAGGTTCTTCTCCGCGGCCTCGAGGGAGCGCTTTGCCGAGGACTGTACGGCCTCAGCGCCAACGACGTTGAAATAGGAAGATGCGACGCGCAATTTGACGTCGACTGCGGTTGCCTTCTCTCGGGCACGCGCGGCATCGCGGGCTCGCTTTGCAGAACCGATGCGCTCCCACGACGAAACGTCAATGAGTGGAACAGTCAAGTATAAGTACAAATCACGTTGGTCGGCGGGTACGATAACGGCCTCGCGAAATTCGGCTCCAACAGGAATGCGCGCCACGCTCTCGTATTGATTGCGCGTGTAAGAAGCCGTGGCGGTAAACGTGGGCGCCAAGCGAAGCCACGCGCGGTCGGTTTCGTCCTCGCGTTGGCTCGCGACCGCTTGGGCCTCTCGGTTCTCGAACGCCTTACCGCTCGCCGAGTCGAGATACCGATTGAGCGGCTCGAGCGCAAACGAACGCGTCGACGCAAGGAGAAGCACGACCATAATAGGTGAGTACTCACGCATTAATTACCTCGGGGACGACGCTTGAGAGCGTCTCTTGGTGGAGAAGGTGTGTGCGCCGACTTTTGCGCGCTTGCGCGCTTGCGTGCTTCGTCGGTTTTGAGACCGTTCATCATGAAGTCGACCGAGCCTTTGACGTATTCGTGTTCGCGCATCGGCAAGTGTGCTCCCGCGCGCAAAACATGATCGAGGAAGACGAAGTGCCAAAGCGAGCCAAGAAAATTGCGCGCGACGATTTCGGCGTTCGTGCGCCGCAAGCGGCCGGCACGCATTTCTCGCTCAAGCGCGGCGGTGAGCAAGCGGACGCCGCGCACTGGCGGAGGCACGGCGCACTGAAATTCTTTAGGCAATTCGCCGCCTGTTACGTGATTGGACCAGCTCATCAACGCGACTGGAACGACGACGCGAAAGAGCTCGATCATGCGAAGGCCAAGCACTTCGAGCCACGCTTCGATGCTCATGCCCGCCTGCGGCGCGGTGGCAAGTTGCATCACGCTCTCGAGCATCTCGCCGAGGTGCATGGCCGCACGAAAGAGTTCTTCCTTGGAACCGAAGCGCTTGAAGAGAATGCCCTCGGAGACTCCGGCGCGGGCCGCCACTTCTGACGTTGTGGCGCGCACGCCCTTCTCGAGAAAAACGGCACGTGCCGCCTCGAGGAGGTCTTCGTCGCGAATGGAGACAGGCCTTGCCATTAATAATTGAGCATTCACTCAAATAACGTCTTTCGTCAAGTTGAATGCGAATCGGGTATTTCAAGCGCTATGGGTGCCATCGAAACATCGTGGGGACATGCGGGGGCAGGTTGGGCGATCGCCGTTCACGGAGGCGCGGGCGCCGTTCCGTTCGAGCGACGTGAAGACCACGTCGCCGGTTGCCGAAGGGCGGTTGAAATCGCGGTCGAAATTCTTCGTGGTCGCGGTAGCGCGCTCGATGCGGCGCAAGCGGCCGTCGAATCGCTCGAAGACAACCCAGCGTTTAACGCAGGCACGGGTGGAAGCTTGAATCGCGATGGACGCCTCGAGCTCGACGCGTCGATCATGGAGGGGACCAACCTTGCGGCGGGCGCCGTGTGCGCGCTGCCACCCTATGCCCATCCGATTGCTATTGCGCGAGCCGTGCTGCACGAAGGACGGCATGTCCTCTACGCGGCGGCGGGTGCCGATGCCTTCGCGCGCGAACACGGCTTCTCACCATCGTCCGAAGCAACCATGGTGACAGAGGCTGCGCGACTGCAATTGAGCGAAGTGACGTCAGGGCGCGCGTCCGCAGGTTGGGCCGGTGGCACGGTGGGCGCCGTTGTGCGTGACGTGTATGGCGTTGTTGCGGCTGCGACGAGCACTGGCGGGACGATGGGCAAAGATCCCGGTCGCGTAGGAGACTCACCGCTGATTGGCGCGGGCACCTACGCAGACAACGCTGCGGGTGCCTGTTCCAACACGGGCAACGGAGAAGCGGTCATCAAACTCGCACTTGCAAAGACCGCCACCGACTGGCTTCGCGACGGGATGTTGCCGCAAGCCGCTGCCGAGATGGCTGTTAGTCAACTTAGTGAACGAATGGGCGCCAAGGGGGGAATCATCCTCGTGGACTATGAGGGCCGCATCGGTATCGCGCGCAACACCGAGACCATGACGTGGGCGGCCGCGAGCGAGAGCCTCGAACGAATTGTATTTGGCATCGTGTAGGGGTCTCCGCAGGTAAGAATTGGCGTCTTCCCTCCACTGCGCTAGTTCCCGCGCACATGGTGAGTAACGACGTGCTTCGTTCGGCGCTCGCGCACACCCTTCACGCGTCACACTTCGTAGCGCTCGGCGCTCGTTACGAAGGCAAGGTGCGTGACTGTTACATGCGCAGCGGAAAGCGCCTCATTGTGGTGACGGACCGTGTGAGTGCGTTCGATCGCGTTCTCGGAACGATTCCGTTTAAGGGTCAAGTACTCAATCAACTTGCCTATTGGTGGTTTTCAAAAACGGCCGACGTTGTCCCCAACCACGTGCTCAGCCTGCCCGATCCCAACGTGATGGAGTGCATCGAGTGCGAGCCGTTTGCAGCGGAGTTCGTCGTGCGCGCCTATGCGACGGGGACCACGTCGACAAGTCTGTGGACGCACTACGAAAAAGGGAGTCGCGTTTTTTGCGGGCACACGTTGCCAGAGGGTTTGACCAAGCACCAAGCGTTGCCTTCGCCGATCGTAACGCCCGCGACAAAGGCGCCGGCGGGTGCGCATGACGAGAGCGTTTCAGGCGAAGAACTCGTTGCGCGAGGGCACATGTCGCGCGCTGACTTCGATGCTGTCTCGTCTCTCTCTCTCAAGCTATTTGCGCGTGGCGCTGCGCTAGCGGCAGAGCGTGGGCTCATGCTCGTGGACACGAAATACGAGTTCGGCCGACGAGCCGACGGCACCATCGTCGTGATCGACGAAGTGCATACGCCCGACTCGTCACGTTACTGGGACGCGGCGTCTTACGTTGCGCGGATCGCGGGTGGCCAAGATCCCGAAGCGCTCGATAAGGACTACATCCGGCGTTACTTCCTGGGCCTCGGATACCAAGGCGACGGCCCCGTGCCTGCGATGACCGACGACGTTCGCATCGAAGCCGCGCGTCGTTACATTACGGCCTACGAGCGCATCACCGGTTCGTCATTCGAGCCCAATCAGCAAGAGCCACTGTCGCGCATCGCGCGCGCGTTGCAACGACAAGAAGGAGCATCATGAAGGCGATCGTCACCGTTCGTTTGAAGCGTGAAGTTCTCGATCCGCAAGGCGATGCCATCGCGCGCGCTCTCTCTCGTCAGGGCTTCTCTCACGTGCGCGGCGTGCGTGTGGGTAAGGTTGTGGAGCTAGAATTGGCCGAGGGTGTGAGCGTCGAGAGCGCGCACGAAGAGCTTGCGAAGATGGCCGACGCGCTGCTCGCGAATCCGGTTACCGAAGACTACGAGATCGAAATCGGCTGACGTTTGATCTGGACACGCGTGGGGCTTCCCGCATGTCTCACGCATCGTCGCGCTGCCCAAACGCGTGTCGGTTAGCCCAATTTTGTGCTTTCTTTGGCGTGAGGTGGACAGTTGATGAGGAAACAAGTTCTTGCGCTTAGTGTGGTTTCGAGTTTTGTCGCTTGCGATGGCGCGAATGCAAACCCGGACGCGGCGGCGGGCGACGCGTCCGCTTCCGCTGCCGCAGATGTTCAGATTCTTGACGGTTCGGTCGGAGATACCGGAGCTCCCGGTGCCTTGGGCCTTACGCTGTCGACCATTGCGGGCAAGACCATCGGCACGACGAGTACGTTCTCGTCTTCGTCGCTACGCGCGACTTGGACGCCGCCTTCTGGCGTTGATCACGTTCGGATTCAAATGGTCGGCGGCGGCGACACGCTGACATTCAACGCGGCTAAAGATGCCAAAACGCTTGATCTCACCGACCTCAACTCGTCAACTTCCTATACTGCAACCGTCTTGCTGTGCGCCGATAGCGCGTGCGCAACGCCTACGGCAGCGTCGGGTGGGACCGTTACGGCAGACGTGCCAGCCGAGTCTTGGGTCCTGCAAGCCACGGGCGACGGAACGGACAAGGCAACCAAGATCGTTTCCGATGGCAACGTCCGCATTCATGCGATCGCGTATGGCGCAGGCGCACCGGTGGCGCAGGCGGGGCGTACGCAACTTTATTATGGCCCGCAGCCGAGTCCACAAGCGGGCGTGCAAGGGTTGGTGGTTGGGCCTGCAAAGCAAGTCGCGACAACCGACGCGCCGACGCTGATCGCATTTGACTCTCTCGCGGGGAGTTCTGGCGTCGAGAAACCGACGTCTGCGACCCTATGGATCAACGAAGTGGCGACAGGTCAAGCCGTTCCTCTTGGCGGGGCACTTGGAGATAAAATCCGCCTCTACTTCGAGTCGAACGGATCCGACGGCAAGACGCGCATCATCTACGTCGACTCCGTCGACGGCTATGTCGGTCGTGATTTCAATAGCGGCACCGAAACGCGTTGCCGCACCGCCGCCGACTACGGCACGGGTGGTGGTTGCGAACCCAAGCTTGCCATTGGTGTCACAGGCGACACGGGCGACTGGGGTCTTGCGCTGACCAACGTTCGACAATTCAAAATTGGTGTCAAGACACTTGACGATTGGCGTTGGCGCGGCGAAGTCGGCACATTCATGTGGGTCACGATCGATCAGACCACGGGCTGCACGACCGATTCGCACAACCAGGCGTACGCCGTTTGGGACGGTACTGGTTGGAAGTTTCAGAAGGACAGCAAGAACTGCCCGCTCTTGATGAGCGATGCCCAAGCGCCAAGCCCGCTTCATCTTGGGGGCGCGCGTTTCAAAATGTACTTCGGGACTCCCAGCGATAAGACGGGTGCCGTCACGCCAAGCAAGTTGCCTTTCCCTGGTCCCAAGCGTGTGGTTTATGCCAACGGTGCGCGATCAGGCGACGCTTCCGTGGTCGACTACGCCGATTGGGACGCCCGCTCTGCCGGCCGTGACGTGACTTTTCTGTGGCCGAGCGGCAAGACCCTCAACGCAAGCGAAGAGGGTTACCTAGACGATTTCGTGCACCTCACACCGACGTTCGATAAGAGCCTGCAAGTGGCGTATCTCGCGATGACGGACGGGACGGTGCCGCCATTTTCGGTGGCGGCAATTCTAGCGAATCCATGACGTTCGCTTACTTCGCTTACTTCGCTTATTTCACGAGGCCATCGGCTGCGTCGCCAGCGCCCGCGTCGAAGTGAAAGTGCGTTTCGGTGGTGTAGGCGTGTTCCTTGTTGGTATTGGGCGAGAGATAGGTCTTGAAGAACTTGCTCTTCGCAATGTCGCAATACACGCCGTAGAGGCCAACGCTCTTGCCTGCGAGTTGAGGCTTCACCCATGGGTGGCACGTGCCGCCTGCGTTGCCGATGAAGTTGCTCGAGTTGATCGCGACGGGCACGAAAGCGTTGACGCCTCCGTTTGCCTTGAGCGCGCCGTCGAAATCTCCGGCCTTAATCTTCGCGTCGACCTCGGCCTTCGCTGACGCCTTGATCTTCGTGTCGTCCCATCCGTACCGTTGAAAGTCGGTCTTCAGAACCGATTTTTCGGTGCCCTTATAGAGCGACATGATGTCGAGTGCGCGACCAAACGAGTGGTTCGAGAGCGTGCAAGGGTAGGGCGGCTCGCTCTTGATCGGGCAACTCAAGTAGCTGCTTGGCGACTTGCCGTTGTTCATGCAGCGATAGCAGTACGTGGGAATGTTGCCGATCTTCGTGTAGCCGTACTTCTTGGCGATCGTCGCGAGCTCCCACATCGCGTCGCGCACAAACTCGCACGAAAGGTTCGTCTTGCCCTCGTACTCGACGCCGTTGATCGGTCCCTTGAGTGTGACGGGTTGGATCACGCCCTTCACCTTCGTCTTCACCTCGTCGAACGCGACGCTTCGCTTGCGCAAGTCGTCGAGGCAGTTGCTCGACGACGGTGGCGGCAGCTCGACGCTAGGGGTCTCGGGTGCGACGCCGGCGACGGGACTGGCCTGGCTCAGGTTTGTGTCGGGCAGGTACATGCCTACGGGCGCGAGCGTGATCTTGAGCGGCAAGTAGTTGTTCTTCGGATCGGTGACGAAACCTTCCTGACCTGGAGGGATGACGTACCCCTTGGCTGCGAATGTGGCCGCCGTGATGGGCTGAATGAACACCATGACCACGCGCTCGGGGCTCTGGTCGGGACCGTCCGCGTCATTCACTTGCACGCGAAAAATGTGACCGCGCATTTTTCGGTCCGTCGCGGTCGGGTTGGCGATGGGGGTGTTTCCGTTTTGAAGGAATCGATCGTGGTAGTCCGGCTTTCCGTCCTTTCGGGTTCCGTACACCTGCGTCACGTTGATGAGCGTCTTGTCGGTGACGTCTGCCCAACTCGCGATCTTTGACGAGCGGGCGTAAGTGCAGAGCGAAACTCCGAATGCGCCCTTTGTTTTCTCGGGCACCTCAAGCGTTGCTTCCACGCTACCGCCGACATTGACTGGAATCGAAACGAGCGCGGCGCTGCGGTCGAGATTTTTCAGCTTGAGACTGACCCCCGCGTGGCCCACTTGCAGCACGTTTGCAGGATTGTCGTTCAGGAGCGAAAAGTCCCCGCCAATGATCGAACCGTTCGATGCCTTTGGGACATTCTCTTTCTTCGCGAGCGCGCGAAGAACTTGCGCTCGCGCTTGCGGCGTATCGCAGTTAATCGCTGTGCTGACCGCCGCCGCGTTGACACTCCAAACGCTGGTGCACGCGAGCGCGCCGAGAAGAAAATGACGTGAAGAAATCATCGCAAGCCCCCAATCGATAATTGTTCCTAAAAGACAAGACGGCGCGAAAGGCGTGCCAATGCACACAAGACGGCCTTCTCATCACTTTCTATGGGGTGATACGGTCAAGAATCCTACCCATTCGGAAACCTGACCTTATCTTGCTCTTGTCCAGTGAATTGCTGGGGTTGCGACATCGTGACAGGTTCACATGGTCATCGGCTTAGGCATGAAAAGTAGGACAAAGAGTGTCAACGTAACGACGGCAACGACCTTTCGGGCAGGCGACAACCGGTGGTCGTTTGTTGGCGGATGGTCCAGTGCGGACGAATCCTTCAGGATCCCATACTTGAGCTCCAGCCCAAGGAGCGCAAACATCCCGACAAACCAGCACGGCCACAGGATCGCCGGCGCGTTCTTGCTCGCGCCAAGACTCGCAAGCAGCGCGAGGCCAACGATTGCAGGAATGCGCGCGCTGTTTGGCAAGCGCCCCGGCTCATGCGCTTTGGTTAGCGATCCAAGTACGGCCTGAACTTCAAACCACAAGAACCAGAATAGCGGCCCTTGCACGTGCTCGCCGATGCGCGCAAATCCGATGTGCATCCGCAAGTCTCTACCGACGCCCGTTGCGACTCCCGCGAGGAAAACCGCGAGCATCGAACGGTGAACCCACTTGCCTATGATGTTCTGTCGCTCACCGAAGAGCGCATAGGCAACGTGGCCGCCGTCGAGCTGGCCCAACGCTGGCAAGTTGATCATCGTCACCAAGAAGCCAGCCCAAGCGGCAAAGGCCATCGGTGAAAGCATGATGTCGTGACCTGGAGGGACGCTGGGCCCGAAGCGACCATCAAGAAACTTGACCAAAAGAGACGTGTCGAGTTGCATGCCGCCCGCGCCTGCGAGCGGGACCACTTTGCTGCGCGCGATGCCGATCGCATAGAAAGGAATCGCTAACGCTAGGCCTGCGAGCGGACCTGCGGCACCGATGTCGAGCAGCGCATTGCGCGTTGCGATGCGATCGCGAATGCGAATAATGGCACCCATCGTTCCGAAGGGCGGAAGGGGGAGCGGGATAAAATAGGGCGGCGACACAGGCACCCGATGGATCCTCGCCGCGAGGTAGTGACCAAACTCGTGCGCAAGCAAAATCGATAGCAACGTCGCTGCGAACTCGAAGGCGGCGAGCGCCCTAGGACCGATCCTTTCACTCGGATCGGAGACAAAAGCGACGCCAAAAACGCTGACGACCGTCGCCGCGAACAACAGTCCGCTGCGTCGCCACTCGCCTGCCTCAGAGGGCGCCGTTGAGGGCGCGTGCGAGCTGGGCGAGTTGGGATCGGATGGTGGCATCGATGGTTCCAAGGTTGGTGACCAAGCGAAGGTCGCCACGAGAGAGGCTAGCGTCAACATCAAGCCTTACCGAGGGATAGTTCGCGAGGAGTGTGCGAAGGGCTGCGCCGTCGTCGGGATGGCAGAGAAGGGTGACGTCCGCGCTCCCACGGGACTGTGCAATCGTTTGCTCGGCAAGTGTTGCGATCAGTTGAGGATCGATTTTGAGCGCGCGTCTTACAAGACGCTCTGCAAGAAGCACGGCGACCTCACTGCCTTGCGCACGCGCATGCTCCACCAGACGTTGTCGCTCTTGTTCAAGTTCGAGGAATGCCGCAAAGAAGCGTGCCTCTTCTCGAGCACGAGCCTCTTGGGCGGCGATAACCTCGATGTTCTTGATGCGCTCTCTTGCCTCGGTCTCTAGTAAATGTGCTTGACGGTATGCTTCCTTGACGATTGCCTCCGCTTCAACGCGCGCTCCGAGTACCTCACGCCGAACGATGCGTGGCGATCGCTCGGTGGTCGGCGCGCTAGCTATTGATTCGCACGCATCACTCCGAATCACGCGGCTCATGCGCTTGCCTCTTGTAGTGCCGTTGCAATGCGCAAAAGTTCCGAGGCGAGTTGCTCGGCGCGCGCGCGTCGATCACTTGGGGACGCGGTTTCGGTTTCCCTTGCGGGCATTCGCGCAAGAGAAGCGATCGCGTCGATGCGCTCCTCGTCCATTGCAGACGACATCGCAAGATAGGCGTGAACCCAACTCATGGTGTCGCGCGGTAGTGATCGCCGCGTGTGACCGCGACTTTGCCATCGTCGACGAGCTTCTTGAGATGCGAACG
>JAHFDZ010000030.1 GCA_023248745.1 Myxococcales bacterium | reverse complement strand
ATCTCTATGAGTTCGCCCCCGGAGATGCCGTAAGCGGAAAGGCTTGCATCGCCGTTGGTCAAGCGCCTTGGTGGTGTGCCGCCGACCTGAAGCTGCGCCTGATTCGGCCGCTCTCGGGCATGCTTTTCGCGCTGGACAATCGGCTCTTTAGTGATCACTCGCTCGGCTATCACCTGCATTCGAGCCTCTGGTACGTTGCCTTGTGCGCGGGGGTTGGGATGCTCTTTCGACGCATCTTGCCGCCGAAGACCGCGACGCTCGCACTGCTGATTTTTGTGATCAGTGCGGCGCATGTCATGCCGTTCGGATGGATCTCCGCGAGGCACTTGATCGTCGCCGCGGTGCCAACGGTGTTTGGCCTTCTTTGCTACATTCGATTTCGCGAAGACGACTGGAAGCCGGGCCTTCCGATCGCGTTCGGCCTTTTTTTGATCGCGTTGCTCGCAAGTGAAGCGGGTCTCGCCGGACCCATATTTGTAACTTCGTACGAGATGTTTCGCCGCGCCGGCGACGGTGAAGACGGCAGCTTGCGTGCGCGCATCGTGCGAGCGATCGGGCCTGCCTGCGTGGCGCTCGGGTACCTTGCGCTTTACAAGGCCTTCGATGGCGGCGTTCGCAACAGTGATGGTTACATTGAGCCGCTCACGGCTCCGTTGCCGTTTGCGCTCGCGCTATTGACGCGCGTCCCTGCCGTCTTCTTCAACGCATTCACAACGCTGCCTGCGGAGTTGCTCATCGCATTTCCAAATGGACCCGTACCGGCGATTGGCATCGTGGCGACGATCCTCATGGCGGCGTTTTTTTTTGCGTGCCGTCGGTTCATGGACACGCGCGAGCGCGGGGCGTTGCGATGGCTTGCGCCGGCCGCACTTGCGATCATTGTTGCCAGCTCGGGTGCCTTGGCCGGTGCGCGGCAGCTCCTTATCCCCAACGTCATGTTCTCGGTGCTCTTTGCGTCGATTGTGCTTCGCGGTTTTGAGGCGACCGAAAAGAGCTTAGGCGTCTCGTTTCGTCGTTTCGGCGTTGCTGTTGTCGCATTTCTTCATGTTGTGCTCGCTCCGCTGACCTTGCTTGCGAGCACGGTTTCGACGGCTCAATTGTCGCGCGCAACAGAGGCTGCAGCTGCTCCCCTCAAGCACGGACACGGTCCAGGGACGCAAACATTCATGATCACCTCAGACCCGATGGTGTTCATGTACGCGCCGATCATCTCGGTGGTGCGTGACCGCACTTCGCTTGGGTGCGTCTCCACGCTGTCGGCTGCAAAGGCACCTCATCAACTCACGCGTACGGCTGAACGTGAGTTCGTGATCGAGCCCATCGGTCGAACGCTTCTTGAGGGTCCATTCGAAGGGCTTTTTCGTACGTCACGACTACCCTTTCACGAGGGCGACGAAATTGTGCAATGTGGGGCTACATTTAGGGTGCTCGCGACAAAGGACGGACGCCCCGTACGCGTTGCTGTGAGACTCGACGCCTCGATCGAAGATCCGAAGCACAGCTTCTTGGTGTGGCGTAACGGGAAACTTGATGCGTTCACGTTCGGGCCCATTGGATCGCGGCAAACGGTTGAGTCGACGTTGGGACCGAGCGGGTTCCTTTAGCGGGATGCGCTAACCGGAAATCTTAGCGGTCGCGTTTATTCGTCCTTGCCTGATCGATCGGCTTCGCTTGCGCTAGACTACCGCCCATGCTCCTGCGGTCCCTCGCGCTCTGCGCCTCAACGACGACGTTGCTCGCTTGCTCTCAGACCGCAAAGGTAGAGCCGTTACCCGACGGCGGAGTCGATGCAGCGCTCACGTGGAACGACGTCCCAGAGTGGGACAAGCCAATCACGGCGCCTTCCGATGACGCCGCGAATACAAATCGTGCATCATGCACCTATGCCCAAGGCGCGCTGCCTGCCGAGACGCAGGGCGCTTCGCATCCGACGGGCAAGAGCCTGCCGATCGACACCATCGTGATCGTCATGATGGAGAATCGCTCGTTTGATCATTACTTCCAAAAAGGAAAAGAGGCGGGCCTCGATGTCGACGTCGCGCCTGCTGACTTTTCGAATCTCGGCACGGGCGGAACGCCGGTCACCATTCATCGCGACAACCGCCTTTGCTTAGTTGACACCGCACACGGCTGGACCGACGTGCACGACCAAGTTGGCAAGGACTCGAAGATGGACGGCTTCTTCAGGACCAACGACGGTCACCACGAACTTCCTGCCGGTGGCAAAGACAAACCAGAGCTTCTGAGCGGCGATCGCAGTCTTACCTATTACGAGAAGGCAGACTTGCCGTTCATGTATTGGGCTGCCGAGCAATTCTCACTTGGCGATCGTTACTTCTCTTCGCTGCTCGGACCCACATGGCCCAATCGGATGTACCTCTATGGAGCGTCGTCGTTTGGGTCTGTTGGCAATTCGTTTCCAGCGACGGTCGGCACAACGATTTTCGAATTGCTCGAAAAACGAGGCGTATCATGGGGCATTTATGCATCCACGACGCCTGGTGCGAGTGTCTTCATCGATCGCGTGATCAAGTATCGAGAGCACATCACGTCCGAGGCCAACTTCTACGAAGCTGCCAAGTCCGGAACGCTTCCTCAAGTGGTCTTTCTCGATCCACAAATCGCGTCCGAAGGTTTCAGCAAGACCGATGAGCATCCACCCGCCATTATGCAGATCGGTCAAAAGTGGCTCGCGGGGGTTACGAAAGCGATGATCGCAAGCCCGCAATGGTCAAGGTCGGCGATGTTCATTACATACGATGAACACGGCGGATTTTACGACCACGTCGTTCCGCCCAAAGCGTGCGTGCCCGATACCATTGCCCTCGAAGCGCCGGCGACGCCTGAGCAAAAGTTCGATCAGTACGGCATTCGTGTGCCGTTCGTCGTGATCTCTCCATACGCGAAGAAAAAGTTTGTGAGCCATCGCGTGTACGATCACACCTCCATCTTGAGGTTTGTTGAGTCGCGGTTCACCTTGCCGGCGCTCAGTGGTCGTGATGCGAACGCAGAAGGACCATGGGACGTTTTCGATTTCGCTGCCCCACCGAACCTTTCGCCGTCATCGCCGCCCGATGTGGCCGTCGACGACAAGACGTTCTCCGAGTGCAGCACCATCTTTCGCTAGCAGCCGTTGCGCTGCTTGTGGCGTGCAAGTCTGACTCCCCGCAGCCGGATGCAAAGGCTGGCGTGCATGTGGACGCATCGCAACCTTCATCATCGCTGCAACACGAAGGACGTGCCATCGTACACGAAGCTTCGGAGCGCGTAGGGCAGAGCGACGCGGCATGCATCGATCGCGATCGCTACTTGGCACTCCGAAAATCGGTTGCGGCTTCGATGGCGTTGTTGCGCTTCGTCGTACCGGCGGCAACTGAGGTGATCCTAGGGCCCCAGGTGATCATGGATGAATCGGCCGGAAGGCTCGCAGCGCTCGATGTCGCGCTGACAACGCGCGCATGCGGCGAAGTTTCGTCCCACGTGTTTCAAATTTCGCGCGCACTCGAGCTCATCGATTTCGAGCTCTCGCGAAAGCCACCCGCGCGTCACGCTATCGTGCACGGGCTCTCCGACGCTGCCTATGCGCTCGGAGCGGAGGCCCTTGAATCAACTGCGGGTACGCCGGACAGTTCCGATGCCGTTCTCGCGGATCTGCAGGGCATGCTCGAAGGCATCGCGCGTGGTGCGCGCGCGTATGCCCTTGACGTGAAAGGTTCGAGCCGTGACGTCGAGAACCTTGTTGCCGAGTTAGTTAAGAAACTGGACGATGGGCGGGGCTCCTTCGGGCCGCCGGCTCTGCGGACGACGCAGACGTCGCTCGATCGCGGCGGCTTCGTTGTTGTGACGGGCAAACTGGGATCTGCAATCCGTGCACTCGGACACGCATCGGGCGCTGAAGTGGCCCCTCCGTATGCGCCGCTGGTGGCGACCGATAACGTCAACGCGCTTACCTTGCCGAAGCCCCACTTTGATCCCGAACAGAAGAGTGTCGCCCTCGGCGCGCGCCTCTTTGCCGATCGCAGACTCTCGCGCGGCAGTGCACGCGCGTGCACGGGTTGTCACGATCCGCGGCGAGCGTGGTCCGATGGGCGTATCGTTCCATCGTCGCTCGATCCATCGTCGCCGCTCACGCGCAATACGCCTTCGCTGCTTTACTCGCCCGTTGCAGCCGCTCTTCATTGGGATGGGCGCATTCGCACTGCTGACGCGCAAGCGCTGCACGTGATCCATGCGAAAGCAGAAATGGGCCTCTCGACGGAGCAGTTGCTCACAGTCCTTCGCGGTTCATACGAAAAAGAATTTGCAGAAGCGTTCCCCGACGGTTTGACCGAACGCAACGTTGGCCGCGCGCTAGCGATGTACGAAGCGTTCGCACTCGTGCCTGCGAACGCGCCGATCGATCGCTTTGCGCAAGGCGACGCGTCGGCCCTTTCTGCTGACCAACGCGCAGGACTCGATGTGTATTCGGGTAAGGGTCGCTGCGCCAGATGCCATGCACCTCCCACGTTTGGTGGCGCGCGCGCGCCGGACTTTACGGCACCGATTTACGCGGCGCTTGGTGTTCCAACAAAGCCGAACGCAAAGGTTCTCGATCGCGACGTTGGACGGTTCGCGGTCACCCAACGCGAAGTTGACCGGCACGCATTTCGGACCCCGACGCTGCGCAACGCTGAGGCGACGGCTCCGTACTTTCACCATGGCGCTTTTGCGACGCTCGAGTCTGTTCTTGCGTTTTACGACAAGGGTGGCGGACGAGCGCTCGGTCTTGCGGTGCCG
Source organism: Myxococcales bacterium (assembly GCA_023248745.1). Lineage (GTDB taxonomy): Bacteria > Myxococcota_A > Polyangia > Polyangiales > Polyangiaceae > JAHFDX01. The sequence continues at coordinate 29,879 of JAHFDZ010000030.1, read as the reverse complement.
AATCAGGACCCGGATATTCGTTCGCTCTCGCTCAGTTCGGAGGAAAAGCGCGTGCTTCTGGTGTTTCTGCGAGAGGCGCTGCACGACTCGCCAAGTAAGTAGCTACCGTTCGCTTGCGGCAACAGGGGGGGCTCGAAATTGCCTCGCGCACGGCGGGCATCAAGAGTAGCAAGTGCTCCCTATGAGGAAGTCTCATTCGTCAATTGGCTTACTTGTCGCGTTTGGATGGGGACTTGGCTACGCGGCGGGTTGCGGTCCTGGTGCTCTCGCTCAAGATGTTCCAAAGGTTGACCAACCGCCTGTTGCGCCAACGGCGGCTCCCGCGGGGTCGCATGAGAGTTCTCCCAAAGTCGCGGCTCCCGAAGTCAATGCGGCGACGGTCTATTCAGAAGCGCTTGGGCAAAGTAAGCCGCTCGCACCAAAGCCAGTCGCGTTCGAAGCCGACAAGGTTAAGGTGTCTGCCGAGTTGTGCACCGTAAGCGATGGCCGCTTTGTCGGACCCAACCCTACCGAGCTGTACTCGGCAATTCGTGTTGCAGGCGACCGCGTCGCCGTCCTCTTCGGCGCGCCGACGCAAATCAAAATTTACAAAGTTGAGGCCGGCGCGGGATGCGCGCTCACGCTCGACACTTCGGCAGGTGACGCAGGAACCATCAAGCTCAATCACGAGAGCGTCGAGAAGCTCTCGGCAGATTCTCAGGGCCGTCTATACGGAACGAGCACCGGGACGGGCACGCTTCGCTTCAAGAAAGATTTTGCAATCGACTACAAATGCTCCGCCGATCCTGGCGGCCACTTTGTCCCGCACGGCGCCGGCAATTGGGGCTTCGCGTACTCACCTACGGGGCCTCTCGCGAACGTCGACTTTGGCGCGGCGGACTGCAGGAGCGAGTCTGCGTTTCTCGACGCGCAGAATCACGTCGGGCCCTTCTCAAGCATCGACACGCTTGCCTTCAGCGGTGAGCTTGCGTTGATCGGAGGTCCCCTCGGCGAAGGCGGCAAGAAAGTCGTTTTGGCGTTCACGAAGGCGGGCAAAGAGAAGTTTCGATTTGGCACCGCGCCAGTTGCGCCTCGCGATGGCTTCACGTCGGTCACTGCTTTGTCTCTTTGCAAGGGTGGCATTTGCGTTCTCGACGCAAGCGCCCGCTTGGTGAGCGTTTGGTCCACCGATGGCAAAAAGCACGTCGTAGACGTTCCGCTCGGCAAGTTGCTTGACGTTCACGATGGCTTGTTCACAGACTTCACCGCTGGAAAAGTCGGCACCTTTATCGCGGTGAGCCAAGAACGAGACGTCAAGAAAGTTCACGAAGGCCTGATCTATCGTCTGAGCGGGCTATAGCCGCGTGGGACAGCGGAGCATTGCGTGGATTGCGCTCTGCGCGCTTGCGGGTTGTGAAGGTCCCGCGGGTCCTGAAATAATTAATCAAGTTGACGGAAGCGTAACGCCTCCTCCGAGCGACGGTGCTCCGGTTGTCGTGGACGCGTCGCCAAGTCGTACGACCAAGCTCGGTGCCAACATCGAATCCGCGGGCGTTGTGTTTCGCTTGTGGGCGCCTCACGCTTCGGCGGCTTCGGTGATTGGCGATTTCGCCACCGAAAAGGTTGCGATGACAGCGGTCGAAGGGATCTTTGAAGCTCGCGTTGGCGAGGCCAAGATGGGGTCGCAGTATCACTTCGAAATCACCACTCCGAGCGGCAACTACACGCGGACCGATCCCTATTGTCGTGAGCTCAAAGGGGCTGAGTGCGTGGTCGTCGATCCCGCTCGTTACGTTTGGGGCGACGCCTCATTTGTCGCACCAACACGCGCGGCATCGATCGTATACGAGCTTCATGTCGGCAGCTTTGCGGCCGGAACGTCCAGCACGTCTGTGGGCACATTTTCATCCGCTCGCGCGAAACTTCCCGAGCTCGCGGAGTTGGGCGTCAACGTGATCGAGTTGATGCCGACGCAGCACTTCGCTGGCACCAACGGGTGGGGCTACAACCCGCACCTCTATCTTGCGCCCAACACAAGTTATGGGACACCAGACGATCTGAGAGCCTTCGTCGACCAAGCGCACAAGCAAGGCATCGCCGTTTGGCTCGACACGGTCGTCAACCATGCTGACGGATCGAAGCGAGCTCCGCTCAACTGCTTTGAGGCACCGTGCACGGGCAAGAGCGCAGGCCTGTACTTCTTTCCAGAAGGCGCATACGCCATGACGCCTTGGGGGCCGCGTCCAAACTATGCCGAACCTCAAGTCGCGGCGATGCTGGTGGCAGCGGTTGATGCGTGGATGGACGAGTTTCACGGTGATGGATTTCGGTTTGATTCGGTCTCGAACATTCGAGCTATCGACGGGGTTGGGACGACGCCTCTAGGTCGAGAGCTTCTTGTTACTGCCAATGATCACATTCATGCCCGAGGGGGCCTCAGTGTCGCCGAGGATCTCAAAGGGTACCAACCGCTCACAGCGGCGTCGACGAGTGGGGGCTTTGGCTTCGACGCGCAGTGGGACGGCTTCGGGTACACGGTGATGAATGCGATTGTTCCCGCCGATGATGCGGTTCGCGATCTTGCGGCGATCGCTTGGGATTTGAAGGGAACGTACAACAACGATTCGTTCGCTCGCGTTCTCTTCACCGAGAATCACGACATCGTCGGCAATGGAGGCGCTCGCGCATCGAGCCGCATCGACGCGAACAATCCAACAAGCTGGACAGCGCGCAAACGGTCGATGCTCGCGAGTACGTTGCTCATGACCGCTCCCGGCGTGCCCATGTTGTTTCAGGGACAAGAGTCGCTCGCGACTGGCACCTTCTCCGCTTCGCCTGCGCCGCTCTTGGCACCGTCGGCGACGGGTTTGAAGATAAGAGCATTCTACAAGGATCTTCTGAGACTCAGGCGCAATCTCGATGGCCTTGCGGGCGGCTTGCTCGACGCGTCAGTCGACGTGTTTCACCAAAACGATTCCGCAAAAGTGCTTGCGTATCGACGCTACGGTTCGTCAGGTGAGGATGTCGTCGTGATCGTCAACTTGCGGAACAAATCGTACACGTCTTACGACATTGGCGTCGCCGACGCAGGGCCGTGGCGTATTCGGCTCAACACAGACTCAACCCTGTATGGCGACGACTTCGTTGCGGGCCAAACCGGCGCAATTGCGGCAACGAAAGCCTCGAAGGACGGCAAGCCGTACACGCTTTCCGTACAGCTTGGAGCATACGGTGCGATGGTCATCACCCACTGAGCGGCCTGAGTATGTTTGAGTAGCCTCTCAAGTTGGGGGTATGGAGTCGTTCATCTTCGCGAAAGCGATAGGAGCGACGCTATGGGGACCAAAGCTGAGTTGGCGCGTGATGGCGACCACATGTTGGGCGCGTTCATTCCGCTGCACTATCACTTTCCGATGTTGGCGAACCCCCTGCGGATGCTTGGCTTCAAAGAAGCGATTGGGGCCGTCGTTCCCGCAGGTAGCACCGTGCTCGAGCTTGGAGCGGGCACTGGGGTCATGTCGTTCTTTGCAGCTCAAAGAGCCGCTCATGTGATTGCGGTGGAGCGTCTCCCAGAGAATGTGGATGCCGCCCGCAACTTCCTGAAGAACAACGGCGTGGGTGATCGCGTCACGGTTGTGCAAGCGGATGCGTATGAGTTCTTGCCGACATCACGCGTCGACGTCGTGATTTGTGAACTGCTGCACACTGCGCTCTTGCGAGAGCATCAGGCCGAAGTGATTGCGCGCTTCAAAGAGCGGTACCTGAGCCGTTTCGGTCCGCCGCTCCCTCGGTTCATTCCTGAGGCGATTATCATGGCCGTGCAGCCGCTCGAGCAAGGCTTCGACTTTTTCGGCTACGAAGTTCCGTTGCCGATGTTCGCCGACGGTTTTGCCACACAGCCCGAAGGCAACGCTGCCAAAGAGCTCGCGAGCCCTCAAAATTATGCGGGCTTCGAATATCGCAATCAGTACCCTGAACAATATTCTTGGTCAGGAAAGTTTACGATTGCCGGCTCAGGCATCCTCAACGCACTTCGATTCGTAACGAAGAACGTGCTCGCTATCCTCGTCGACGAACAACGAACGGTCGACTGGCTCATGCAATATCTGATTCTTCCAGTGCCAACGCCCTTGCGGGTAGAGCGGGGCCAAGTGGTCGAAATTGCATTTGAATATGCAGCCGGAGGACCCATTCACGCGCTTACCGATTCGTTCCGCGTTCAGATTGTTTCGACGTGAGGAAGATCGCCCGACTGCAAGCGTAAGACTCTCCATGCTGATGCCAGGGCGCCGCGCGGCTTCGTTAAGGATGTTGATAGTCGTATGCGCGGGGTGCCTGAGCGCCTGCGCGTCTGATTTCTCAGTAACTGAGCGTTTGGATGCTGGCGCGATGGACGGGTCGATTTCGGACGCTGCAGGGGATGCCGCGGATGCGAATGACGGCGCGTGTCAGCTTGTGCCCACGGCCACATTGCCGGCTTGGGACGGTCCTGCGCCGCCACACCTCGCACAGGTCTACAATCCGGTTGCGGGCACTGGCAAGTATCACAACGAACTCGAAAAGGGCACGGACCTCCAGCGCCTCGAGCTCTCCGCGCCAGATGCCCTTTGCAACGATGGGACTCACGCGCAGCTGTACGTACGTCCCGCGACTCCCGGCAACGAAAAGAAGTGGGTGCTCTACTTGCAAGGCGGAGGCGGGTGCGTCGGGCACGCGGAGTGTTCAGCGCGCTGGCAGGGCACTCAAGACGGTGGGTACGACGCCACAAAGATGAGTACGCGCTACAACCCCGATACTGCGCTCGCAGAGGGAATGTTCGAACGCAGTGCGCGCAACCCAGTTGGTGGGTGGAATCAGGTTTATTTCTACTACTGCTCGTCGGACGCTTTTAGCGGCACGAATGCGAACGCGATCTTGTTCGATCCCACGAACTCGGCTGCCAAGCCATTCAGTCTTCGATTTCTCGGACGTCGCATTCTCGAGGGCGCGATTGAGCAGCTAAAGAATGGTGCTGCTGCAACGCTCAAAGATTCGCCGGGCGTGGTCGCATACAACATGCCTGCGCTCAAGGACGCTGAGACCGTGATTCTCGCTGGCTCGTCGGCGGGAGCCGCCGCGGTGCGAAGGAATGTCGACTGGCTCGCGACGAAGTTCAACCCCTCGGTCAATTACACGGCGATCGCTGAAGCGACGGTAACGACGCCCGCGGGTCGCTACGGAGGCGCGCGAGGTATCGAGTTCGATGAATGCTCCGCGCGCAATGACTACGCGGAACGCGAACGCCCCAATAGCCACCTCACTGCTTTCGACGAGTCGTGCAAAGCTGCGCACGAGCCCACTGGCGACGCATGGCGGTGTTTCGACACACACCATGTTTTGCATCACCACATCACGACACCGCTGTTGCTCCGTCACGATTTGACGGACCCCAAGGCGGTCTCACTCCCTAAGCTTGCAGGCATCACGCTGGAGCAGTGGATCGCGGTCCAAAACGAGTACTTCCAAACACTTGTCAATCGCGTTGACTTTGATCACGAGCCAGAACGGATCGCCCGAGCGCCGAGTTTTTTTGCACCCAATTGCGGAGCGCACATCGTGTTTCACAAAGACTCGTACTATCAACACCAGGTGAAGATCTCCGGCGCAGAAGTTTCGATGAACGATGCGGTGACGCGATGGCTGAAAGGTGAACCGGCGTTCTACGCTGGCGACCTTAGTGGAACGTCAAGTGTCTGCACCAAGTAACGAGCGCCGCTGAATGCACGCTCGTGTCAAAAAGAACTTTCTTGGCATGTTTGAAGCTGCGTGAAACGCTCCTCGAAAATGACTGACGACCCCTCTCAAGTCTCTCCGTTCCCGGCGTTCAACCGACTGCGAGCCTGCCGCTACGGACAGATGCTCTACAACATGCACGACATGTACATTGGTCGATCGCTCGACGTGTATGGTGAGTTCTCTGAGGGCGAAGTGGACCTGTTTCGGTTGCTCCTACGCCGCGGCGACGTTGTCGTGGACGCGGGGGCCAACATCGGGGCTCACACTGTCTTCTTCGCGCAACGTGTTGGCGTCGAGGGACTGGTGCTCGCGTTTGAGCCGCAGCGGGTGCTGTACCAAACGCTGTGCGCGAACGTGGCCTTGAACAGCATTCCAAACGTGATGGCAATGGCAAGGGGTCTAGCCGAAAAAGACGGATCGATGAATCTTCCCTCGATGGACTATGGGAAGAGATACAATTTTGGCGGCGTTTCGCTCGCATCGGGTGGCGTCGGCGAGGCAGTCATGGTCTCCCCGCTCGACGCGTTCAACCTGCAGCAATGCGCCCTCATCAAGGTCGACGTTGAGGGTATGGAGGAGGAAGTGCTTCGTGGCGCGTCCGCTCTCATCGCGCGATGCGCGCCCATCCTCTACGTTGAAAACGATCGACCCGCAAAGGCGGCGAGCCTCGTTCGATATATCCATTCGCTCAACTATCAGATGTATTGGCACCGCCCAGCGTTGTTCAATGCAAACAACTTTCTTGGCAATAGCGAGAATGTGTTCGGAGAGATCGTTTCGCACAACATGATCTGCGTTCCTCCTCAACTAGGCGATGTGTTTGATGCCTTCGAGAGGGTCTTGCCGTAGTCTCGCGGGCGCATGAAAGTCCGAGCTACCATCCTTGCTTCTCTGGCATTCTCTTTCGTTGTCCTTGGCTGCGACGACAAGAAAGAGCCCACGGCTGCACCCACGGCGACTGCATCAGCTGCATTGGCGCCTTCTGCCGCTCCGGTTATGTCCGCCGCTCCGCCAGCACCCGCGAGGGCAGAGCCTACTCGGCCTAAGGAATGCGCACCTGGGCCAGAGCTTACGTTGAGCGATTCCGATCTCGAATCGGAGATTCGCGTGAAGCTCAATAAGCCAACCGGTATTCTCAGGGCTGCGGACCTTGCGGGTGTTCGCGCGATCAACCTCAAGAAGCGATCGCTCGACGAGATCGACGTCTGCGTCTTTCCAAAGATGACCGGCCTAAAGAGCCTTTCGCTGCCGCCCGGAAAGTTCCGAGATCTGTCGCCGATCGCAAAGCTCACTCAATTGGAGTCACTTCGGATTTCGGTCAACGAAGTTGATGACATAAAGCCGCTCGAGAAATTGACCGCGCTCGATCGCCTCGAGCTCGCAAAGACCAAGGTGAAAGACGTGAGTCCACTTGCGAATCTTGCGAAGCTGACAGAACTCACTCTTGATGACACCGAGGTTGTCGATCTTGCGCCACTTGCAAAACTAAAGAGCCTCGAAAAGCTGAGCATCAAGCGAACGAAAGTAACAGACGTGAGCGCGCTCAAAGACCTTGCAAAGTTGAAGGTGCTCTACGTAGAAGAGTGCCCGATCACGAATCTCGATTCGCTGAGCGGCCTCACGGGCAAGGGACTCAAGATTGTGAGTCACTGATTTTTCGAAAGTTACAGTCGATTCACGCCGTTGAGTGCGGCGACACGATAAGCCTCGGCCATCGTTGGGTAGTTGAACGTCGTGTTGATAAAGTACTCGATCGTATTTGCGCCGGCGGGTTGGGACATGATGGCCTGGCCGATGTGCACGATCTCTGCGGCTTGATCCCCGAAGCAGTGAATGCCGAGCAGCTCGAGCGTGTCGCGATGGAAGAGCAACTTGAGCATTCCGACGGTGTTACCCGTAATTTGGGCGCGAGCGAGCGAGCGAAAGAGGGTGTGGCCGACTTCATACGGGATGCCCGCCGAGGTGAGTTCGCGTTCGGTTTTTCCGAGTGAGCTAATCTCGGGCGATGTGTAGATTCCGGTTGGAATTTGCTCGACAAGATGGTTGACGGTCTGTCCGTGCACCGCGTGATGCGAAGCGAATCTGCCTTGGTCGTAGCTTGCTGAAGCGAGGCTTGGGTACCCGATAACATCACCTACGGCGTAGACATGTTGGGCTTCGGTGCGGAAGTGATCGTCCACCTTGAGTTGGCCACGAGAGTCCGGCGTAACCCCGACCGTGTCGAGTCCGAGACCTTCGGTGTTGCCGGTGCGTCCTTGGGCCCAAAGGAGCAAATCGCTCTTGATGCGCTTGCCGCTCTTTAGGTGAAGGACGACGTGGTCTCCGAATGTGTCGACCCGTTCGTACTCCTCGTTGTGACGAATAAGGATGCCTTGGTCGCGCAAGTGATAGGCGAGCGCGTCAACGATCTCGTCGTCGAGAAACGAGAGCAGCTTCTCTCGATTGTGAATCAAGTTGACCTTCAACCCGAGGTTGCGAAAGATCGACGCGTACTCGCATCCGACGACGCCGGCGCCGTAGATCGTGATCGAACCTGGAGACTGATCCAGATTGAGAATCGTGTCGCTGTCGCGCACGAGCGGATGGGTGAAATCGATTTCTTTAGGACGATAAGGTCGCGACCCAACAGCAACGACGAACTTTTTGCTTGTGAGTCTGCGCTTTCCGCTCGAGGTTGCGATTTCGAGTTCGTTTGGCCCGACAAAGCGCGCCTCGCCGAAGACGACCTTTACGTGGTTGCGTTGATAGAAGTCGCGCCGCATTGCCACTTGCTTCGCGATGACGCCTTCTGCGGCGCGCAAGAGCTGCGGGAAGGTGACAGGGAGTTGAGAGACGACGGGCCCAAAAAATGGGTTCCTTCGCATCTCGAGCACTTGGCTCACTTGATGGCGCAGCGCCTTGCTCGGAATCGTTGCCCAGTGCGTGCAGCCGCCTCCGACTTCGCGATAGCGCTCGATCATCACGACGCTCGCCCCATCTTTCGCGGCTTTCATGCTCGCGCCTTCACCGCCGGGTCCGCTGCCAATGACGACGAGGTCGTGTTCCTTCTCGAAGGGCCAAAGGCTCTCGCGGAGAATGATGGTCATGTTGGCTAGCGTATGATCGGAGCGGGGTTGTGAACGAGTAAGTGGCGATCGAAACTTAGGCAGCGACGCGGTTGCGTTCGATCTCTTGCGTACGCAGAAGGGTCGCCAGCTTCTCTGCTGCTGCCGCCTTGCGCGACTGAAACACGGGCTGCGCCATTTCGAACCGAACGCGTCCGTGTGCGTAAAGTGGCGTCTTGTCGGAAAGCGCATCGATGCGGCGCACGAGGTCGGGATCGTAGAGCGATTCGGCGTGGTCGCCGAACTTCGAAAACGTGCTTGAAAGTGCGTTCGCAACGGGCGCGCCGCCTTCGGTCAGGCAGAACGCGATGATGTCCCAGGCAAGCGCCGCGTGTTCGGCCTCGTCGTGCACGATGCGAACGAGGGCTTCGCGTGCCGCTGTGTCGCGAACATCGGCGAGCGCCGTTCGTGCAAGTTCGGCATTGTAGTCTTCGAGGAGTGCGCCATCGATGAGGGCTTCGATTGCAACTTTCACGAGCGCGCGCGTTCGGTCTTTTGGCAAAGAGGCGGTACCGACTGAGAGCGCAGGCATCGCCTGCACGCCGAGATCGTGGCCCGCGTAAGTGGAGGCGAGTGCAAAACAGCGCTCTGCGTGATCAATTTCTTGCAGGCACGAGATGTGGGCGCGGCGAACAAGGTCAGACGGTGCACCGAGCGCAACGAGTTGCCATGCGACTTGGCCAAATGCCGGAACGCTGGCGTGCTCTTTGCGCGCGTCATGCAGCCAAAGATCGCGAAGAACGCCGCGGACCTCTTCATCAAGCGAATTGACGATCGGGCGAGGTCCTTTTGCCCATTCTGAACTTGCCTTGACGCCTGGCGTGACCGCGCGCCGTCCGATCCGAAGAGGCCGTCCCCAACCACCCATGACTCCGATTCCGGACGACGACGCTGCGGCGATCCAGAAAAACGGCGTTGCAAGTGAGCTTGCGAGGCCGATGCCGAGCGATGCGATGAGGCCTAAAATATTGGTCGCAGAACTGCTCTTTCGCAGGTGCATAATGAAGATGACCGTGGCAACGAGGGTCATGAAAAGGCCGAGGAGGCCCGAGACCAATGCGAGTCCGTACCCTGCATCTTGCGAAATATGGTTCGACTGGCACCCGTACTTGCAACAAGTACCGAATGAGACGGCGGTCATCAGCACGAGGCCAACGTTGCAGATGACAGCGACGATGCGCGGCGGTCCGTTCGCTGGAGCGGGAGCGTTCATGTCGCTGAGGCTATCGCAGATCGACGAAGCGCATCCGAATTAGTCAACGTGCAGAACTGTCAACTGTGTAGACTAATTGCGACGTGAGTTCATTTCGCCAAGTTGGTTGCCATCGAATCGCCGATGTTCTTGAAAAGCGGGCGGAATCCGAGTGCAGCGCTCTCTTCGGGATACTGGGGTGAGGTGAGATTAGCGGCGGGACAGATCGACGATACGATGCTTCTGTCGCCCAAGGTTCTTGCGACCGTGAGAAGTCGTGTTGGTGGCTCTGCGCTCGCGCGAACTTGCTCGCCACCTTCGCACAACGGGTTATTGTAGGAAGGGTTGCACCTCCAGAGTGCGTACTGGTCGGAGAGTGGTGTTGGCAACGTATACGCGCATGCTGCTTGGAGCTGATCGGGCAGATCGTGTTCGCGACCATGCATGGGATCAGCGACGTTGGATGATGTCGGTACCGCAAGACCTGCGCGCGCCGTGCGAGAGGGAATCATGTGGGGATCGGCGCCTGCGTAGTTGTAGTGCTCTGGATCTTGACCGGTCAGCTGCAGCCATTCGGCGGTGCTGAGGCGTCCCTTTTCGAGGCTGTTTGGATCGGCCTTGTCGTTCGCGATAAGCGCTCTTGGAATGCCGCCGATCACAGCGAAGCGCACGAGGCTTGGGCTCCTGACGCCGGCTTTGAGATGGCAAAGGTCGCCGCTCGCGTCGGATGGAAGTTCGCCCGCGAAGATTGGGTTGACACAGTCGGTGGCCTGAATTGGGTTGCCGGTATTGGGATCAAACGTTCGGGCGAGGCTCGGCACGGTGAATGACGTGAGTGCGCCTGCGTAGCGGGAGATCGGAAAGAGAGGATTTACGCCAAGGTAGCGCTTGGGTTCGAAAAGCAACGTGTTCGGCACGTTCATTTCGATCGCCTCGCAATTTTGCGACGCTAGCCAGCAGCTCGTGCATGCCGGCCCGAATGGGTCGGTCGCACACGTTGCGGTCGGTGGATAGTTCGTGTGTGGGCGGGCAGTGATTCGCCAACCGGATCCGCCGAAGGCTCCGATGTTGAGACTGACGTCGTCTTCGTCACCGAAGCTGGCGATCACCAACAACGAATCGGGTCGCATGAAGGCCTTGCGGGCTGCAAGAAGTTCTTCGTCAACGCCGTCGTATTGCAAAGGTCCACCCGCACTTACCGATAGGTACGGATCGGGCTCGACGAGCAAGCGATACCAACTCTCCAGTGGAGCTTCGTAGCCGCAGCCGTAGTCGGTACGGGCCATGCCTGAGACGATATCTTGAGTATCGCTCTTCAACTGCGACTCGCTGTCCCCACGCTTCCACGAAAGAAAGCCCGAGGTCGCAGCGCGTGCATTGGGCAAGTAGTCCTTGCCGATCGTGTTGAAGCGGCCACCCCTCGCAACCCGTTCATCGCAACTGGAGCTGTTGGGTATTGGCAAAGATGTACCCGTGATGCCGATGTGCAAATCGCCAACGGGACGAAACTCCGGCGTGCCGATCGTGCAAAGGCCGTCGGCAACCCGGCCCACGCTCTTGCCGTTTGCGTCAAGGCAGTTGGGATGAAGCAGTCGATCGACGAAGTCGGGAATGGTCTTGGCGAGCAATTCACGCTTGTCGTCCATGGATGCCGAGTCATCCACCACAAGTAAGACGTCGACCTTGTCTGCGATCGTGAGGCGCGCGGGATCCTCATTCACCTTTCCCACAACGCCGAGGCTGGCTTCGCGCGAAGCGCAATCGATTCCGATGGCGCTTGCGATGATCATCATGACGTGCGGGTGTCTGGCGTTCATGGAGTGCCTTTCTGCTTTCTCGTTTCTGCCCAACCGTCACGTGTGTGGACGAACCACCAACAATCGATCACTGCTCGCGTCCTTTTTGTCAATCGGCTTTCCCTTCTTCGCTCTTGAGAACTTTGGCGTGGGGACTCTCTGGGTGCTCGCGCACAAACTGCTCCGATTGCGTACGTGCTTGATCCGTCTGCCCTGCCGCTTTTCGCGCTTGAATCTCAAGTATCGCGCGTTCTTGCGCTAACGTTCCGTTCGGAAATTCCTTGGCATGGGTCGCGAGCGTTGCGAGCGCCACCGCAGGCTCACCGGCGCGAAGCGAAACCCGCGCACGATTCAAGAGCGCGGCCTCTCGACTGAGGTCGCCGGTCCCTTGCGATGGCAACGGCGTCGGTATGACTTGCGGAGCTATCGGAGCTGCTTGTTCCTGACGTTGAAGGGGTGCGGTGGGGATGACAGGAACTCCGACCGTCGGGACCGCGACAGGGAACGCTGCGGAAGCGACCACAGTGGATACCTGCGTGGCGGAAGGCATGGGCAACAAAGTTGACGAAGTGCGAGTTGTCGTTCGATACGCGATGAACGCCACGAGGGCACCACTGCCAATCACGATGATGAATTTGAGCCAAGGCGCCGTTGTGATTGTTGTTGAGGTGCTTGTCGAGGGGATCGGCGCCTCGGATAGCTTTGCCAAGATGGCGGCGTCCATGCCGTGCGGAATCGGCAGGTGGGCTTCGTCCCTTAAGAAATGGCGTAAAGTTTCGCTCTCGTTTGGGTCGCTCAAAAGGCGTGTGGGGTCGTGCGTCATGGTGGGCTCGCGGCGAGTCGCAAAGACTCGGTCAACTGGGCAGTCGAAGTGCGGAACGCGTCGCGCGCCAAACGAAGGCGCGAGCGAACTGTGCCGACGGGAATGGCAAGGGCATCGGCGATCTCTTCGCCTGAGAATCCTTCGAGTTCAAACATGACAAAGACGATCCGTTGCTCGACGGGAAGGGCTCCGAGAAGGTGTTCGATCAGCTGTGCTGTTTCGGGTCGACTCGAGGTTGATGTCGGTGCATGCGATTGATCACAAAATGGATCTTCACGCGTTGCGTATCGCGTCGTTTTGCGGCGATCGGAAGCGACGCGAAGGCAAATGGCGAACAGCCACGTCGTGATTTTTGCTCTCCCCTCGAACTCGGCAAGCTTGCGGTGTACGACCACGAAGGCGTCTTGCGTCGCATCGGGAAGATCGACTTCGCGCACGCCCAGCCGTCGTAAGTTTCGCCAAACGAAGGCGAAATGGGCGTCGTAGACGGCACGGAAGTCCACAAAACCAGTCAGTGGACGCAGCGGGTCGTTTCGATCACTCACGGCGTCCAATTAAGCCCAATTGTGTTTTCGAGCCCAACCGGCCAAGAAGCGTCGACGTTAGAGGCGCCTTCGAGGACGAACACATCACGTCGAAATGGAACGAGCGCGCGCGCGCGTAAGTCTACCGAAAGAGGTTTGGCCAAGCGAATTCCGAGTCCGGCGCTTAGCGATGCACCAAGCCATGGAAGATGGGCCGAGCGAGCGCTCTCGAATCCTCGCGCTTCGCCTGTGCGACGGCCGATAAAAATGCCGGTGCAAAGATTCGCTTCAATGCGCGGGTTGTTCGAATGAAAGCAAAATCCCGTGTGCGATGCCCAAGCCTCAAAGGAGATTTGCCCCGATCCAAGTGCGCTTGTTTTGGGCGCAACCCAGGTAACGCCACCATACCAGCTCCAGGATTGCCTGAGGCGTAGCCGTGTTTCGGCTGAGAAGAGGAGTGCTGCTTCTGCTTCGAGGCCGAGAAGAAAACCCGTCCGCAAGCCCATTCCCAAGCGGGACTGAAAGATATGACTCTTGGGGAACTCCGCCGCACGTTGCGGTGGTGGAGGCGTTACGACAGGTCCCGTCCGCGCAGGTAACAAGACGGCGTGCGCTTCGGGTTGCGCATGAACGGCGTGAACAGTCTCGTCTTCGAGCAACGCGAGCACGACCGCAATCGCCGGCCCGAGATCGCGACACTGCTTCGTTGTCTCGAGCGTTCGCTCACCTTCGTAGGCTCCCGAACTCGTCAGTCGCGCGCGAAAGCCGACTCGTGTTCGTTGATACGTCAGGACGACGTGAAGATCGATCGTGCTCGCGGCCTCAGCAGGAGCTTGCGTTTGTGGGCAACTCTCTGCCCCTTTTTGGCGCACAACGGTGATGTCGGTTGCATGCGCGATCGACGCGTAGATCCCGACGCAAGACATTAACAAGAACGAGAAGATACGCATCGGATGCGACGGGAAACGGGCTGACGGTCACGCGCGCGAAGCGCTTCGAAGCACAAGCACGATCACAAGCAAACCAAGCACGATCCGGTACCACCCAAAGGGCGCCAGGCCAAAGCGTTTTAGGTACGAGATGAACCCCGCGATGACCAACAGCGCGACGAGGAATGACACGCCCATGCTGATGGCTAGCGCGATCGTTCCTCCCGGCGCCGCCATAATTTCGTGACCATGTTTGATCAGATCGAACACCGTCGCAGCACCCAGCGTCGGAATCGCCAAGAGAAACGAGAACTCTGCAGCGGTTGCAGTAGAAAGTCCAGAAAGTTGACCACCAACGATCGTGCTCATCGATCGCGAAGCGCCGGGCCATAACGAGAAACACTGCGAGACGCCGATGATGAGCGCGCGCTTGGGTGTGATGTGTTCTAGGCCGTTCAACCCTTCTTCACCCCGGCGTGATCGATACGATTCGATCGCGATCATGACGATGCCGCCGACGATCAATGCGCCTGCGATTGGGTACGCACTCATCAGTGTTGCCTTGATGCGCTTATGAAAGGCGAGTCCGGCGAGCGCCGCGGGGAAGAATCCGATGAGGAGCGCAAGGAGGAGTCGAAGGCTTGCGGGATCGCGCTTGACTACTCCGCGTACGATCGACCCTAAGCGCGCACGGTAGTAGACGACGACTGCGATTACCGCACCAAGCTGCATCACGATGTCGAGCGCCTTGGTGGCCTCGTCCTCATGCCCGAGCCAGAGGCCAAGGAGGAACAAGTGGCCGGTTGAAGAGACGGGAAGAAACTCGGTGAGGCCTTCGAGGACACCGAGAAGGAACGCGTGAAGCGGGCTCATGTTGGGGGAGTGTATCAGTGGGGCAGGCGGCTCTGGATGAACGTTCGACTTGTTCAATTCGCGCGTAAGACGTCGCGCCCGCGTGACGCATACTTCTTCACGCGCTACCGAAGAGCTCGCATGCAATCTTACGTACTGCTAACCGACCGTTTGCAATTTCGCCTCTTCGCCGAGACCGATGCTCCATTTTTCCTTGAGCTTCTGAACGATCCTGCGTGGTTACGCTTCATCGGCGATCGAGGGGTTCGCACGCTCGAGGACGCGCGTGGTTATGTCGAACGCGGCCGGGCGATGTGCCATAGGCTCGGGTTTGGGTTGTGGCTCGTCGAGCGGCGTGGCGATGGATCCGCGATCGGTATCTGCGGGCTCATCAAGCGCGACTCGCTTGCCGATGTCGACGTCGGCTTTGCGTTTTTGCCCGCGTATCGCGGACAGGGATACGCAGGCGAGGCCGCGGCTGCGACGCTCAAGTATGGCCGTGATGTGATTGGGCTCCGGCGGATCGTGGCGATCACGTCGCCCGACAATGAAGCGTCGGCTGCGCTTCTTGCGAAGCTTGGAATGACGCTCGAGGAGCGGAGGTGCCTTGCAGGAGAAGCAAGGGAGTCGCTTGTGTTCGGGTGGGACGAGCCGCGTGTCGTCGCACCGCAAGAGGCCTAGCGTAAGCGCGAGCCCCGGGGTCTGCCGTGACGATCATGAACTTAGGTACCTTATGGAATCTGCACAGTGACGCGCGCGGTGTTGTTCGAATAGTCGCGCTCCGTCATGATGTGTTCGGGGTTGACCTCGGCCTCCAGCCAGTACGTTCCGGCGGCCAGACCAGAGATGTCGATGACCTGTCCGTAGACGCTCTTGGCGTACACGTCCTGCATGCCAACGGAAATGCCCTGCGAGATATCCCTTGAGCCGCTCTCAACCTCGCAGTTGTACTTCTTGCCCGTCGCGATGCCGGATTCGAAGGTGTAGATGTCCTCGAGGCAGAATGAGATCTTGCGCCCGGTCTTCAGCTCGGGACAGCCGCTCCAGCCCTGCGTCGGACATGCGGCGTCGTACTTGCGCAAGCGGAGCTTCGTCCAGTTCATGAAGTGAAAGTGCTTGTGTCCGAGCGCATCTTCATAGGTGAAGTCACTGGGGATCTCCCGGTCCACATAGCCGCTATTGCGCTTGTAGACGCGCTGCCGAACGTTAATGACGCGTCCCCAGAAGTTGAGTTCGCCGAGAACGTGAAGATCGCCAGCGCCGACGTTGGGTGTGCCGACGCTCATGCGAAGACATTTTGAGTACTGCTTCTCTTTGCCGTTGTCGTCCTTGTACTTGCAGTCGCCATTGGTGGCGATTTGATTGTCGTTGAGCGATCGCGGATCGACCAAAATATCGGGCTGCTTTTCGTAGTTTGAGGTGTTCGGTGAGAGCGAAAAATCCTGCTGAACGCAGATCGTTTTTGCACCGGTGGGCTTCGATGCCTCGAGGTTAATCGGGTACTTGGCGTCCGGGTAGGGGAGCGAGCCGTACGTCTCGCAGGTGTCCGAGTACTGATGGTCGCGATAGAAAATTGCTGTGTCAAATCCACTCTTGGATATCTTCACGCGCTGCCATCCGGCGGCGACACTCACCGAAGTTGTATCGCCATCGTTCTTTTGTCCGTTGGGATTGAGGTAGTAGAGACCGTCGTGCCCACCGCTGTTCGGGTCACTCGCGCTCCACGTCTTGACGGCCTTGCTTGTGCCGGAAAAGGTTGTCGCCGATTTGTGCGATTCCGACACCTTCAGGGCGTCGAAACTAACCGTCGCGCCGCCGATCGGATCGCCACTTTGGCTGTCGGTGACGTAGCCGTAAGTACATGCGCTTGCGGTGACGAGTAGGCAACAGCCTCCTGCGATACGACGAAGATGTTCAGCGCTTCGCGACACGTGTGCTCCGAGTACCATTCTGGCTCCCTCTCAACTACCCAGCGAGCGCCTTGCTGCGGGCTAGGATGTATTGATCGCAATTCGCCCTTGCGCCAGCTGAGCCGTGGAGAACGGCTGGTTACCTTCGGCATGGTCGCTCGCCGTGGCGCGCGGTCGGTGAAGTTCCCCGCTCGCGTAGACAGGTTCACGATGTGGCCGCCAAATGTTTTGTGGTTTCAAAAATAGCAAAGAGCACCATGCACGCGAATCTACACGCCAACAAAGTCAAACCCAAGGTTGACGCGGCGCACGTGTCCAACGCGGGAAACAGGAGGTCTTATGAAGATGATCCGTGTTCTTGCGGTCGCGTTGTTTGTGTCGGCTCCAGCCCTCGCGCAGACAAAGACATCGGCGCCGATGTCTTCGAGCGAAAGCGACCAGTATTACAAATTTCCCGACGATCCACTCAACGCTCCCGGATTCGGAGCGTCGGGGAGCACAGTGCTCATTCCCATTCATGCTCAGCGCGTCACGCTCATTCGTCCGCGGACGTCGTTTGTCCAAGAGATGTTCAAATCGGTTCTGCAGATGTAGTTCTTTACGTCTCAGGTAATGAAGCACGTCCGCGGTTTGAAACGACCGGTGTCGCGTGACAAAGACAGTCGTATGCACACCTTGCACGTTCTCCCCTATTCGCCTTGGTCAGAGCGTGCACGGTGGGCGCTTCTTCATCATCGACTTGCCTTTCGCGAGCACGAGCACGTTCCGCTCATCGGAGAGTTCGCGCTTCGTTTGCGCTCGGGCGTTTGGAAGGGAAGGGTATCGGTGCCGCTCTTGTGCACGAGCGCCGGCCCCGTGCGCGAGTCGCTCGCAATTGCGGAGTACGCCGAAACGCACGGTAGCGGTCCTCCGCTTTTTCCCGCGAGCGTGCGCGATGCGATCACCTCGCTCGACGCGCAGCTCGAACCCGTTATCGATACCGGCCGGGCGTCCATTTTGCTCGCGATTAAAGAACACGACGACGCTGCCATCGCATCACTCCCAAAGGCCCTTCGTTGGGTGCCGCTCGGGGCCATGAGCGCACGCTTGGGCACCCGGTTTGTCGCGAGCAAATACGGCACGACCGCGGAGGAACTTCACGATCGCTTTCACGCGGGGCTTCGGTCGGTCGAATCGACGCTTGGAGGTCGTGATTACGTGCACGATACGTTCACGTACGCGGACATCGTCTGTGCGAGCGCGATGCAGTTTGTAAACCCCATTGACGATCGCTACATCCCGCTCGAGCCTGCGATGCGAGCGCGCTTCACGCGGCACGAGTTGGTTCGCGCATTTCCAGCGCTCTTCGAGTGGCGTTCGGCCCTCTACGCAAAGCACCGGCGGGTCGCCGCGCCTGTCGTATGATGGGCGCATGGCTACCGACAAGACCGCTCACAACTACGAAATTGAGATCGTGCATCCTGCCAGTGGCACGCGAGCGCGCATCGCGCCCAATCGCGGCGGGATGGCCACTGCGTTCGACGTAGGCAAGAGGTCAATCTTCTTTCTCGATCGCGAATCGTTCGATGATCCGACGAAGAACGTGCGCGGTGGCAACCCGGTACTGTTTCCGACGCCGGGCAAGCTTGAGAACGACAAGTGGGTTTACGGTTCGCTAAGCGGTGCGTTGAAGCAACATGGCTTCGCGCGCAATCTTCCTTGGCAAGTTGCTGAGCAACGACAAGACACCGTGAAGCTCCTACTCGAATCGAGCGACGCCACGCGCGGCGCCTACCCGTGGGATTTTGGACTCACGCTTGCGTACAGCGTGAGCGAGGGCGCGCTACACATATTGGCAGAAATCGAAAATCGTTCGAAGACCGTCATGCCCTTTGGGCTCGGATTTCATCCTTACTTTGCGATCGCGCAAAAGGAGACGTTCGCCCTCGAAACCGCTGCGACACGCGTGTTTGACAATGTGACCAAGCGCACCGGTCCGTTTGCGAAAGAAGCCCTTGTGCTCGGCGATCGCGAAGTGGATTTGCATCTTCTCGATCACGGATCAATGAGCGTTACATTTCAGTGCGACAACGCACCGATCACGATCGAGTCCGACTTGATGAAGACTTGGGTCGTTTGGACGTTGCCCGATCGCGACTTCGTATGCGTTGAACCGTGGACTTGTCCTGGTAACGCACTCAATACGAGCGCGGCTTTGTGGGAGCTCGAGCCTCAGGGAGTGGGACGCATCACGCTCGCTTATCGAGCCTGAGGAGGCGCCTGCGTTGCGGATGTCGCAGGAATGTTCCCGCTCGCGTCATTTTTTGCGCATTGCCCCTTGCTTGGGGCTTGAGCCTTAGACGTCGTCTCTTTTCACGAGCGACCACATTGCGGTTTGGTCGCCTTCGTAGACAAGAGTCTCGCCTTGGAGAAATCGGAACGCGTAGCGCGCCAGCACACTCTGCGATCCTTTTCGAATTTGCGAC
This sequence comes from Myxococcales bacterium, assembly GCA_023248745.1. Taxonomy (GTDB): domain Bacteria; phylum Myxococcota_A; class Polyangia; order Polyangiales; family Polyangiaceae; genus JAHFDX01. The sequence goes on along the minus strand of JAHFDZ010000030.1, from coordinate 10,530 downwards.
CCCTTGCATTCGAGTGTTAGAGGCTCCCCCGGCTTCGCGAGCGCGCGAAAGCGTGCGGAGTGAATTCGTCCGCCGTAGCCGATCCAGCCGTCGTGATGCCGAAGGTCGAGCACGTAGAAGGCGTGGACGAACGCCACCATGCCGGTCATGTGCACCATGAGGCCACCTGACACGTGGCGAGGATGGCGAATGGGATGGGTGCGCTGTTCTCGTGTGAGCGGCAAGTCGTCGTGTGTTGGCATGCGCGCGATCACAAGGCTCTCGTCGCGGTCGATGCGCAAGACTTCATCGAGAAGAAGGCCTTCAGGCCCGTATGGACAATCGGCCACAAAATAGGGATCGAGCGGCATGACGTGCTTCTTACCAGAGCTATGACCTCTCGCGGAGCGACAAGGTCAATGCATTTGACCATCAAGCGTGTGAATGTTTTTGCGCACGCGTAGTGAAGGCGCGATGATGACGGGATGAAGCTCGCGCTCGTTGTATTCGTCGCCTCGCTTGCATGGGGATCTCGCGCCTTCGCTGATTCTCCCCCCATGGACGCCTGCATGGGCAAATCGCAAGAGGGAGACTCTTGCAAGCTGCCCACCGGTGGTTCGGGAACTTGCGCAAAGACGACGTATCAGAAGGTCATTCTTGGATCGGCCGGTCCCGACGGTCAGCTCAAGACGCGAGAGGCTTCGTACATGAAGTGCGTGGTGCCGGGAGTGAGTGGGTCGGGCGATGGTGGCGGTGCCAGCGCGGCAACTCCGACGTCGAAGCGGGGCTGCAGCGTCGTTGTTGCGGACATTCCTCCAAATCCGCCACCCGGAAGGTGTCGATGTTCAAGCGTGACATTCGCCGATAGCGCATTGCTTCTTGCGACGTGTGTGATGGTTACGCGCCGCCGCAATCGTAAAGATAGTTAACGAACTTGGCTAAGCGTTGTTGGGAGCGCCAGGTACATGCTCTCGTGGACGCCCGCGAGATAGATTGCGCGTTCGAGAATTTCGCGATGATCACTCTCGCTCCAGCGCGCGGCTTTCCCTTTGCGACCTCGCGCGTGCACACGACCCAAAAGGCGGCCGAGATGCATCGCAAGCGCAGGCAACTCAATGCGCTCGATCTTGCGAAAAGAGAGCTTGTCTTCCTGTGGCGCCAGCCTCCGCACGAGCATCGAACGGTCGCGTAGCTTCGCGCTTCCGACCAGACGCGGAGGCCTTACAAGGCACGCATTGATTGCGGAGATCACGCGATCCGCCGGCGCAAGCTTCGGTGCGTCTCCTGGCGCAGAAGGATTGCGCTGCTCTTTGATGTCGATGATCCACGAACCGCCATGGCCACCCTTGCCTCGCGTGAGCGCTGCGATGCGCAACACACCGAGAGACCCTGTTCCCGCGATCCGTAGCGCGGCATCGAGCAATTCGAGCTGAGCATCGTCAGGTCGTTCACTCTTTGGCAGGCCTTGTTGGTAGTCCGTCAAAACATGGTTCACCGACTTGACGATCTCTTTCGTGAGGTTGCGATACCGCTCGCCCCGAACGAACCGTCGCGACTTGCTCATGCGCTCGGTGCGGTCGGTCAAAAATTGAAGGCGCGTGCGCGCTTGAACTTGCCTCATCAGGCGTGCGACGGACGGTGGCGGTTCTTTGAGACGCGCGCCATCGAATGCGGCGCGAGACCACGCGTCGAGAAGATTTTTTGCGAGGCCGATTGCCTCTTCGGAAGTGATGCCGAACGATCGAGCGCCAAGAATCGCACTGGTTGCTAGACGCAGTACGTCTGTGTGCCACATGCCTAGGGTTGCTTCGTCGAAGTCATTGACGTCGAAGGTTGCTGTTGATGCTGCCCCAGGACTTTCGACCCGATACGCACCAAAATTCTCGATGTGCGCGTCACCAACGATCCATCCGTGGCCGCTTGGTCCGTCTTTGAGAAGCGGATCCGTTGCGATCAGTTCGTAGTAAAGCGGCGCGCTTCCGCGCAGCAAGGCCAACGGCGAAACTGCCATGCGTGCCCACTTGTGCGCGAGCAAAAAAGGGAACTCGCGCAGGCGCGCGCGATCGATTTCGAGTTGACGTTTGGCGAGGGAAAAAGGTTGAGACTCGCGCACGAGGTTGAGGATAAACGAATTTCTAACGGGCTTGAGATGATGTCATGCGGTCTACGTACCAGCGCACCACGTCGCGAAGAGCCTTTTCAAATGCAAAGGTGGGTTGCCAGCCAAGGTCGTTCGCAATTTTGTCCGCACAAACGGCGTACCGCGCGTCGTGACCAAGTCGGTCGGTCACGAATGTGAGCAGCTGGCTGTGAGGCGCGCCGCTTGGTTGCAATTCGTCAAGAAAATTGCAAATGAGTTTGGCGACGTCGTTGTTTGACCAGGCATTCTTGCCGCCGACGTTGTACGTCTGTCCAGACTCGGATTGGCGCATCACGCGCTCGATCGCCATGCAGTGATCGTGGACATGAAGCCAATCGCGGACATTGCTGCCGTCGCCGTAAATCGGGATCGCCTTTCGCGCGAGCGCCGATCGAATCACGGTTGGAATGAATTTTTCCTGATGTTGGAAGGGCCCGTAGTTGTTCGAGCAATGCGTCATCGTCGTGGGCAAGGAAAACGTCTGTTGGTACGCACGCACGAAGTGGTCTGAGCTTGCCTTCGACGCGGCATACGGAGAATTGGGTAAGTACGGATCGCCTTCGCGTGAGTGGGGGGCCGCGGCGCTCAAGCTTCCGAATACCTCATCCGTTGAAACGTGATGGAAGCGCACACTCTGAGAACCCAAAGCGCGCTCGTCGAGCCAGTAGCGACGTGCCTCTTGCAAGAGCACAAAGGTGCCCATCACATTTGTGTCGACAAATGCTCCCGGACCTTCGATGGATCGATCGACGTGGCTCTCTGCGGCAAAGTGCACGACGGTATCGATGTGATGATCACGCAAGAGCTGCGAGACGAGGGCTGCGTTGCAGATGTTGCCCTTTTCAAAGGCGAATCGCGCAGGATCAGGAAGGTCAACTAAGTTGTCGAGCGAGCCGGCGTAGGTCAACAGATCGAGCCCAACGAGGTGAGCGGTTCGATCGACGTCGAGCAGATGCCGCACGAAGTTTGAGCCAATGAAACCTGCGCAGCCGGTGATCAGCACGCGTGCTGGGGTGTGCATCGATTGAACGTATCAGAAGAGATCGACCACGCCGATTTGCGCGGCTCAGTTTCCTCGGAATCCACTTCGTGAACCGAGTTTGCTTTGTTGCGCGCGCCATCGACCTGGCGTCACGCCGAACCAACGGATAAATGCGCGGTGAAATCCACTTTGATTGCTAAATCCGAGGAGATACGCAATTTGCGCAAGCGACAATGTTACGTCGCTAATGTACGCCTGCAGGAGTTGCTTTCGTACGTCGTCGAGGACACCGACGAAGGTTGTGTCGGCGTCTCTTAGCTTCCGTTGAAGCGAACGGGACGACAGCGCAACCGCCTTCGCCGCGCTTGAAAGACTAACGTCTCCATTGCGAAGCATGCGTTCAAGTGCGGGACGGAGCATCCGTACGATCGATGGCTCGAGTGCCGATGGTCCGAGCACCTCGTCTGCGTATCGTTCGAGAATGCGACGCAACGGCGAGTCCGTTGTCTTGAGTGGCGCCTCGAGCCATCGTGATTCGAATTCGATTGAGTTCTCAGGCGCATTGAAAACGACGTTGCGACCAAAGATCGTGTGGTGCAGCGATAGGTCCTTCGGTGCGGAATGTTCGAGCGCAACCGAAAGCGGAACGAAGTCCTGGCCGACCACTTCGCGAATGAACCGAAGGAGGGCTCCGAATCCAAGTTCGATCGCGGGGCCTGGGATGGGCGGCACGGCTTCACGACCGGAATGAGAAAACCGAGCGATCGATCCTCTTATCGCCAGTGTCGATGATGCAACGTCTTGGTTGAGCCGTTGATAGCGGATCGCTCGATCGATGGCGCCGCCCAACGTCTCGCTTGTTCGCATGATGTAGAGGATGAGAACGTCATCGAAGGCGCTCGACACGGTTGCGCAGCGCAGGCCAAGGTTCTCATCACCTGTTGCGGCGATGGCTGCGTTCCACATGCAGAGATCGACTTCGGCAGCGACGCGACCCTCATCGTTGGCTAGCTCTTCGATCGATAGATTGGCCGCACGGAGCACGTCTTCGCGAGGCGCGCCTGCTGCAACCATGCACTCCAAGATATGGCGAACAAAAACGGTGCCGATAGTCCGACCACTGAGTTTCGCGGATGGCTCCCTATGCGCTTGGGCAACAAAAACATCATCGTTAATGAAGCTATGCATTCGTACGTAGTGGTTCATCTTTGGCCACTGTCAAGGCAGCAACGGCGCCACAATTTGGCGTGATCAGCCAGCGATATCGATGTTGCGCGAAAACGAAAAGGCGCATGAACACATCCCTCTTAAGCGGGCATTCGTCGCGATCGATCGTCCGATCGCGTGAGCACTTCGCAGCCTTTTCGTGTGACCAAAACTGTGTGTTCAAATTGGGCGGAGAGACACCGGCTCTTCGTGACGACGGTCCATCCGTCATCGAGGACGACAACGTCGGGAGAGCCAAGATTGATCATGGGTTCGATCGTAAACACCATTCCGGCGACGAGTTTCACTCCGACGCCGCGAGTGCCGACGTGCGACACATGGGGGTCCATGTGCATACGGCGTCCAATTCCATGGCCGCCGAATTCGCGGACGACGGAGCATCCTTCGCGGTGCGCAAGCTCTTCGATCGCGGCGCCAATATCGCCAAGGCGTGCTCCTTCTCGAACGACGCGGATGCCAGCATCAAGGCAGCGACTTGCGATGCTGACCACGTGACGCGCTTCTGGAGAGGGTGTGCCTATCGTAAATGTTCTTGACGTATCGCCGTGGTAACCGTCTAGTTCGGTTGTGACATCGACGTTGAGGATGTCGCCTTCGTTGACCACCTCGCCTTCGCGCGGCATGCCGTGGCAGACCACTTCGTTGCGACTCGTGCAAACCGCTGCGGGAAATCCCTTGTAACCAAGTTGGCTCGGTTTTCCACCTAGGCTCTTGGTGTGTTCGCGAACCCAGGCGTCGATTGAGGCTGTTGTGACGCCGGGGCGAAGAAGGTTCTCCACGTGCGCGAGGGTTGCAGCTGCGGCTCGTCCGGCGCGTCGCAGTTTGTGAATTGCGAGAGGACTGTGGATCTCGATGGCCATAGCTGACGATGGCGCGTGGTGGGTGGGGAGAGCCAATACCGTTTCGATCTGGCGCAGGGGCGAATGCGTCGAGTTTGCGCTAAGATGAATGGCGATGAGCTTGTCGCAGGTTCGGTATTTCGTCGCGGTGGCCGAAGAAGGCAATGTGAGTCGCGCCGCCGAGCGGCTTCACATCGCGCAGCCTCCGCTAAGCCGGCAAATTCGCGCTCTCGAGGACGAATTGGGCACGCACCTGTTTGCGCGGACGGCCAGTGGGATGCGGCTTCTTCCCCAAGGCGCAGTCTTTCTCGCCCACGCCCGCAAGATTCTCGCATCCGTCGACGAAGCCGTGGAGTCGATTCGCCCCAAATCGTAGAGCAGGCGCGAAAAGCCTTAGGTAATTGACGCCAAAAGTTGGCCCGGTGTGCGTAAGGTGCGTATTGGGGCGCGATTGTGCTACATCGGGCCACAAGGTGACGGTGTTAGCTGGAAAGAAGCATTTCCCCGCTCTCGACGGAGTGAGAGGCATCGCGTTGGCGTGCGTGCTTGCGCACAACCTCGGGTACTTCGAAGGCGCCACCGCGCTCGGAACGCTTGCCGATCGCTTGGTCGGTGCAGGTTGGGTGGGCGTTCAGCTCTTCTTCGTTCTGTCGGGTTTCCTCATCACCGGCATTCTCATCGATTCAAAGCGTGCGCCTAATTTTCTCGGGTCGTTTTTCATGCGGCGCGTGTTGCGCATCTTCCCGCTCTACTACTTGGCGCTGTTTGCTTACTTCGTGTTGATGCCTTACGTGAGTCACGCGCCTCAGGTGAGCGACTCAGGGACGCAGCTTTGGTATTGGCTGTATCTTTCGAACTGGTCATCACTCATGGGTCGCGGTGTTGCGCCGCTCGGGCACCTCTGGTCGCTCGCCGTTGAGGAGCAGTTTTATCTCTTGTGGCCGTTTGCCGTGCTCGCATTTCGGGCCAAGGGCTTTGCGCGATTGTGCGCAGTGCTGATCGTGGGCGCGTTTGCCGCACGCGTTTATGTGCGCATGGCGGGGTTGCCGCCAGCATGGGCTTATCAAGCGACGGTCTCACGCATTGACGCGCTTGCACTCGGTGCGCTGGGTGCGGTTGCAGTGCGCAGGCCTTGGCTCACGACGTCGCTCGTCCGTCGCTTTGCGCTCGGTTCATTTGCATTGTTGGCTGGCGTATTTGTCGCGACGGGTGGCCTCCCGCGGACAAGCCTCGCCGTGCAAACCGTCGGGTACTCTGTCGTGGCGTTTGCGTCGTTAGCACTCGTTCTCGTGGGCGCGACCGACCTTGACCAACCTTGGACGCGCAAGTTGAGGGCCGCGCTCGAGTGGCAGCCGCTTCAGCAACTGGGCAAGTACAGCTACGCAATTTACGTCGCGCATCAGCTGATCAACGCGCCGCTTCATGCGAGGGTCGAGCACATGTTCGCAGACGCTTCTGGCGGCGTGCGATTGTCCGTCGCTCTCGCATACATGGTGAGCGTATCGATCGCGTCCTACGGTGTGGCGTTTGTGTCGTGGCACCTGTTTGAGCGGCATTTCCTTTCGCTCAAGCGCTTTTTTGTGCCGCGCGTTAACGAGCTTGCGACGCCCTAGCCACTGAAGCGACCGCGCACTTGGACGGTTGAGCTTTCCGCAGCGGGGCCACGTCTACGCGCCGAGAAGCACGAGAATCGTGCCGACGCCGAACAGAGCGATATAGTTAAGAGTAGGCGAGAGCCCGAAGGAGCCCATGTCGCAACTCTCTCTCCAGCGCGTGCGAGCGCGCATCGCTACGATCAACGCCCGTCTTCGCGAAGACCTCCCGGTCTTGCCGAAAATTGTGTCGGAGATTAGCGAGGCCACGCGCGACGACAAGAGTGCGGCGGAAGACCTCGCCAACATCATCCTCAAGGATCAAACACTCACCGCCCGCGTTCTGCGGATGATCAACAGCGTTCCGTATCACCGTCGCGTCAAAGCGACGACGATCTCGCAAGCGGTCATCCTGATCGGTTTCGATGCGATTCGCAATCTGGCCATCTCGATTGCGCTCTATGGAATGCTGGATCGCAAGTCCGAGAGTCTCACAATGCTCTATCGGCACTCGCTCACCGTGGCGGTGCTCAGTCGCATTCTCGCCGAACGCATTGCTTATCCTGAGCCCGAAGAGGCGCTCATCGCGGGCCTCATTCACGACATTGGCCGTCTCGTTTTGGTGAAGTACTTTCCCGAGGAGTACAAGCGCATCGAGACTCTCGTCGCGACCGGCAAGAGCCGGATCGAGGTAGAGCTCGACGTGATTGGCGCGAACCACGCGCAAATTGGCGAAGAGATCTTGAGCGAGTGGAAGCTTGCCGAGAGTCTTCGGAACGCCACCGGGCATCACCACGTGCTCACGCGCCATCGGGACGTGCTTGCGAACGTTGTGAAGCTTGCCAATGTGATGGCCCACGAGATTTGGTCAGACGAGAGTCAATCGGTCAAGAGCATTGACTTTGCACTCCAGGTGCTGACGTTGCGCCCCACGGACCTCGAATGGGCGCGCGAAGAATTGCAAACGCGCTTCAAGGAATACGCGAAGATTTTCGAGTCCGATGCGAGCGAACTCGAGGACGACGTTGCGGCGAAGGCACAGCGGGTCGCCGATCAGAAAGCGCTCGAGCTCGATTGTCTCGCCGACATTTCGCGCGCGATGGTGTCAGGAGCCACGCGCGATCACATGATGACAACGATTTGCGAAGGCGCGTTTCGCGGCATCGGCTTCGATCGCGTACTCCTCATGTTCCTCGACGATAAAGGAAAGGACCTTGTCGTTCATCATGCGTCTGGCGTTGGCTCCGACGGCATGCTCAACGTTCACTTTCCCGCGCACATTGGTGTTGTTGCCAAATGCGTGAGAGAGCGTCGGGCTGAACGCGTGACAAATGAGCACGCGCAGGCCGCGGAGTCGAGCGATCCGGTGAAGGCCGTCGAGAGTCGCAGCTTTGCATGCGTGCCTGTCGTCTCGGGAGGCCGGGGTGTGGGCGCATTTGTTGTCGACAATGGCTTTTCAAAGAGGCCGGTGACCGACGACGCGCTCATTTCGCTTCAAACGTTTGCGAACCAAGTCGCGATCGCAATGGTGATGTCTCCTGTGAAGGCCAAGTGAGCGAGTGACCTGCGGCGTGTGAGATGTCCACGCCGCAGCGCTTGAGCGAAGGTCAACGTGCTGAACTATTGCTCTTTCGGCGTCGGTTTCGCGGCGGGTGCCGAAACAATAACGCCTTGCGTTTGCGCAGCCCCCTTCGCCGCTTCTTGTTGCTCACGCGACGGTGGCGGCGCCGGGCGCGGGCGTGGCGGTGGGTGTTTCCAGAAGCCGCCTGTGCCGAGTGCGCGCCATCCCCACGCAAACCAGCGCAAGAGCGCGAACGCGAGCCAAAGTGCCCACGCAAGCATCACAGCACGATAGGCAATCATGGGGACTGAAATGACCCAAGGTGCGTCGGGCGTGTTTGCTGCGCGATCTTGAAACCATTGGAGCGAGTACGCACTCGATTGATTGCCGCGAATTTGCATCTCGGGATTGCCGAGCAATCCGTGACTCACGCCGACGATGAGCACGACGACCGCAACGAGCGTCCAGCCGATGATTGTGAGCTGACGCAGATTGAATGACCAAAGGCCAAGCTCGGGCTTTGCGTTCCGCCATCCGAGCACGAGTAGCCAACCGATAACGACCGCCGCAGCCGCGATGTGAAGCTGCGAGAGTCCCACTCCGAGCAAGAACCATTCGTGCGTCGGGACGGGGGCGAACTTGACGTGCCCAAGCCCAACCGCCATCACCAACAGAACCAGAAAGAGGCTCCAGAACAACACCGCGGGTCCCAGCGTTGGACCATACGCAAAGAGCACCCAGCGATTGCCGGGCACAATCGTCGTCGCGACGTTTACGTTGGGGAGGCCGAGATCGATAGAAGGCGCGCGGTAGAAGTTTGCGATTCCGGAGGGAATGCCAAGCGCCAAAGTCACCTCTTGCTGGCCTGGAACAAGGGGCAAAGTCACGTTGCGTCCCTCTTGAAGGGGAGGCACCTTCTTGCCGGATATCGTTAATGATTCCAATCGTGAACCATCAGGAATCTTGACAATGTGGTCGCCACCCCGGCTTGCGCGGATTTTGAGCACGAGCAAGGCTTCGGTCGTTCGAACACCTGGGGTGAAGGTCAGAATGCTTGAGTCGATCGTAATGGTTTGCCCACTGACGCCGCTCGGCCTTGTGACGCTCAGCGTGAGTTTCTCGCCTGGCCAAGGATGCCACTCTGGCAAGGTCGCCGAGGCCTCGGGATGAACGACACGCGGCCCCGCAGTCTCGACGTGCCAGATGGGGCTTGCATCGTATCGCCACACCTCGACCCACGTGAGCGCGGAAGGCGCGGTAAGAACGATGCTCGTTGCCTTCTCGTCGAGCGCAGACTTCCACTCCACCTCCGTTGCGGTGGGCGCCATGTTGATTTGCGCTTTGCCCGAATTCACATGAACGTCTGCATTAAGTACGGCTTCGCCTTGCAGGAGCGGAATCTCGAGCACGATGGCAGTTCCCGGTGGCGTGATGCGAAAGATGCGCGTCGTCGCTTGTCGCGTGAGGCCGAAGCTGATCGTCCGTTCGACGCGAACGAAAGGCGGCAGCGTTGTGGGTTGAATGGGTTCGGTCTTCGAAGCGGAATTTGTTGGGCCTGTGTGGGCTGCCAAGTGGACGCGTGTAAGCTGCACGTTGTCGTCTGCGATTGCATCTTCGTGCACGCCGTCGAGCGTCCAACCTTCGAGGCTGCTCTCCACGCGATGAGGTTTCAATTTGAGTGCAAGCTGCACTGATTCGCGATCGGCAATCGGCCCGTCGAGTAAGACTTGGTGCGGACCTGGGCTCAGTTGAAGCCAGAGCGTGTCGTTGATGCGAACGAGTGCCATCGCAGGTTTGCCATCGACGGTGATCGTGTCTGGCATCCACTGCGCGGGGCTGCCCGGAAGTGGCACCGCCGTCGAAGCCGCGACATCGATCTCGATGCGTGCACGCAGCGTGTGAGGGTGCGCTTCGATTCGCATGCGTGCGCTTGAAGCGCAGGTGGGCAAGCAAGTGGGTGTTGGCGAAAGGCGTGAGCGAAGCTCGTCGAGCAGTTCTTTGCTCGGCATGTCGGCGCGCGCGACTTGCGTAGTCGCGATCGTCAGCAGGAACGGAAGGAGCATTGCCGCCGCCGTTGCAATTGCGCGAGGTCGAAAAAGCTCGCGCGGAATGAATCGCAAAATCAGCGCGAACAACAACGCGGCCCGAAGGAACGCGAGCGCCAAGTTTGCCCGAGGGCTCAGCAAAAATAGTTTCAGTTGTTGCGTGCG
>JAHFDZ010000246.1:8732-9107 GCA_023248745.1 Myxococcales bacterium | reverse complement strand
TGACCGCACAGACTCGTGTCGTCGAGTGGCGAGCCAATGCCTCCCGCCGGACAGCCACTGACGACGAGCGCGCTCGCGGAACCAAGGTTTAGCTTGACGCGGCCGAGCGAAAGATAGTCGCCCGATTCGAGGCAAGTCCCGCGGTCGCAGATAAGGTCAGGGCACCGCTTGCTCGGCTTGTCGGGCGAATCGATGACGAGGTTGGCACGAACCTCGAGTGCCTCGACGGTCGACTCTGTGAGGTCACCGCTTTCTGGCAAATACCGGCTGAGATCAATGGCGGGCAGCGCGACGGCGGCTCCTGGCGCAATGCCGGGGTAATTGCTGCTGGGCATCGGCTTGTCGGGGTCGGAAGGCAAAGGTGGAAGATCGAGC
>JAHFDZ010000246.1:0-8722 GCA_023248745.1 Myxococcales bacterium | reverse complement strand
TGGGGGAATTGTTGAAGACGTTAAATTGTGCCTCGGTGGGCCGCACGACCGGTGGCTCGGCATCGCCTCCTCCGTCATCTGGCGGGTAAGGACCTGCGGTCATCGATGCGCATCCCGGAGGGCCGAGTGCCAAAACGAATGAGACAAGCAAAATGCCAGCAATCCAATGGTCGAGCTTGCCTGGCTTCATTGCCACGGAAGGAATCACGGTCTATCGCCTCCCCTTAATCACTTTGCCTTCATTTACCATGTCTGCAAAACCCTTGCCTGAGGCATGCCCCTGCCGCATGCTCCGTCTTTAGAGCCATGGGAGCATCTTCGCCTGGTTATCGTGTCGCGCTTGCTGAGACTGCGCGTTCACACCCAGCCTCGGGCGAGTTGGTTACGCCCAACATTCGACTGAGAGAGCCCATCGGTGAAGGTGGCATGGGCCGTGTATGGCTTGCAGAACACTTGAGCCTCAAGACCGACGTGGTCGTGAAGTTCATGTCTGAAGACCTTGCCGAAGATAGCGACGCCGCAGTGCGGTTTTCACGTGAGGCAGCCGCCGCTGCGCGCGTGAAGAGCCCGCATGTTGTCCAGATGCTTGACTATGGTGTGACCGAGAGTGGAGTGCCTTTTATTGTGATGGAGTATCTCGAGGGTGAAGATCTTGCGCGTCGCGTGGAGCGCCAGCCTCTTGGGCCTCACGAAGCGGGCGACGTGGTGATCCAACTTGGGCGCGCACTCGGTAAGGCCCACGAGCGTGGCATCGTTCATCGTGACGTTAAGCCGAGCAACGTATTTCTCTGCGATGCTGGTGATGGTCGGATATTTGTCAAGTTACTTGACTTTGGTATCGCAAAGTCGAATGCCGGCCGCCTGCTTGGTGGCAAAACGACGGACACCGGTGCTCTCATGGGGTCGCCGTTTTACATGAGTCCAGAGCAAGTCATTGGTTCTAAGGAACTCGATTTTCGCACGGACCTCTGGGCGCTTGGCGTGCTCGGATTCGAGCTTGCGACCGGACGGAGGCCCTTTGATGCCGATACTGTCGGGGCGCTCGCGTTGAAAATTCACCATGATCAGTTGCCGTGTCCGTCGGATGTGAACATCTCGCTTCCTCGCGCGGTTGACGAATGGTTTTTCAAGGCGTGCGCGCGGGATCCGAAAGCGCGATTCGATTCTGCTCGCGCTCAAGCCGAGAGTTTTGCGGTCGCTCTTTTGGGGGCGGACGCTCCAAGAATTTCGGGGTCGGTGCCCCCCGCATTGGCCCGATCGCTGATCGATACCGACGCAACGCTTGCAGCCCAAGCGAAGCCCAAAGAAGCCAAGAGTCGCAAGGTGCTCGCCGCAAGTGCGCTTGCGCTCGCGATGGTTGCTGCAGTTGCGATCGGCATGTCGTCGCGGTGGCGCGCGCCGGTAGGACCATCCCCGGTTCCTCAGGTTGTGAGCGCGCACCCGCCGCAGAAAAGCGTTCCAGAGCAACCGGTAACGAAGCCCGAACCGCTTGACAAGGTAGAGAGCGTCACGCCACCTGAGGCCGTAAGTACCACGAAGCCCCGTCTTTTGGCGCCACCCGTCGCGTTGCCGCAGCCGCCGCGCAACACTCCGCCACCGAAAGCAAAGCCGAGTGCGCCCGATGATAAATACCGTATTTTTTAGGGCGATCGTCGTATTGGCCGCTGCCGCTTCGACTTCGCTCGCACTTGCCGCACCGAGTGCAAGTGATCTCGCGACAGCGCGGACGCTTTATCGCGAGGGCGTCGATCGAGCGACAGCACGTGATCATGTGGGTGCCGTAGTTAAGCTGCGCGCCGCGCGTGACTTGGTGCGCACACCGATCATTTTGCTCGCCCTCGCGAAGAGTGAATTGGAGTCGGGGCAGTTGGTCGAAGCGCACGAGACCGCGCTCGAAGCACGGCGGGTTCCGCGCCAAGCTGCCGAGACACCCAAGAGTGATGAGGCGCGCGAGGAAGCTGCAGATTTAGTCAATAAAATTGACGCTCGCACTCCCCGTTTGCGCGTGTTTGCTGCCTCGGGTGCGGCGGTGCGCGTTGACGGAACTCCATTGCCAGATTCGTCACTCGGCGAGTTGCGATCAATGAATCCCGGCAAGCACACGATTGCGATCGCGGAAACGACGCTAGAAGTCGAGTTGAGTGAGGGTGAGCATCGCGACGTTGATTTGCGCGCGGCTGTCACGCCACTGCCTACTCCAGTGAAGGTGCCGATCCTCGCGCCCCTGCCAAAGCGCGATTTTTATTCGGTTCGAAAAGAGAGCCCGCTTGTTCCACTCGGTTTTGTCGTGGGCGGCATTGCTGCTTTTTCTGGAATGGTAGCAGGCGTGGTTACACTTGCGAAAAAGCAAGGGCTCGGTTGCTATGATCATGTTTGCCTGCCGAACCAGTGGGGAGAGATCGATAGTGCGCGCGATTGGGGTAACGTCACAACGGGGATGTTCGTCGTTGCGGGCGCGAGCTTCGTTACGGGCATCGTTGGCCTGGTGCTGACGAAGCGTGTGATGGTTCAACGAAAAGGGCTCAGCGTGCAACCCTGGGCGGGTCCGAACGGCGCCGGTCTTAGTGGGAGCTTCGAGTGAAATCGGTGCGCGCCCTGGCCTTGACCCTTGGTTGTGGTGGCGCAGCAATCGCGTGCAACACGATCTTTGGGCTCGACGCATACGAGAAGCGCGACGCCTTCGCCGAACTCGACGTGGGGACTACGGGCATTGTTGATGCTGGAGGCGTTGTCGACGGGGATGCGTCGGCTTCGCTCAATTGGGCGAGATGGCCCATGCCCAACGGCGCAGACGCAGGTCCGAATCCGACTGCGTATGTTGTTAGCAAAGAAGGTACGAACGAAGTTGTTTCCGATGGCGTGACGAAACTCATTTGGCAAAGATCGGCGTCGTCCAAGATGGTCAATAAAATTGACGCTAACGCGCAGTGCGCGAATCTTGGTGCCGGATGGCGGCTCCCAACGCGAATCGAATTGGTTAGTTTGCTTGACTATGGGCGCGCAGCCCTTCCGTACATTGATACGATTGCGTTTCCCGGCGCACCAGGCGGCCAATTTTGGACCTCTTCTCTCGTGAGATCGCCCACCAACTGGATGAATACTTGGAGTGTCGACTTTGGACAGGGCGAGGTGACGACGAGCGGCTCAGAGTCTGAGCGCTACGTGCGGTGCGTGAGGTTGCCATGAAGGGAGCTGCAGCGCTCCGAGTCGGCCTTGTGAGCCTGGTTGTCGTGCTCGCTTCAGTTGCGCATGCGCGCGCTCCGAGCGGTCAATACGAAACGTTTGGCCCAACGGATGACACGATTCGTGATGCGCGCACGAAGCTGATTTGGCAGCGCATGGTGACGCCACAACTCACGTGGGAAGCAGCGTCGCAGTTTTGCAGCACGATCAAGTTGGGTGGCTTAGTGGCTCGCCTGCCGAGCGTGAAAGAGCTTCTGTCGATCGTCGACGAAGACGTCAACTATGTTTACGTTGGTACCGACGTGCTCGAGTCGCGTGCGATCGACAAATTTGCGTTTCCAGACACGCCAGGCACCTACTTTTGGACATCGACGAAGGCGGGTGGCGATGCACTTGTGATCGACTTTCGCGATGGCAAGACGCAGAAGCTCGCGCGCGATCTCAAGCTGGCCGTTCGCTGCGTGACGAACTAAGCAACTAAGCGAGCTTTCCGTTAGCGAAACGGAGCGCCCTTTCCTAAGCGCTCCGCGAATGGAACGAGGTCGCCGCATTCTTTGAGCGGTAGCGGATTCTCCTCAAGGGGGTCAGCGGCGATATCAAGGCAGCTCCATTGAGTATCGCCCTCCATTGCCCAAATTTTCTTCGAGTCTTTCATCGCGCCCCAATTTCGAAATGCGCACGCGACGATCTCGCTGCAGTTCGTCATAAATTTTGGCTGCGAAGGGTCGCTTCCTCCACGCAGAAGGCTACGGCCTGGGAGCTTCGCTAAGATGTCAATCAACTTGTCGGAATCGACAAGGCCCATCAGGTCAAGAAGTGTGGGGAGAACGTCGATGTGCGTGACGGGAACGCGCTCGATCGCCAGTAGGGCTGCCCGCTCACTTTCGCTCAGGGTGCCTTCGGGCGCGTCAACCCAGAAAGGAACGTGAATCTCTGCGTCGAGCATCGTGCTTGTGTGTCCCACTGCGCCACGTTCGCGCATTTGCTCGCCGTGATCGGAGGTGAAAACGATTACGGTTCTCCGCCCATACGATCGCGCACGAATGGATTCAACGAGGTGCCCTACGTGCTTGTCTTGCGCGTGGATGGCATCTTTGTAGCGGTTGTGGACCTGCTCTTGATCGCCCCGACCGAATGCGACGCGCTGAGGTTGAAAAGGCGCATCAGCTGGATCGATTTCGTAAGGAAAATGCGTGTTCGAAAGGTGCACAACGCCCACAAATGGCTCGGTCAGCGCATTCATGTCTTCGAGCGCGCGCTCGATGATCTTGCGGTCTGGGGCACCCACTTCGTAGGTCGCGTTTGGATCAACTTCGGTCGCACTCACGGTCTTGTCGAGTGGGAGGCCGGCGAGCCACGTACCGTGATTGCCGAAGAGCAGGTTCTGCGCGGTCCAGTAACCCGTTCCAAATCCGGCAGCGTGCGCGTACTCCCAAATTAGTGGTGTCTGATGATAGGCGTCGCGCGAGGCTTCGACGGGAACGCCAGACCACAAGACGGCAATTGAGATGGCGGTGGTTGAGTCAAGCGCACGCATTTGCTCGAGCTCGAGGCGATGGGGAAGGAGGCGTTGCGTGAAAGGAGTGGTCGCGCAACTGCGATCGCGCCTCTTGCACACGTCACTTGCGCGCACAGATTCGGTTACAACAAAGACCACGTTGCGCAACTTCGCTTGTAGGGGCACAAGCTTTGGGATGGGGAGTGGCGAACGTGCGCCCGGCAAGAGTCTCGATACTTTTCCGTCCCACTTTGCGCGCGCAAGCCCAGTGAGGGCCGAGAAGTAGAGCACGTCTGGTGTAGCGGCTTGCTCGCTGCCAATTGCGCTGCCGCCAAGAGTGAAGGCTCCGATGAGACCGACCACGGCAAGGTCAAGATGCTTACTTAAGTTGGACGTCGAAATTTTTTGGAGCGCTATCGGCCAGAGACATACGAGCAAGAGCGGTGGCCCAACTGCGATTGAGAGGGTACCGGCGTCTGCCATGATCTGTTGGCCGACGCTCGGAAGCATGCTCGTGCCAACGAGCACGGCACGCTCATTGAGATAGCTGTTGAAGCGTCCAAAAAGGTAGCTCTGTCCTCCCCAGGCGAGGCCAGCACTGCTCACGAGTACGGCATACACAAGCAATCGCGACGGCCCTCGCGTATGCGCGGCGACTCGGCACAAGGCTCCCCAGACAATAAGTGTAACTATAGATGTTACAATATAAAAGCGGACGATAGGACCGCTCCAACTCGAGATGCTCGTCCACCGTCGCGCAAGGTCTGTGGCGATGATCACGATGCCGGGAAAAAGGAAGGCGAGACCACTCGCGACACGCCGATTCATTGTGCGCGCCGCCCATCAATGAAGATGGCAAGTGCCGCCGGGTTCACACACTTCTTGCTTACCAAAGAGGCGATAACGGTTCTTTGCGATGAGTCGATAGGCAACATCGGCAAGTTGCTTGATGATGGGTAGATAGTAAAAATAACTGATGAGTCCAATCACCGGCAGTGCGCGAACGAGGCGCGCGATGGCCGCAGCACCGGCGTAGACGCGTCCGTCGGGCGCCACAACGTGCATAACAGTCATTGCGGCTTCATAGGGGACGGCGGGGTAACGACTTAGAACGTGCTCATCCTGAAGGTTTTCGGCGCTAACGCGGGCAGTGCCGAAGGTGCGGGTCAGTTGCTTTGCGCTCCTTGTGCAGAAGCGGCACATCCCGTCGTACAGAACGACCAATTTTCCGTCGGTTCTCGCTTCCACACTTGAATCGTAAGGTCGCGATTTGGTTGCGGCAAGCTTCGCTCATTGCATTATTACGCAATGATGTATAGTAAGGTGTTGTGACCGCCACGGCTGCCGTTCAACGTTGGGAGCTCTACCGCGTGCTCAGTGAGCCGGTGAGGTTGCGGTTGCTCGCGCTTGCGGCGCAGGAAGAGCTTGCAGTGTTCGAGCTGGCGGAGTTGTTGCGTGAGAGTCAACCCAACGTGTCGCGTCACGCGTCGGCCCTTCGCGATTTCGATCTTCTGGTGGTGCGCCGAGAAGGCACGCGCCTCTTCGTGCGAATGAACGACGCGCTCGCCCAAGATCCCGTTGTGCGTGACGCGCTCGCTGCAGGCCGCGCTATGTGCGAAGCCGATGGTGCGCTTCTTCGCGTCTCGCAGGTGATTGCGGCGCGTGAGGTGCAGAGTCGCGAGTTCTTTTCGCAGGCTTCAGGAGGCAAGCCACTCGAGGTCGCATCAGAACTAGGGGCGTACTTGGCCGCGCTAGGCAGTCTCTTGCCGCGCCGAGAAGTTGCAGTCGATGCAGGCACCGGAGATGGCAGGTTGCTTGACGTTCTTGCTCCGGTGTTTGCGCGGGTCGTTGCGTTCGATCGCTCGGCCGCGCAGCTCGCGCTTGCGAAGGAACGCGTGGTTTCGCGCGGCTACGAGAACGTCGAGTTGCTTCACGACGAGATTGATTCAAAGCACGTGCAAAAGTCGCTCGGTGGAAAGGCTGACGTCGTGTTTGCGTCGCGCGTCGTGCATCACGCGCCGAAGCCCGGTGAGTACGTTGCGGCACTCGCGAAGCTCTGCCGACCTTCGGGAGCGCTTGTTGTGATCGACTACGTTCGTCACGACAACGAGGCCATGCGCGCTCAAGCTGACGTGTGGCTTGGGTTTGCCGCGAGCGAGCTGAAGCGGTTCGCTCGCGACGCGGGGTTTGAGCGCGTGGTGGTCACACCCGTGCCGAAGTCACTGCGCGGACAGGGCATCGATAAGGAACTTGATTGGCAAGTGATGTGTGCGGTTGCAAAGAATGCGCAGCCGGCTGACTAACGAAAGGAAATTCTGATGAGTACGAATTACAAAGTCGCTGACATTGGACTCGCCGCTTGGGGCCGTAAAGAAATCGCGATCGCCGAGAGCGAAATGCCCGGGCTTATGGCGCTGCGCGAAGAGTTCGGTGCAAAGCAGCCGCTGAAAGGCGCGCGCATCGCGGGCTGCCTGCACATGACGATCCAGACGGCCGTGCTCATCGAGACGCTGATGGCGCTTGGCGCCGAAGTGACTTGGACAAGCTGCAATATCTTCTCGACGCAAGACCAAGCGGCTGCCGCAATCGCAGCTACCGGCGTGCCCGTGTTCGCGTGGAAGGGTATGACCGAAGACGAATACAACTGGTGCATCGAGCAGCAGCTGACGGCGTTTGCCGGTGGTAAGGGCCCAAACATGATTCTCGACGACGGTGGTGATCTCACGATCGTTGCACACGAAAAGCACCCCGAGCTATTCGGCGGTGCCGATCCGGTTCGCGGCATTTCCGAAGAGACGACGACGGGTGTTCACCGCCTTTACGAAATGGCGAAGAACGGCACACTTAAGGTGCCGGCCATTAATGTAAACGACTCAGTTACGAAGTCGAAGTTCGATAACCTTTACGGTTGTCGTGAGTCGCTTGGCGATGGTCTCAAGCGTGCGACGGGCGTCATGTTTGCTGGCAAGGTTGCCGTTGTTGCTGGGTACGGCGATGTTGGCAAGGGCTGCGCGCAGTCGCTTCGTGGTCCCGGAGCGCGGGTCATCATTACCGAGATCGATCCCATCATTGCGCTGCAAGCTGCGATGGAAGGCTACCAAGTCACGACGATGGAGAAGGCGGCCAGCATGGGTGACATTTTCGTCACCGCGACGGGCTGCAGCAACATCATTCGTGCCGAGCACATGAAGGCCATGAAGGACCAGGCCATCGTGTGCAACATTGGTCACTTCGATTGCGAGATTGATATCTCGTGGCTCGAGAAGAACCCCGAGATCAAAGAAGAGAACGTCAAGCCACAGGTTGACCAGTTCATCTTCGCGGACGGTAAGCGCATCACCGTGCTCGCCCGCGGTCGTCTCGTGAACCTTGGTTGCGCGAATGGTCACCCTTCGTTCGTGATGTCGACGAGCTTCTCAAACCAGGTGATCGCGCAGCTCGAGCTTTGGGCAAACTACAAGAAGTACGACAAGAAAGTTTACATGTTGCCCAAGAAGCTTGACGAAAAGGTCGCATCGCTTCACCTCAAAAAACTCGGCGTCGAGCTCACGAAGCTCACCGCAGAGCAAGCGGCTTACCTTGGCGTGCCGGTTGAAGGGCCGTTCAAGCCCGAGCACTACCGTTACTGAGCGAATTCGGTGCAAAGAGGCGCCCGGCAACGTGGCGCCTCTTTGCATGTTGCCCTCAGATGCCGCAGGTCTTCTTCGCGGCGTCGATGTCGGCTTGAACTGTCGTGTTGAGAGCGGGCAACTTTTGTTGGAGCGCGTACGCTTCTTGCGCGAGGGTGACGATCGCCTTGAGCTGCGCATAGTACGAAGCCGGCGAGCCCGCATCGCTTACGCCAGCGTCACCCGCCGATGCGAAGAGCGTCGCGAGCTGCGTCTCAATGCTGACGAGATCGGTGGCGTACGTGCACGTCGTCGTGAAATCGGTGGTCGCGTCGGTCTTGAGCGTGTTGGTTTGCGCGGGGGTCAACTTGCCGAGTGCGGTGACAGTGTCGCAGCTGGCTGCTTTGAGCGAAGGGCCGACGGTTGCGAGCGT
>JAHFDZ010000245.1 GCA_023248745.1 Myxococcales bacterium | reverse complement strand
CGATCCTCGACGGAGGAGGAGGCTCGACTGCTTCGTCAACACTCTTGACATAGCGTCTTACGCTCGTGGGGTCGGTGACGATCGCCAGCAGCTTCATGCGCCCGTTGCACGATGGGCACCGCAAAACATCAAACGTGAACGTGCGCTTCAGCAGAGGCAAACACCGAATAGTGGAATCGTTCGATTGGCCTTCACAACATCGAGCGTTATGCCGGCATCGTCGGGTGTGCAGGGGCCGGGCGAAATCAAGATACCGTCAGGTTTCTTGTCGAACACCGCCTGCGCGGTCAACGCATGGTTGAGTACAACGTCACAATCAGCGCCGAGCTCGCAAAGATATTGCACCAGGTTGTACGTAAACGAATCGTAATTGTCGATGATCAGAATACGCTTGCCCACTCTTAGAAGGGCACGCGTAAGCGTTCGTTCCGGCTACTGCCCGGATGCACATTGTCGTTGCAGCGTCGCGACGAAGCAGCCAGGCTGCCACGATGAACGTACGACTCGCTGGGCTCGTGATTGCGGCCGTTGCGACGATCACCGCATGCAGCCCTGCGTTGCATACGGTGCGACCTGTGCTCGTGGATGCGCCTTCTTTGGCGACCTCGCAGCCCGAGAGCGACATTGTCGACACACGCAAGCCACGCGTGATTCGCGGTCCGTGGGATGTGCGCCTTGCGGTACGTGCGGTACGTAACCGGGTGTCTTCCGCGAGTGGCGACCCGCGCGCCCCCGAGGGCATCGCGGTCGCGCATGACCAAGAGGCCTATTTCGATGCGTGCGACAGTCCGTACCTGTCGCTAGTCAACAAGGTTGACAAGAGAGACGTTCAATCAATCCATATCGAAATCGCGCTGCCCATTCCACCCATGCCGCCACCACCACCGCCTGAAGCGTCTTTTCTTCTTGGGCAGTCAGCGATGATTGCTTCGGTGGCCAGCATCAAGCCCGCATTCGCTTGCGCAGACTCGAGTGCCGAGCGAACGACTTTTGCGGCGTGGCGATGACCCCCGGATTATTGCGAACTTTCGGTGCCTGCAGCAAACAAGTAAGCTGAAATCACTTTGGCAACCGTCATCTTCGGCGACTTCGAGTGGGACGACACCAAGGCCGCGACCAATGCACGAAAGCACGGCGTCACCTTTCTTGAAGCAACGGACGTCTTCGACGATCCACGTGCGATCGACGCGCCCGATCTTTACAACGAAGGCCGCTTCGTCATCATTGGTCTCTCGTCACAGGAACGAGTTCTGTTCGTCGTGTTCGCTGAACGCGTCGACCGCCGACTCCGGATCATTAGCGCGAGAAGAGCATCGAAGACCCAGAGGAAGACTTATGAAAAAAACCGCTAAGCGCCCCCCCCCAGAGACGTCGCTCAGCCGATACGACTGGAGCCGCGCAAAGCGTGGTCGTTACGCTGGTGCCCTTCGCAAGGGACACGTCGTCGCAATCGATGACGACGTTTGGGCATCGTTCCCAGATGAGAAATTGATCAACGAAGCGCTACGCTTGCTCGCCGCAGCTGCGGCCGCGGCTGTTCCGAAAAAGGGACGCGCTCGACGACCAAAGGCAGCTTAGTGACCGCCTTATCCGCGATGTAAAAAAGCCCCGCTTCTTTCGAAGCGAGGCCATTAGTCAACAACGTTGACAAGCGAGACGTTCGATCAATCCATATCGAAATCGCCGCCGCCCATTCCACCCATGCCGCCCATTCCGCCGCCGCCACCACCGCCTGAAGCCTCTTTCTTCTTAGGCTTGTCAGCGATGATTGCTTCCGTGGTGAGCATCAAGCCCGCAACGCTTGCTGCGTACTCGAGTGCTGAGCGAACGACCTTTGCTGGGTCGATGACGCCAGCCTTGATGAGGTCTTCGTATTGCTCGGTTGCGGCGTTGAAGCCGAACGCACCCTTGCCGCCACGAACTTTTTCAACAACGACTGAACCTTCAGCGCCGGCGTTGCGGGCGATTTGACGAAGGGGTTCTTCGATCGATCGACGTACGATCTTGACGCCGAAGACTTCGTCGCCCGTGACCTTGAGGTCGTCGAGTGCTGATTGTGCGCGGAGAAGTGCAACACCGCCGCCGGGGACGATGCCTTCTTCAACCGCCGCGCGCGTTGCATGAAGGGCGTCTTCGACTCGTGCCTTCTTCTCTTTCATTTCGGTTTCGGTGTGAGCGCCGACGCGGATCACAGCGACGCCGCCTGCGAGCTTGGCAAGACGCTCTTGGAGCTTCTCTTTGTCGTACTCGCTGGTGGTGTTTTCGATCTGCTTGCGGATCGAATCAACGCGGCCAGTGATTTCCTTCTTTGCGCCTGCGCCGCCAATGAGGGTCGTGTTGTCCTTGTCGACCTTCACTTTTTCAGCGCGGCCGAGATCCTTCAAGGTGATGCTCTCGAGCTTGATGCCGAGGTCTTCGCTGACGACGGTGCCGCCAGTGAGGACCGCGATGTCCTTGAGCATTTCCTTGCGGCGATCGCCAAAGCCTGGAGCCTTGACGGCGCAGACCTTGAGCGAGCCACGGAGCTTGTTCACAACGAGCGTTGCGAGTGCTTCGCCGTCGATGTCTTCGGCGATGATGACGAGCGGCTTGCTGTCGCGAGCGACTTGCTCGAGAAGCGGGATGAGGTCGTGCATCGACGAGATCTTCTTCTCGCTGAGGAGCAAGTAAGCGTCGTCGAGCTCAGCGACCATCTTCTCGGGACTGGTGACGAAGTATGGGCTGAGGTAGCCGCGGTCGAACTGCATGCCTTCGACGGTCTCGAGCTCGGACTCCATGCCCTTGGCTTCTTCAACCGTGATGACGCCTTCTTTGCCGACCTTCTCCATCGCCGTTGCAAGCATCTCGCCAACGCTTACGTCGCCGTTTGCGCTGATGGTGCCGACTTGGGCGATGGTGGCCTTGTCGTTCGTTGGAACGGCAAGTTTCTTGACGGCTGCGACAACGGCTTCAACAGCCTTCTCGATGCCACGCTTGAGGTCCATTGGGTTGTGGCCAGCTTCGACGAGAAGCAAGCCTTGGGTGTAGATCGCTTGCGCGAGAACGGTGGCGGTGGTTGTGCCATCGCCTGCTTTGTCGTTCGTCTTGCTTGCGACTTCGCGCACCATCTGCGCGCCCATGTTTTCGAACTTGCCTGCGAGTTCGATTTCTTTCGCGACCGTCACACCGTCTTTGGTGATGACTGGCGAGCCGTAGCTCTTCTCGATGACAACGTTGCGGCCCTTCGGACCGAGGGTAACTTTGACGGCATTGGCAAGTTGGTTGACCCCTTCGAGGATCAGGTTGCGTGCCGTGCGGCTGTAGACAATTTGTTTCGCACTCATTTATGAATTCTCCTGTTACGCAACAGTAACGGTTACAAATTTGCCGCTGGTTTCCGAGCTCTGCTCGTTTCGTCGAAACCACGCAAGCGCGCCGGGATCGGCGAAAACCAGCGAAGTTCGATTAGTCGATGATGGCGAGAACGTCGTCCTCGCGAAGGATGATGTGCTCTTCGCCATCGAGCTTCACTTCGGTGCCCGAGTACTTGCCGAAGAGGATGCGTGAGCCTGCCTTGACTTCGAGAGGCTGCACTTTGCCGTCCTTGAGAACCTTGCCGTTGCCGACGGCAACGACGGTGCCTTCGATGGGCTTCTCTTTGGCGGTGTCGGGGATGATGATCCCGCCCTTGGTCTTCTCTTCTTCCTTAAGACGCTTCACAACGAGGCGATCGGCGAGTGGACGAATGTTCATCGATGCAATCCTTCCAAAAATGCGCGTGTTTTCGCGCGGGAAACGTGAATTAGCACTCACCAGGACCGAGTGCTAACAATCCATCGCGGCGCAACGTAAGCCGGCCTGCCGGGGCGTCAAGAGGCGCGGACGCTTGCAGGGTTGGTTCTCGGGAAAGGGCGCAATGGCAGTTCGTGCCGACGCGCGAAATGCACAAATGGTTGGCTTTGTGCTGGCACACATTCGACCACGAAGTGGCACCTGACACTAACGCGCGAGGTACGTTGCCAATCGGTTCACGACATAGCTGGCGTCTGGCCCCACTCCTCGCAGGGTCGCGGACGCAAAGTTTCGCTGCTTTGAGAACCCCACGTAATAAAGCCCGGGCACCGAAGGGCTCACGCCTTTCTCTTGCATGATGATGCCCCGCTCATCGAGCGCCGCGAGCGACTTTAGATAGCTCGCGGTCGATCGATATCCCGTTCCAAAAATGACCGCGTCGACGCGCTCTCCGACACCGTCGTTCCAGATGACGCCCTCATCGTAGAACGCTTTGAACATCGGACGGTGCTGCGGCTTACCGCCACCGATCGCTTTGCGATACGTGCCATCGTCGAGCACGGGCGTGCTCTGATCAGAGATCCATTTTGTGCGATCGAGCTTGGTGTAGTGAAACCAAACGTGAATATCGAGACCTAAAATTCGCTGCGGTAGATATCGAATGGGCTCACGCGTCGCAAGGGTCACTACCGCGACTTCGGCGAGTTCAACCGCGATCTGTACCGCGGTGTTTCCGGCGCCGACGACAACGACGCGTTGGCCTCGGTACTGTGACGGTTCTCGATAGTCGAGCGCATGTAGACGACGACCTTTGAAAGTTTCTTGACCGTCAATTTGAGGAACATTCGGATGCGAGAACGATCCTGTCGCGACGACAACAGCGCGTGCCCGATATGTTTTGCCGCTCTCGGTTACGACAAGAAACCACCCTGTATCTCGACGTACGTCCACCACACGCGAGTCGTATTCAATGAGAAAGCCAAACTCGTGCGCGTAACGCGTCAGGTACGACGTGACCTCGTCACGTGTTGGATAGTGCTTCGGATCGCCAGGAAATTCGAGCCCTGGCAGCGACGAATATCGCGCGGGTGAAAACAAGACGAGACTGTCGTAGTACCGAGGCCACGAACCAGCTGGAGTGTCGGAACCTTCGAGTATTCGGCAGCGCATTCCAGCTTTTTGCAGCTGATAAGCTGTCGCCAGTCCGGCTTGACCAGCACCGATCACAATCACGTCGTCATCGTCGCTCGAGTGCATTCGTAACCTCGTTGATTTCCTATTCCGTACGCTGATGAGGCAGCAATCGAGCAACCGCAGCCATCAATGTCGTCAGCACGTACATAAGAAGTCCGAACACGAGCAGCAACATCGTGGCCTCTTCGTCGTGGCTAACAAGGGTCTGGACCAACAATGCAGTCGTCAAATTTCGCGTCGTTGTTGCAAAGATGGAAGCGCGCAAGCTGCGTGTGATGAGACCCAGTCCGGTTCCTGCTGCAGCGGTCAGCGCAAATAGACCGAGAAGCCGCAAGAGAACATCTGCACGAAAGCGGAGCACCATATGTCCATTTCTCACGGCTGAAGCAACTACGACGAGGGCCAGAAGAACGTTCCCCGCAAGCGCAAATGCGCGTTTCGCGTTTGCTGCGTAGCGCCATCGTCGAACTCTCAGAACGACGCCAACGGCAATCGGAGCGGTTTGAAGTGCACCAGCGAGCGCGAGAGTGAAAAAAACGGATTTCGAAAACGTAAAATCGAGCAAGTGGAGACCGACTGGCGTCACGACGAGTCCGCTAACCAGAAACAATGCAACCGATCGCGCACCAGTCGCCTCATCACCTTTCGCCGCGGACACAAGCAGTGGCGCGGTAGTGCCCGCTGCGAGGGAGCCGATTAACATGAACGGCAACCGAAGCGATGCACTCAAGCCGCTACTGATGGCAATGGCGCCCAACGAAGTAAGTGCCGTGGCACCAAAGACCGCGACAACTGTTTTCAACTTGAGATCGGAAAGAACTCGCGCGTCGGTTCCGAGCCCAAGACTCATGCCAGAGGCGACCGCGAGCAAAGCGATAATGATAGCGTCCAGCATGAGTTCACACGGCTTGATCGGCAAACGGTGATCGAGCACAACATGTGTGCATTGAAATGCACACATGCGCAAGCGCTACCTTCGTCGCTTTTCCGATTGCCCAGTCGTTATTGGGGAGCAGCACAGCACGGTAAGGGTGCGAACTTGGGCAACAATTTCTTCGAATTCCTGAACGAAGCGGACTCCATCGAGCTGAAAAATTCTCAACCGAGCATCCTCTGAACTTCGCGCCTCGCGGACGATGCCCGCCTCACGTAACACCCCCAAGTGCCGCGAAATAACCGAACGATGTTGCGGCAGATGCGCTGCGATTGCGCCGACATCGGACGCGCCCGAAACAAGGAGCAGTCTGAGAATTTCGAGACGCGCGGGCTCGAGAAGCGCCTGCAGGAGCGGCGATTCAAGCACTTGCACTAACTTATTTGCGGCTTGCTCTTGAGGCGTACGCGCTTTCACATCACAACGGTACGGCAAGGAAATTTTGCGCGCTATCTCTCTTGGCCAAGGCGCTCCGCAAATTCTCTAAGCAACGACGAAAATCGCTCATTCATAGGTATATTCTCGCGCTTCCAACGTCCTCGCAGCTCGATTGCAAGATTCACCCAATCACTCCCTGGCAAAAACGCGTCGAACATCTCACGCAGCAATCGCGCGAGCGCGGGTGCTTGGCCATCGGTGGAAATCGCGATCGTAAATGGCGGCCGCCGCAACATCGATGCGCCAAACGCACGGGTGCGCTTCACGTCATCGACCGCAAGGCACCACGTTTGCTGCGCGTCGCATGCACTCACGACTGCGTCTTGAACGTCGTGGTCATTCGTTGCGGCGATCACCAACCAGGCACCGTCGACGTCGATCGCCGTGAACGAACGCCGAGCGACGATGATCTTTCCGCACGCTGTCAATTCATCAAGTTCGTTGACAATATTCGGCGCAACGACAAACACCGCCGCGCCTGCCTCGAGAAGTTCTGCCGCCTTGCGAGCTGCGATGGGTCCGCCGCCAACGATAAGAACCCGACGGTTCGTGAGGTCGAGGAATAGGGGAAGGAGCATCAGTTCTGTCAACTGTAGCCGACGTCCTTGACAAGCGTTCCGTCCTGAATACGATGCGCCCTTCTCTGTTGGAGGGCGATACCCACCAACTTCTGGGGGATCGTCTAATGGCAGGACGACGGATTCTGATTCCGTCTATCAAGGTTCGAATCCTTGTCCCCCAGCTCGGAAGCGCGCCCGACCCAGAAGCGGGCAACCCTCCGAACTATCTGATTCAGTTACGTTTTTTTGCTGTTAGGCCGTCGTATCGGCCCCATCGTCTAGCGGTTAGGACACTGGCCTCTCACGCCGGTAACACGGGTTCGAGTCCCGTTGGGGTCACCCCAATTCTTCGCGAGTGAGACGCGAAGTGCTTGTTCGTTTTTGTTTTCCGTCTCCCTCAGGACGGAAGGCTCACATGATTCTCCCGATGCGTGAAATGCACTGCCGCATGCGGACTCCTTCAGGACGAACCCATGGTGCGTGGAGGAGTGACCTAGGAAGCTCGCCTTCGCCCTGACGCACTCCGCGTGATAACGAGGCCCTTTTTTGCGTGATCAGTTGCCCGAAATAGGCATTATCTCCCAGCCCCAAGAAGTGCTCGTGCCTGATGCTCATGGAGGATCTTCCGGAGGGCAAGCAGCACCGGCTCCCACGAAAGTGTGCCCACCACGGCGTAGCCCAGCGTTTCGCTGTGGCCCATGTTCCCGCTCGCGATGAAGTTCAGCATCGATCGAAAGTCTAACGTTGCGATTGCGTTCATCGGGTCCACGTACTGCGCAAGCATCGCGATCGGCACCTCGATGCCTGCTGCGCGGCGCACGCCCGCGAGCGCATGAGCAAGCTCGTTGACGATTGGTGAGTCCGACGTAAAGTTGATCTTCTGATCTTTTAGCATCGAGCACACTTCGGCCTTGGCACGCTTCACCGCGGCGGTTTCCCTTCCTAGGCCTCCCTTTGAGAGAGCCGCCAGCGCATCGCCAATGCTCTCAAGATTCACCGATTCACTACGATCAAGAACCTTGACTATATCGCGAATGCGCTTGATCGGTAACTTCCCGACGTCTCGCAAGATTCGGATGAGGCGTAAACGCGCCAGATGGCTCCCATCGTAGTACTCACGTGAAGGTTGCGAGAGGTCGGCTGACTGAAGGATGCCCTCGCGCAGGTAGAACTTGATGCTCGCGACAGAGACGGCTGACTTGCGCGCGAGTTCTGAGACGTCAAATCCTTGGTGCGTAGGCGTTTTCTTGGGTGCCACGCGTTAAACCTATCACTGCGAAGGATAGCTAGACTATCGATTGCTCTTCGAAACGAAACTACTCGCGCTTTAGGTTCCGCCGTCAGGTTGCGGACTAACGTCTGCAGTCACCTCGGTTGTAGCGTCTTGTGCGCTACCGGAATCGCGGTTGGTTGCGTCCGCTCCGCTATCACCTGGTATTGAAGGTGATTCGCTGCACGCACAATTTGTAACGCAAATAGTAGCAAATTGGGTTGCGAGCGTTGGGAGCGCGAGGATTCCGCGTCGTTCCGTCGACACGGGCCAGTAATCTCGAAGATGGGTTAACCATAAGCTTCTGTTTGCACTTTTGGATAGTTCAAGTATCTACATTTGACGACGAGTCACATGCCGTACGCTTCCCGGACGACTTCAGGTGGTCAGTCTCACGGCGGGAGCTCTCACACCTGTGCGTGGCTCGACAACGGGCAATTGAAGTGTTGGGGCAGCTGGTCGATGGCCCTTGGCAGCGAGATTCGTAAGAATATTGGCGACGATCCATCTGAAATGGGCGACGCGCCGACCTACGTTGACTTGAAGTAGCGCAGCCGCTCTCCGTGGCGCGGCAACCCTCTCTGCCCTTAGCAACACAGAATGTCGCAGAACGTAACATCAATTGTATCAATTGCTGCGCCGCCACAGTCAGTGGTCCGTGCGAGGCAGCTCAACGCGGAGCTGGGCGCAGGCTCACCTTGCCAGCAGAATCGCCAAATTCTACGCGTGGCGGCGTGGCGCTTTCGAGATAAATGGATACAGTAACTATCTGATATCCGAAGTGTTCATTGAAATGGAGCGTAAACATGGATCGATCAATCGTTGTAACTGGAGCGACGGGCCGGCAAGGTGGCGCGGTGGTTGAGCACCTACTGCGCAGCTCAGGCAGTTTTCGCGTTCGCGCACTCACGCGAAATCCCAACTCTGTGCGGTCAAGGGGGCTAGCAGAGAGAGGCGTCGATGT
>JAHFDZ010000244.1 GCA_023248745.1 Myxococcales bacterium | reverse complement strand
TTCACCAAAGTTGCCAGCTCCCTTCGCGCCGATCGTCAAGCTTCCTGACCGATAGCGAAGTGATGCCGTTCCGCCTGCATCGAACGGTGTGCCGTTGGCGGGATAGATGCTCGGGTTGTAAAAATCGGTCAACCCTGGTGACGAATTAGAGCGTGTGGGTTGAGTTTGAACGTTGAACACGCGCCCGTATCCACTCGCCGACACGCTGAACTTTTCCGTTGCGTCGACGTTCGCTCGAAGTGCGAGGTAGTTCATGGGTTCGGCGCCGAAGAAGTTCCAGATCGAGTCGGCGTCGAATGACGGTTGGTAGTAATCGTAGTCGGCGCTTAATGTAACTCTCTTCGTTGCGTATACGTCGGCACTCGCAAAAACTTGGGTGACATTCGAAAGGTAAAGGTCGTAGACCATTCCGCTCTTCAAGCCTCCCCAGTTCGAGAGGTTAAAGTTGAGCGAACCGCCAATGCGTTCTTGTGAGGTGCGCGAGCCGTCGTAGATCGCGGGAGTGAGGAGCCCGCTTTGGAATTGCGAGAGGTTCGAGGCTCCGGTGTTGTAGACGCGTCTGTAGCTCACTCTCGCTTGCAACCATGAGAAACCGGCGGTCTCGACACTCGCGCCGAACGCGGGCGCTACCGCTGTTGGTTGGAACGACGGGTAGAGTGTTGGATCGTAGCCATTGCGATCCCCACGCCATACACCTTCGCGTTCAAAGCGACCTGTCGAAAGGGGTAGTCCGCCTCGCACTTCGAACCCGCCGTAGCCCTCAAGTGCAACGTGATAGGGGCTTGCTACCTTTGCGAGCGCACCGTCGAATGACCACCAGCCAAGAGGATCGACGACGTACTGTCGACCTGCACGAAAAGAGACCCACCCCTTCAGAAGGCGTCGACCTTCGAGGTAGGCGTACATGATGTCAACGGGCCCACGGGAGAGACCCGGCACGAATTGACCGTAGTCATTCGGATCGGCGAACCCGCCGTTTCCGTAGTCGGCATCATAGCGAACACGAGCGACGAAGCTGAGATCAGGGCCGAGGCGCTGTTTGTCAACTTGTTTGACTAAGTTGTATGCGCCAACGCCCAACGTGGTCGTGACCCTGCGCCTCGCATACACCACTTCGCCGGTGGGGCTGCGTACGTCGTAGAACTGCGCGTTGGTGTCGCTCGTCAAGTCGTAGTCGGCGGCAAAGGCTGACACGCTCGAGGTGAGTGCGACGGCGGCGAGGGCTATGACGGGGCGGCGCACGGTGGGCGTGGAAACAACCTCCAAGTTGGGTGAGGGAAGCAAGAGTTGCCTCGCACAGTCAACGAGAATTTGCCTGAATTTACCCGAATTTGAGCTTGTCTCAATCTCCTCACGCCAACTTGCGCTTCGCTCCTTATCGACCACAGTGCGCCCTGTTTGGCGGCTCAAGACAATTGGGCTTTCCAGACGAGAGCTACTTACTTTCGATGGATTGATCTCGCCGATCGCGGTGAGAACGACAGATTCGCCCCGCTGAAACAGGCGCGGGTTGATCGTGGCTTCCGAACGTGCACAGGGGCTCGTCGGTCGACCTTTGTCGTTCGCACATTTCGGCTTGGATCGGGAGGGGCCGAGATGCTTAGAAATCGTTCAACGTTAAAGTGCGGGTTGGGTTTGGGGGGCGCGTTTCTAGTCGTCGCGTGTTCTTCGGGCGGAATCGCCGAGAGTGGAACAACGGACGAAGAGTTGGTTCGACAGTGCGCGACTGGAGAAACAGTCAAGGGCATTGATGTTTCAAAGTGGCAAGGCACCATCGATTGGACCAAAGTCCCGAGCTCCGGAAGCGTGTTTGCGTTTTCGCGCGTGAGCGACGGCGTGAGTTCGAACGACTCGAAGTTCAGCAGGAATTGGGAAGGTTCAAAAGCAGCGGGACTGGTTCGCGGCGCCTATCAGTATTTTCGCGCGAGCAAGGATGCGACCGAGCAGGCGAACAAGATGGTGTCGGCTGTCGGCGTCCTTGGCGACGGCGACTTGCCCGCCGTGCTCGATATCGAAGAGGCCGACGGACAGTCACCATCGACGGTGCTCGCCAAAATTAGAACGTGGCTTCAGGTTGTCGAAGCGGGCACTCAGAAGACGCCAATTATCTACACGGCGAGTTACTTTTGGGAGACGCTCAACGCGGAAACTGAGTTTGCGAAGTACCCGCTTTGGGTCGCAAACTATGGGGCGACGTGCCCAAAGATGCCGCCCGGATTTTCGGGATGGTCGTTCTGGCAGTATTCCGCTTCGGGTTCGATTTCGGGCATTGGGGGCAACGTCGATCTCAATGTCTTCAATGGTTCGCGTGCGAGCCTCGAGGCACTCGCCGGTGCGCCAAAGGCGGTTGGAGAAGCGGCTGTCGTGAGTACCGCGCTACTCAACTTGCGTGATGGCGTTGGCACTTCGCACGCCGTGGTCACGCAAATGCAATGCGGTTCCGACATCGCCATCCTTGAGCATGATTCTTCGGGTTGGGCGAAGGTGCGTTACGGAACGACGGAAGGCTGGTGCAACGAGCAGTATCTCAAGCTCAAGGAAGCGTTTGACCCTCGGGTTTGTGAATAGTCGACCCTCGGCGATGGGCGTAATCGCGCCCGATATGGGGTGCTAATGCGATCCAGGAGAGGAAGCTTGCCCTCTTGGCGCGTGGATTTTACGCTTCGGCCGCGGCTTGACTGATGAGTGACCATCCCCAACAGCGTTATCGCGTCGTTGAAAAACTCGAATCTGGAGGGATGGCGGAAGTTTTTCGTGCGGAGAGCGAGGGCTTGCAGGGGTTCCGCAAGCAGGTCGCCATCAAGCGCGTTTTGCCGCACCTGAGTTCGAAGACCAAGTTCATCCAAATGTTCTTGGACGAAGCGCGTCTGTCGGCGCAGCTGTCGCATTCCAATTGCGTGCAGGTCTTCGACATCGGCGTTGGCGACAACACCTACTTCATCGTGATGGAGTTCGTTGACGGCGCGAACCTCAAGAGCGTGATCGATTCGCTCCGCAAGCAAGGTCGCGAATTTCCGATCGAAGCTGCGCTCTTTATCTGCATCGAAATTTGCAAAGGCCTCAGTTACGCCCACGAGCTTACCGATCAGCGCGGGTTACCTTTGCAGATAGTCCATCGCGACATCTCACCGCCAAACGTATTGATCACCAAGTTTGGCGAAATTAAGATCGTGGACTTTGGCCTCGCAAAAGCGAGCACGCAGCTCGAAAAAAGTGAGCCCGGCATTATCAAAGGTAAATTCGCTTACCTTTCGCCAGAGCTCGCGTTGGGCAAGGAAGTTGACGCTCGCGCAGACGTGTTTGCAGTGGGGATCATTTTGTGGGAGCTCCTTGCGGGCAAGCGCCTCTTCTTGGGCGATACGGACTATCAAACCGTAAAGAACATTCAGGCCGCAGTCGTTCCTTCGATAGGACAGCTCAATCCCCTCGTGACGACGGAGCTTGAGCGCATCGTGAATCGTGCGCTCGCCAAAGATCTTGACGCTCGATACCGAACGGCGCGTGAGCTTGGTTACGATCTTACGCGGCTACTCTTTAAGCTCGGTAAACCGGTGAGTACGTTCGACATTGCGTCGCAAGTTCACTTCGCAATGCGTGACCGCGTGCGCCAAAGGCCCGCATCTTCTCGCATCGACAAGCTCATCGAGGAAACGCTGCTCGAGTTTACCTCTCTCACCGAGGGCGAAGAGCACCCAGTCATTCGCAAGAGCAAGGTTCCGCTTGCAATCAATGATTTTTCCAAATGGATTTCTGAGATCGCACCGTCAAGCAGGCCCAGCGATCCCTACCTGTTGCACCAGTCGCTTCCTCCGAACTTGAGCGAGGGAAACCTTGCGCTCTTGGAGGAAGATGAAGACGTTCCGCTAGGGCCGCCTTCGTCTTCGCAACGCCTACCTCCTTTAGGTAACGCACACCCCGCGATTGCGAAAGGAGGCAATCCGGCGACAGGCGTGAAGGTCACGACGCTTCGTTCGCTTCCGCCGCCGCCAACGCTACCAGAAGTGAACAAGTCAATGGTCGGGACCGGAATCGCTGTCCCTTCGCCCGTCGCAAAGTCGCGTGCATGGCTCTACGCGCTCCTCGCTGGCTTGTTTCTCATTGGGCTCGCTGTGACGATGTTCGTTTTTCGACAACGAAGTTGAGTGTCAATTATGTTGACTATGGGCAGGTGACCCGGCCGTCTCTTACGCCGCAGCCCGTACCAGAGCATTCGCGCAATCGAACGAACTTCTTTCCTTTGCACACGAGCTCGAGCTTCGCGTCGGCGCTGCATGCGCGCGCTTCTGGCAATTCGCAAGAATCACCTTCGGATGCGAGCGTCGTGTCGCAGCTGACGCTGCGCTTGTCGGGCTTTACCGTGCACTCTTTTGGGCCACGGCACGAGCTCACGCTTTTCATGTGGCCGTCTTGGCACAGGAGGAGGCTGCGCCTATCTGTCCCACACGCAAGTGAGCCAGGCGGTCCGCAAGCGTCACCACTCTCGCCGAGCGAGTTGTCGCAGTCGACGACCGATCCTTCGACGCGGCAGCCGTTCGCGCCACGGCAATTGCGCCACCACTCGAACTTGCCTTGGCTGCAGATGAGGGCGCGCTTCCCGTCAGCGCTACAAGCGTAGCTTTCGATGCTTCCGTTCATGCAGGCGTCGCCGACGTTTGCGCGAGAGTCATCGCAGGTCACGTTGTGTGCGTTGCCGTGTTCGACGCACCCTAGAGGCCCGCGGCACGGAATAGCCGTCCACTGACCGCCTCGACAGAGACCGGCTTGGGCTGCCTCAAAGCAAGTTGCGAGGTTGTTGGTCTTGCAAACGGCACCAGGCGCTGGTTTCTCACGACAGCAGGAAAGCGCGACACCCAACAACAAGAGGAGCTGCCCGGCGAGGAATCGAGAGCTCAAGGAGGCGGTCACAGTTTCGATTATCGGAGCGCCTGCGCCCGAAGAGGAGATAAAATGACTCCAATGCAGATTCGCTTCCTCAATCCTCTTGGCGTTTTGTTCATTTACTTGACTATTTGCGTCAGTTGCAAGAAGTCCGAAATCAGCGCATCCGGTCAAGGTAGTGCTTCTAGTCCCGTTTCGTCTCAGGCACCTGGCGCAAGTCCGACCGAGTCTGAGGCGCGCGCAAAGGAACTAGTGAGTGGATTCCTCAAAAGTGAAACTGAGCAACTCGATCTTACGCGGAAGCTGATTCCAACGTTCGAGCAGTGCAAGACCGCGTTCGTCCCCGAGGAGATGGCCGTGAAAATTTGCGAACCGTGGAAAGAGGCGCCACGTGCTCCCAATGCGCGACTGTCGCCAAACGGAGAACAGACCGAAGTGCTCGTGTCGAGCGCGACGACCGAAGACTTACGCGCCTGGAACCAGAAGGGACAGAGTTTTCCGCCAGGGTACAAGCGGCTTGCTGAGTACCTTCGCCCTGGCATCACCGTCTATCGCTTCACGTTCGTCGAACCTGGCAAGACGGCCGGACTCGCATTTGACGCGCTATTTTTCTTGGACGGCAAGTGGTTCTTCGTTCCGAAGCCATGGCGCGGGTTGCGGCGAGGCGTTCGTGAGGCGGAAGGTAAATAAAGTTAACGATGCCTGAAGGTGTCCCATGACGCGCAGAACGCGTCGCGGACAGCGGCTTAGCTGAAAACACTCTGTAATTTGTCGTGGCCCATTGCGGCATGGTCTTCGCAACTTACGAGGGCATGCTCGCTACCGCTCTTAGCGCCACCCTCATCGGGCTCGACTCGCAACCCGTGCGCGTCGAAGTCGAAACGCGGCGCGGGCCGCCAAAGTTCGAACTTGTCGGTCTGGCCGAAGCTGCCGTTCGCGAAAGCCGCGTTCGCGTTCGTAGCGCGCTCAAGCAAATTGGCGTGGACATTGGCGAATGCATTGTCACGGTCAATCTTGGTCCCGCCGACCTGCCAAAAACAGGGAGCGGTTTCGACTTGGCAATCGCGGCCGCGATTCTGGGTGCGCTTGGCTTAATCTCCCCTGAGGCGATCGCAGACGTCCTCCTGCTTGGCGAACTGTCGCTCGATGGTGGCGTGCATCCGTTGCGCGGTGCGCTCGCTCATCTCCTAGGCGCGCGAAAGCAAGGCGTGAAGCGCATAGTCTTGCCGCGAGCGAATGAGGCAGAGGCAGCCTTAGTTCGCGATCTCGAGGCCACGACGGTTGCTACGCTTGGTGAACTGGTCGAGGCTTGGCGCGGGGGGCGGGTGCTTGGGCGCGTGCCATCACCCGCCGCGTTCGCTCAGACCGCCATCGCCGAAGGCCCTGATCTCGCCGACGTACGCGGCCAACTTGCTGCACGTCGCGCTCTCGAAATCGTCGCCGCGGGCGGGCACAACATTTTGATGATGGGGCCACCGGGCGCCGGAAAAACCATGCTCGCGCGTCGACTGCCGAGCATCTTGCCGTTGCTCGCGACGAACGATGCGCTCGAGGTCCTCGCGATTCAGAGCGTTGCAGGTGCACTGCCTGCGCAAAGTCTACTCGCCCAACGACCCTTTCGAGCGCCGCACCATACCGTGAGCGATGTCGCGTTGATTGGTGGTGGCGGTGACGTTCCGCGCCCTGGGGAGGTTAGCCTCGCGCACAACGGCGTTCTGTTTCTCGACGAGCTCGCAGAGTTCAGACGCACGGCGCTTGAAGGGCTCCGGCAGCCACTCGAAGACGGCGACGTTCTTATCTCGCGTGCGCGCGTAAAGGTCTCGTTTCCTTCGCGCCCGATCTTGGTGTGCGCAACGAATCCGTGCCCATGTGGCTACTACGGTGATCGGTCGCGCCACTGCGAATGTTCAACCGATCGCATCCGCCACTATCGCGCGCGTTTGAGCGGACCGTTGCTCGACCGGATCGATATTCAGGTCGCGCTGCCGCCCGTCGAGATAGACGCTCTTTGGAAAGGGGAGCGCGGCGAAGCGAGCGCCTCGGTAAGAGAGCGAGTCATCGCAGCCCGAAACGTGCAGCGACAGAGGCAAAAGGCCGAGCAAGTTTCGGCCTCGTGCAACGCTGCGCTTACGGCGCGTGACGTCGAGCGTGTGATCGTTCCTTGTGTGGAGGGCGCAACGCTGCTGAAACGAGCGGTTGAACGTCTCGCGCTTTCTGCACGAGGCTACGGCAAGGTCCTTCGAGTTGCGCGGACGATTGCCGACCTTGAGCCCACTGCGCGCGTCACGCCGCAGCACATCGCCGAGGCGATTACCTATCGCGCCCTTGAGCGCACAAGCGTTGCGGGACCGTAAAGGGTCGCCGCAAACTTGCCGCGCGCAAACCTGGTGTGCGCGGCAAGTGGATGACGTCCAGGTTGAGCGGAGCCCATCATGTTAAGTGAACTCGCAGAGAAGATTCGCAACATCAAAAGTGTCATTTGCAACGTCGAGAAGCAGTTCGGAAAAGGTGCGATCATGCAGCTCGGCGACGAGTCAGGGCTCGAGCCCGTCCTGACAATTCCGACCGGCTCGCTCGCGCTCGACTTGGCGACCGGTATCGGTGGCTATCCACGTGGACGCGTTGTTGAGATGTACGGCCCCGAGTCGAGCGGTAAGACGACGCTCGCACTTCACGCGATCGCTGAGGCCCAGCGCAACGGTGGCATCGCCGCGTTTATCGACGCCGAACACGCGCTCGACGTCGCGTACGCCAAGTCGATCGGCGTCGAGATCGACAAGTTGCTTGTTTCGCAACCGGACACGGGAGAGCAAGCGCTCGAAATTTGCGAGATGCTCGTGAGAAGTGGCTCGGTTGATATGATCGTCATCGATTCGGTCGCCGCGCTGACGCCCAAAGCCGAAATCGAGGGCGAAATGGGCGATCAACACATGGGTTTGCAAGCTCGCCTCATGAGTCAAGCGCTTCGCAAACTCACCGCAATTGCCCATCGAACCGGCACGACATTGCTTTTCATCAACCAGCTTCGCCAAAAAATCGGAGTGACGTTTGGTTCTCCTGAAACGACGACGGGTGGCAACGCGCTTAAGTTTTATGCATCGATGCGACTCGACGTAAGGCGCATCGGCCAGATCAAAGTCGGCGACGAAGTCGTTGGCGGAAGAACGCGCGTGAAAGTAGCGAAGAACAAATGCGCGCCGCCGTTCACCGAGGCCGAGTTCGAAATTCGATATGGCACCGGTATCGATTCGCTCAGTGAGGTGATTGACTTGGGTGTGTTGCGTGGCCTTATCGAGAAGAGCGGAAGCCATTTATCGTTCGCCGGAACTGCTCTTGGCAATGGTCGCGAACGATCGCGCGATACAATTTCCAACTCGCCCGAATTGCTCAGTACGCTTCGCCAAGCGATCGTTGCCGCGGCTCCCGTCAAGGGAAGGCGCGTTGAAGCGGAGGCTTAGCGGCCATCTTTAGGCACGAGCGGTTGTGGTGTCAGCCGCTCGGCTTTTTTCGTTTCAACGCATTCGTCGTCGACGTGCGCTTACCGAATGCAGCCAGATAGTTTTCCAAGATTCGGTGCGCCGCGATCGCAGCGCCCTGCGCGAGACAAATTCCGCAGCACAATGTCGATCGAAGTAACGGTGCTGCCGTTGTCGCTCTTCGTACGCAGCGTCGAGTCGTTGCCCGCACAGTAGAGCGCTCCCTGATCGTCGCCGCTGGGTACGGTCAGCAAGGCTTCCAAAAAATTGTTGTCACGCTTCCAGGCTTCAACTTCGTAGGTCAACGCGCTCGATCCCGCCCTTACAAAATACGCCTGCTCCGGATGGCCGACAGCGAAAGACGCAAGCCACGCGTCGATCGGATCGGTGAAAGTTGCGCCGGCGAGCGTGCTCACCGTTTGTTCTGCCGGACAGTTTCCGCTTTCGCTCGCGCACGCAACGACTTGCCCTTGCGTTGCTTGTCCAGGGCACCTTCCAAGCAATGAGAGCGACGTTGTTTCGAGGTCGTACGAAAGGTTGGCAAGAAGCGTCACGTTTGCGTCGAAGCAATAAAATGTTGCACCCAAGGTTGCGGAGGGGAGGCGAATCCATCCCGAAACTTCAGCCGACGAACCTATCGGAATGCGGCCTTGTACCTGCATGCGCAAGAGTCCGGGGATGACCTTTGTGTCGCCAAAATCGACGCCAAACTGATCGGGGCTTATTCCTTGTTGCCAACGAAAAGCCTGCTGAACGCTCTCGCTCAGGTTAACTGGCGAGCCTTCGATTCG
>JAHFDZ010000447.1 GCA_023248745.1 Myxococcales bacterium | reverse complement strand
CGATGCAGTTCAATTTTGTCGTCTCGACCAACGAGCGGGCCGTGGCGCTTTGGAAATCGCTCGGCTTCGCCATCATCGCGACGGTTCCAGCGGCCTTCAAGCACGCTAGCCAAGGACTTGTGGCGGCACACATCATGTATCAGTCGTTTGACGAGCAACCGAACAAGCACATTGCGGAGTGCCGATGACGACCCAAGGCGTCATCAATCTCGCGCAAAAGCTCTCGCTCTTCACAGACCATTGGGGTCCACGCACCGTTTTGCGATTGAACGACTACGAGATTAAGGTGGTCAAGTTACTTGGCGAATTCGTTTGGCACACGCACGACGATACAGATGAGTTTTTTTTGGTTCTCAAGGGACGCTTGCGCATTGAGCTCGCCGATGGATCCGTAGACCTTGCGGCCGGTGATGCCTTCGTCGTCCCTCGCGGCGTGGAGCATCGACCCGTTGCGCTCTGCGAAGCCGAAGTGATGCTGATCGAGCCAAGGGGAGTCGTCAACACGGGCGCTGCGGGTGGACCTTTGACGGCACCGCATCGAGCGTTGTGACTAGCGTTCCGACGCGATCGCGTCTGCCATAATCAATACATAATATTGCTATATTCATAGAATATTGGTATTTATACTACATGCCATTTTCCTCGCGGCAGATCGTGGAAATCTTCCACCTTACTTTTCTCCGCGCGCTGCTCGCGAAGGGAGACGATAAGGGCCTCATCGCTCTCAAGGGTGGTTGCAACCTCCGCTTCTTTTTTGGGAGCGTTCGTTACTCCGAAGATATGGACCTCGACGTTGTCGTGATCGCCAGGGAAACCCTGAAGAACAAAGTCGATCGCTTGCTGAGGTCACCGCTTGTGCTTGCGCCGCTGAAGAGCAAGGGCATTGCGATTGAAGAGACGTCGGCACCCAAACAAACTGAAACCACACAGCGATGGAAGATTGCGCTCCGCGTCGACAATCTCAGCGTGATAGTCCGCACCAAGGTAGAATTCTCGCGCCGAGATGCCATCGAAGGCGCAAAATTCGAGGCGACCGATCGCGATGTGCTGCGTCCCTATGGGCTCATGCCCGTGCTCGCTACTCACTACGAAGCCGAGATGGCCATCGTGCAAAAAATTCATGCACTTGCCGAGAGAGCGGAACCCCAAGCGCGCGACATTTTCGATCTTAACCTTTTGTTCGCACGACCTGAAACGGGGAAGATCGTCGCGCGGCTTGCGAAGAAATCACGGGTCTCGAAGGCGATTGACCATGCGTTGAGCATTTCGTTCGATGACTACATGTCGAAGGTTGTGGCGTATCTCGAACCTGATCAAGCCGACCTCTTTTCGGGTCGAAGCTTCTGGAACACGATTCAGGGAGACGTTGTGGATCGGTTGGAGGCCTTGCGATGAATGCGCATCAGGCGTTTGCACAACTGCGGCGACTTGGCGTTTCGGTCGTCA
This sequence comes from Myxococcales bacterium, assembly GCA_023248745.1. GTDB lineage: Bacteria > Myxococcota_A > Polyangia > Polyangiales > Polyangiaceae > JAHFDX01. The sequence continues at coordinate 1,399 of JAHFDZ010000447.1, read as the reverse complement.
CGACGTCAGATGCTGCGGCGCTGCTCGAGCAGTCGGTTCCGGCAGCGAGTCAGACGCTCACGCGGCTCGCAAGTGCTGGGCTCGTTACGTTGATCCGTCACGGTGTCTGGTGGATAAAAGATGGAGTGGATCCACTCTGCTTGCCCGAATATCTGACCGCGCCACTCCCGAGCTACGTGTCCATGCACACCGCGCTTCATCGCCATGGGATGATCGAGCAAATACCTGAGGTTGTGTATGCGGCCTCGCTTGCGCGAACACAACGTATCCGAAGCCGCGTCGGCGTCTTTTCGATTCATCATTTCGCGCCCGAAGTGTTCGGAGGCTTCGAAGAACTCTCGGGCGGAATCAAGCTCGCGACTCCTGAGAAAGCGCTGTTCGATTTTGCGTATCTTTCAGGCGGACGCTCGCGACTATTTACGAGCCTTCCGGAGTTGACGTTGCCGTCGCGATTTCGGAAGAGAGAGCTTCTGCGTTGGATCGAGAAAATTCCGTCAGCGAGAAGCCGAACGCTTACCAAGACGAAGCTCGACGCCCTGATGGCCACGGGGGCTTGATGCTTCGACCTGCGTTGCGGGCTGGCCTTCAAAGACCGAGCTTGCCGCCGAGCTTTTTGTCGAGTGGTTCGGCATTGCTCGTGGAAAGTTCTTTGATTGGAAAAAAGCGGTACGGCAAGGTCAGCGAGCACAGCGCGCTTGTGCCTCGCGATCACTGGATTGAAGAGCACGAACGCAAATCGATCATCGACTTCTTCGACGCACATCCGCTCGAAGGGTACAGGCGGTTGACATTCATGGTGCTTGACCAAAATGTTGTCGCAGTCAGTCCGGCGACAACGTATCGCGTACTTCGAGCAACCGGGCGACTCGACCGATGGAACAAGAAGCCATCTTTGAAGCGCGCGATGCCAAACTCGAGGCTGCACGCGATGCACGCCGTGCTCGTCGAGCAGAGGCGCGTGGAGCTGCAGCATGACTCACTTGGCTTCCTCATTTTCTCCGTTAGGATTAGCTCAACCAGTCACGATCACGCTGAGGCAATACACACTCATCGACGCAAGTGGCGCCGCATCTGCCGAGTGAACAATAGGGGGCATCCTTGGGGCAGGCGGTCGCGTTGCTCCACTCGAAGCAAGCGTCGCTGTCGCGTTCTCACAAGCTTTCACCGCGTCGCCAGAGCAACCCGTAGACCCCTCGGTGCACCATGCGCCGCATGGAAGGTGAGTCAACGTGGCGGTTGCATCGGTAACTTGCTTGACTTTGATCACGGCCGACACTTCGGCCGAGGCAACGCGTACGCCGTCGTGAAGGCCCCACACGTTGACCTTCATCGTCTCGCCGTCGAGCTTGTCGTTCAACGCAAGTGCGACGGTGCTGTTGTTGGCGATGCTGCCTGGCTC
>JAHFDZ010000029.1:22534-34941 GCA_023248745.1 Myxococcales bacterium | reverse complement strand
GCGGCGCGTACGGACGACGCGCGTTAGCCGTTTGGGTGGGGCCGAAAGCAAGTGCAACTTGGACTTCTCGAGCGAGCGAAAGAGAACTGGCGTGCCGACACCACGCATGAAGATCGATAGCGTTTGCCGCAGCCATTCGCCGATAGGCGGTTGCTTTGGCATCTTGAGCATCTTGCGAACCAGTTCATCGTAAGCGCCGCACACAAGCGTTGTGACAAGCTCGTGATCGAGCATCGGATCGATGATGTTGCGGCGTTGCGATTCTTGGATCCACTCGTTGCTCGTCGTGCGCATTTCGTTACGGAAAGCTTCAAGTAGGTAAGAGTGTTGACCTTGGCAACCCGCAACGATCGACAAGATTTGCCGGTTCTGCCAGAGGAACGCAAACATCTGTTCGTCGCGTTCGAGCCAAAGACGAAGGATGTCGGCCTTCTCTTCGGGCAGCGATTCAATGGCTTGTGGCGATTGATAGAGCGCGGCGAGCTGCGCGAGAAACCCTTCGACCACCTGACGAAACGCGTCTTCCTTCGTGGCAAAGTGTAGATAAAACGCGCCCTTTGATTGTTTTGCACGACGCGTAATTTCTTCGACCTTGGCCGCGTCGAGTCCGGATTCGGCGAACACTTCGGCTGCCGTGCGGAGAAGCGCGATTTTTGCGGTCGGGTCGGCAATGCGTGGCATGCACTTCTTTCATTATTGACCCACGGGTCAGTTTCAAGGGGTCACTCGATGTAGCGGTCACTTTCCTTCACTTGTTGAGTGTGAATCGTGTGCGATCGGCAAATTCTCAACTGAACGCATGAAGAGATCCGCTTTGTTGCCCGGGCCATGTAGGACATGCGACCCGTCAAAGGATGGCTTCCCCTCGAAGTGAAACCGAACTTCTGGTGATTCGCCGCCTGGCGGGTGACTTCGCGAGGCAGCGAAAGGAGCGTCCGTCGACTGGGCATTTGCTTGCAGCGCTTGCGTCGGTTGCAGGTCCCGCGCAGACGCTTTTGAGCGAACGGCGGCTCGAAGCGGAGATGCTGCTTAAGTCGGCCCGCGTGACCACGGATGATGCAACGGATGCCTTTGAGCTCACCGTGCAGCGTGCTCGGGACTTTGCGTGTCGGTCGGCCATTCGCGAGCCCGGTGCCGTGCACTTGCTCTTTGCACTTTGCCAAGATCGCACGACGGCGTCGTACCGACTTATCACCCAGTGCGGAATTGATGTGAACAAGCTGCGTTCGCACGCGATGCAGATCGCGCTCGGTGTCGTTGAACCTCCGCGCAGCTCAAACGTACAGCAACGGATCGCGCAGAAGCCGCAAATTGCAGCACCTCAGCTAAAGTCGCCGTCGCCAAGTCGCGTTCCCGCGCCTGCGCCGTTGCGTGAAGTGAAGGCTCCGACGAAGTCGGCTCCTCAGCCTGCGCCGCGTCGCGTCTCTGCCATGCAATCCGAACGGCCAAAGCGCAAAGAGGTCGCGCCAACCAACGTTCTTGATCCGCAGAAGACTCCGCTGCTTGCTGCCGTCGCGCGACTTGTTCCCTGTGAACGGGTGATCGGCAGGCAAAGCGAAATTGATCAACTTGAGGACATTTTGGCGCGCAAGAACGCGCCGAACGCGGTGTTGATCGGTGACGCGGGTGTTGGCAAAACGACCATCGTGAGAGGGCTAGCGTCGCGATTTGCAGATAAGACACCGCTGCTTATCGAAGTGGACGCTGCGTCGCTGATCGCAGGGAGTGGTGTTCGCGGCGCTGTGGGTGAAAAGCTCCAGCAGATACGCAAAGAGATCGCTCGGCTAGGGGGTCCAGATGCTGCAATCCTCTTCTTTGAAGACGTTGCGGCGCTGATGGGCGTCGATCCAGGCGATGAAGCGGCTGCCGAATTGCGTGCGGGCTTACAGGTAGGTGACCTGCGGGTCATTTTTGCTTCAAATCTCGAAACGTATCGACGCTTGATCGGACCGCAATTGGGTCGTTGGCTCAATGTGCTCGAGGTGGGTGAACTGTCGAAGGACGAAGTGCTCCTCGCAGTTCACGATCTGAGTCGCGCGCTGCACGCTCATCACGGAACCACCATCGACGAGAGCGCCATCGACGCCGCGATCGTGATGGCCGATCGTTACATTGCGGATCGTGCGATGCCTGAGAAGGCGCTCTCCGTGCTCGATCTTGCAGGAGCACGTGCACACAGGCAGGGCAATGCCGCGGTGAGTCGCGAGCACGTTGCTCAAGTGGTTTCCCTTCGCTCAGGCGTTCCTGTCGAACGCTTGCTCGAGACGGACAGCGCGCGCATGTTGCGACTTGAGGCGATTCTCGCCGAATACGTCGTCGGTCACGAAACGCAGCTCAAGCAAATTGCGCACGTCTTGCGCCGCAACGCATCCGGCTTTCGGACGCAGCGCCCCATTGGCAGCTTCTTGCTCCTTGGGTCAACGGGCGTTGGTAAAACCGAGACGGCGAAGGCCATTGCTTCAGCGTTGTTCTTCTCGCCGCTTGCCATGACGCGTCTCGACATGTCGGAGTTTGCGGAAGCTCACGCGGTGGCGCGCATTGTCGGCGCACCCCCTGGCTACATTGGTCATGAGGCCGGTGGACAGCTCACCGAAGCCGTTCGTAAGCGGCCGTATCAAGTCCTGCTTCTTGACGAAATCGAGAAGGCGCATCTGGACGTGCTCGAAACGTTTCTTCAAGTGTTCGACGAAGGCCGCCTTACAGATGGTCGAGGGTTCACGGTCGACTTTTCGAATACAGTCATCGTGCTCACATCGAACTTGGGCGCGCGGCAAATGCTGGGCGAAACTTCGTCTCGGGCGATCGGCTTCGGAAGCGAAGCGATAGCAAAGCGATCGCACGACGTTGTGTTTACCGAAGCGGCTCGCTCAGCCCTACCGCCCGAATTGTACAATCGCATTGACGAGGTACTCGCGTTCGCACCTCTCACGCGTGCTGACGTCACGCGCATCGCTGAGCGCATGCTCGCGCAACTTGCCACCGCGCTCCACGCCACCCGCGGGATAGGGATCACTTTCGATACCGGTGTGATCGATCACTTGCTTGACCAAGGTGGTTTCGACCCTGAGCTTGGTGCTCGCCCGATGCGCCGCGCGATCGGACGATTGATCGAAGCGCCGCTTGCCGATCTGTTGCTTTCCAAGGATGTTTCCGCAGGCGAGTCTGTGTCGGTTGGCGTTGAAGGTGACCAGCTGGTCATCCACAAGGTGCGACGACGACGCTCGTCTGTTCGTGAGCCGCGTGCTTCGTAACGAGTTGCGATGCCAAAGGTCGCACTCATTCTTGAGTTCTTGCGCGAGCTTCCCAAGGTCCTTCGCCTGACATTGCGGATCTATCGTGAACGTCGAGGGGGCTTGCTCGCCGCTGCGACCGCATTTTTTGGTTTGCTATCGGCGAGCCCGTTGGCGCTGATTTCTCTTTCGATCGTGACGCCGCTCGTGGGTCAAGAACGCGCGCGCAAAGAGTTGCGTCGAGGCCTCAAGTTATGGCTTGGTCCAGACTGGGCAACCGCCATCGGCAAATCGCTCGAGGGCGCGAAGCTCGATACGGGTGACACCATCGCTACGATCATGAGTGTGCTCGTCGTGAGCTACGGCGCGGCGCGCCTCTTTGCTCAGATGCGCAGCGCGCTCAATCAACTTTGGGCAACGCCTATCGTGACGATCGGTTTTCCGATCACGCCGCACACGCTGCGTCGCAAGCTTGTTGCATTTGGCCTTGTTGTGCTGTGCGGTGTAGCGCTCCTCGTCTCGGTCGCCACGCGCGCAATGATCAATTTTAGCGAAAGTACGCTTGGAGCGCCGCACGCGCTTTGGAAGACGATTGAGCACTACCTCTCATTTGGAACGGCGCTCGTGTTTTTTATGCTCGTGTATCGATACGCGACAGAGGTGCGCATTGCGTGGGCCGACGCCATTGGAGGCGCGATTGTGAGCGGGGTCCTCTTTCAGATCGGCCGGGCGTTGCTCACTATTTATGTGGGTCGCGCGGGTCTTCATTCGACGTTTGGTGCCGCGAGTTCGGTCGTCGTGTTGCTGCTTTGGATCCACTATTCGGCGAACATGTTCTTCTTGGGTGCAGCGTTCATTGGTGCCCTGCGCGAGAAACGTACGCTCGCCCACGAGACATAGTAAATAGCATTGACGTTTTCGCGGAAGCGGTTGAGGCGCCGGTCAGGCGATGCTATTGTCACAAACGTGCGGTTGGTGCTTTGGGTTTTGATCGCCGTTTTTGGCTTCGTCGGTTTCGTGCAGCTCTCCGGCCGCTCGGCGCATCCGAGCGATCTCGCGCTCGCGACATCCATCAACAATCTCCGCACGGTTGTGAGTGTCAGTGCGCAGCAAGATGACACGCAAGATCCCGCTTCGACTCCGTCTGGTTCGTCCGATGTTGAGGCCGAAGATGACGACGACAACAACGATAAAGACGACCTCGACGACGACGTTTCAGAGAGTGCCTTGGGCAACGCGCACGTTGACGTGATCGCCTCCGTGCAGCGCGCGCTCAACGCCAATCCTTGTCGCGAGTTGCACCTCGCGACGACCCTAGAACCCGCCCTTCGTCCGCCTCGCGGCTGAACGCTTACCCCAGCCATCTTGGGTTTCGCGCGCGTGATGCGTGCGAGCGTTTTGCACGTTAGCCGAGGGTTTTCTATGTTCCTTTCACGTCTTAAGCACTTTTTGACGCCGTTCGACGCGCGTTTCGAAGATCTCAAACGAGGCAATGTCGTCCTCAACGTCGTTCACGATTTTACGGCGGGCCTCGTCGTTTCGATGGTCGCGATTCCCATGTCGATGGGACTCGCGATGGCGTCGGGACTTCGACCCGAGCAGGGAATTGTTGGCGGTGCCGTTGCGGGAATGATGGGCGCCTTGTTCGGAGGGTCCAAGTACCAAGTGTACGGACCCACCGCGGCGTTCATCCCCATCATCGCCGCGATCATGGCTCACCACACGCACAGCTATCTCGTGCTGTGCTCCATGCTCGCCGGACTCGTGCTCGCGGCGCTGGGGCTCTTCGGCGCGGGCCGCATCATCAAGCTGGTTCCGCACTCCATTGTCGTGGGGTTCACTATCGGCATCGCGATTTCGATCGCGCTCTCGCAAGGCGGCGAGATCTTCGGACTGCACGCAAAATCGGGATACGGCGCGCTCGAAAAAGCGCACATGATTTCAACCCATTTCGGAAATCTCGAGATATGGGCTGTCATCCTCGCACTTGGGACCGTCGCGCTGATGAAGCTCTTTTTACGCATCTCGGTGTTCATCCCCGGTCCGCTGATCGCACTCGCGATCGGTGCCGGTCTTGCTCGCACGGTCTTGTCAGGAGAACACCTGATCTTGATCGGTGAGAAGTACGGACGCATCCCCGGACAGTCGCTGAAAATCACAATGCCCGCGTGGGATGCCCTTCGCACTGATCCCGGAGGCGTCCTCTACGCCACTCTGGCGATCGTCTTCGTCGCGGCCATCGAGAGTTTGCTTTGCTCGCGCTTGGCAGACCGCTTGGCGAACAACAAGGGCACGCTGTTCGACGCAGACAAGGAGCTTTGGGGGCAAGCCAACCTGATGACTTGGGTTCCGCTATTTAACGGATTTCCAGGAACCGGCGCCCTCGCGCGAACAGCCACCAATATCAAACTCGGCGCAGTGTCTCCGCTCGCCGGCATCTTCCAAGCCATCTTGAAGCTCGCGCTCGCGTTCTACCTCGCGCGCTATCTCGAGCTTGTGCCAATGGCATGCGTCGGCGGGATCCTTCTCTACGTGGCCACCAACATGGTCAAGCCTGCCGAGATTCGCGAAGTGGTCGAGATGGGACGGGCGCATGTCTGGCTCATGATCTTCACCGCGGTCGCGGTTATCGGCTTGGACTTCCTTCGAGGTGTTCTCGCAGCGCTCGCCATTTACGGCGTCTGGCAAGTGATCGTGCGTAGCCGCCAAAGGTCGGATCACGGGCTTGCTGCTCATCGATCCAACGCATCGAGCGCCGACGTCGCTCACGACCTTCCGCGCGCGCGCGCGGTCATTGCTGCCGCAGATGGGAACGAGCCTGTTACCGGCCGTCGAACATGGCTCGCGAACATTCGTCGCCCGGGCTCCTCTTCCCGCTCAGCGTTCGTGCATCGTCAAGCCAACGTGGCCGGTCGGGTCGTTCTTGGCGATCACGTACACATCGCCGCGGGTAGCTCGGTTCGCGCCGACGAAGGAACTCCATTCTTCATCGGTTCAAATTCAAACATCCAGGATGGCGTCGTCATTCACGCGCTCAAAGATAAACACGTTCTCGTCAACGGTGAGGCTTGGGCCGTCTATATCGGACGCAGCGTATCCATTGCGCACGATGCGTTGGTGCATGGTCCATGTCACGTAGGCGACCACACGTTCATCGGGTTCAAGGCCGTCGTTCACGATGCGGTCGTCGGCGCGCACTCGTTTATCGGTATCGGCGCCATTGTCGTAGGCGTCGAGATTGCCGAAGGACGTTACGTAGCGCCTGGCACGATCGTCGATACCGCCGAAAAAGCGGCCGCGCTTCCTGCGGCCACCGCATCGCATCATCACTTCAATGCCGACGTCGTTGAAGTGAACCGTGGACTCGCCGCCGCCTACCGCGAGAACGCGCCACGCGCATCGCATGCAACACACGGCGATACGAGCACTTCGACCGAGGCTGGCTGGGATCCGCCGGTGCCCGTTACCGACCGCTTCTGACTCTTAGGAGGATTCATGTTTACGATTGGACTTTTGGTTGGGCTCGCCACCCATATTTTCTATCTCGGCTATCGTTCCGCGTTTCGGGTGAACGAAGGGCATGTTGGCGTTGTTACGACCTTCGGAGCGGCGCTTCGCGACCCGGGCGACCCCAAACGACTCAAAGTGTTCCGTCCTGGACTTCACGCAAAGTTTCCATGGCAAGAAGCGCAAACAGTTTCCCTGATGGAGGCGATCATCGATCTGTCAGGCGCTGAAGGTGCGCGGACGGCGATGGCCGAGGATGGAACGACACTCCGTTTGGATTCGGTCCTTCGTTACCTGCCCGTGTCTGACGAACTCTACAATTTCGTCTTCGACATGACGGCACCGAAGGAGCACGTCACAGGCCTCTTCACTTGCCTATTGCGCAATGAGATCGCGAATTTTCAGCCGGAAGTCGCAACGGGTGTTGAGACCATTCCCACGACGCCAGGCGGTTCATACGCGCTTCTTCAGCGCGAGCGTCGACGCTTGAACGAGCGGATCATGAAGTATTGCAAAGAGCAAATCGGCGCGGAGTACGGCATTCGTTTCAGCGCTGTCGATCTGGTTGATATTCGTCCTCCCGAGGATCTCGACGAGGCACTCAACGGGGCGGTGCACGCGCAGATGCAAGCAGAGACCCTCTACTCGCACGCCGAAGCGAGTGCAGAGCGCCGCATCATCGCCGCAAAGCACGGCGTCGAAATTGCTCACATGAAGGCGAATGCTGCCGAAGAAGAAATGACTATTTTGACGCATCAGCTCGCGTTGCTCGAAGCAGAAGAAACACTCGACCTCTACGTTTCGCGGCGTAGCGCCGAGGTGCTTTCTCAATCTCGTCACCACTATGTCAGGAGGTCGTCATGACCCTTAACGATGACGCTCTGCTTTTTATCGGATTCGTTCTTGGCGGCTCTACGCCGCCTATTCTGGCGGCCATTTATCGTCTGCTCAATGTGATGGTCGATGAGCGCGAAGTGGTGCTCGTGAGTCGCTTTGGAAAGTTAGTCAATACAATTGACAAGCCGGGCTGGCACTTCATGTTGGACCGCTGGATGCCTTGGGCGCAGATCCACCGCGTAAGCACGAAACGCGAGTTTCGAACGATTGCGGGAGTGGTCGTCAACGACGCTCGAGGAACCACGGTAACGGTGGACGTATTTCTCGAATTTCGCATCCTCGATCCTTTCAAGGCGACGTTTAGTGTCGTCGATTGGGAAAGAGCCTTGACGAGTCTCGTGTCGCACTCTGTGACTTCCGCGCTAGGGAACCGCCAGTTCGAGGCCATTTTGAGCGACCGTTCGTCCTTGGCCGATTCGGTTCGTCGCGAAATTACCGAGGAGACGGAGCGGTGGGGCATCGGACTCGAGCGCCTCATGATCCGAGGCGTGACCGTTCTTCCCGAGGTGTCGCACGAGATGATGCGGTCCGTTGCAGCCCGTATCGAGCGGTGGAAAGCAGACATCGAGGAAGACGGTCGCCAACGCGTTGCGCTCCTCGAAGCGCGAACGAGCCTCGAGATCGCCAAGCTTGTTGCCGAGGCACGCTCGCAATACCCCGCGGCGATGGGTCGCGCCTTTTCCCGCTTGAAGGCTACGCCGGCCGTGTGCAAGGCGTACAACGAGCTCTATGAACTCTCGCTCCTGCATCCGCAACGCACCGTGGCCTTCGTCGGATTTGATAACGATGAGATGCGCGCTACCGATGCGGCGATGATTGTACCACCGAACGCGACGTCTCCGTGACGTCTGCCAGATTGAGAACCTAGCGATATTCGATTCGGATGATCGTCACTTCGGTCGCACCCTTAGGCCGCATGACCGTCACCGCATCGTCAACTTTCTTGCCCAATAGCGCTTTGGCTACTGGCGAGTCGATGCTGATCTCACGACGCGAAAGATCCCACTCGTCAGGGCCTACGATGCGATAGGTGGCTTCGTTGCCATCTTCATCTTCGATCGTCACGTGCGCGCCAAAGTACACGCGCCCCTCTTGCTCCTTCGACGGTTCGACGACCTTGAGCACGTCGAGCCGCTTCGAGAGAAATCGAATCCGCCGATCGATCTCGCGCAAGCGTTTCTTCCCGTAGATGTACTCGGCGTTTTCGGATCGATCTCCTTGGGCGGCAGCGGCTTCGACTTCACGTGTGACCTTTGGACGCTCTCCGCGCCAAAGGCCGTTGAGTTCACGCTGCATGCGTTCGAATCCTGCGCGCGTGATGTAATTGCTGCCACGAGGTGCTGGCGCGTCCTCGAGCGCGTCCTCCTCGACTTCGGTGTCTTCCTTGGTGAACGCTTTCGACATCGCGAGATCGGCCGGCGAAAAGCCGCGGCCCTCAACTATAGCTCACGTACACGCGCATCGCGAAGCTTCGAGGCGAAGTCCGCAACGCGACGGTGATGGGTGAAGAGCAGTACCTGCGTGACCGTCGACAACTCGGCGAGCGTTTCAAGAGCCGCTTCGGAGCGTTCGTCGTCGAAGTGAACCAGAACATCGTCGAGCACGAGGGGCAAAGGTGCGCGCTGCTTGCAGGCGTGCTCGACGCTTGCGAGCTTGAGCGCGAGGAACATCTGATTGCGCGTGCCTTCACTTAACTCCGAGGGTGCTTTGGCGTTCTTCCCGCGCGCGATGGCCCTCAGCTCGGGCTCTCCTCTATCGCCGAGCTCGACGCGCATCGCCTCGTAAGCGCCGTGCGTGAGCTGCGCGAAAAAGCGATTGGCGCGTGTGAGCAGTGGCGACTCGTACTCTCGTTGGTTGCGATCGAGAGAAATACGAAGCAGAACTTGAGCCGCCTTGAGTCGCGCATATTGTCTCGCGTGCGCGTCAATGTCTGCAGCGATCATTGAGGCGTCGAGTGAGAAATCCGCGGCGCTTGACCCCTTTTCAAATTGTCGCAGCCCAAGCTCACAAGCGACGCGCTCAGCAAGAATATCGTCACGCTTGCCCCGCGACTCTTGCAGACCAAGAATCGCACCCTCGATTCGCTCGCGCAGCTCGCTTACGCTCACGTTGTCGCCCTCGGGTTCACGGGCAAACTGTGGCTCGAGTTTTTGCTTTTGACGAAGCGCTATCTCTTCGCGCCCACGCTGCAGCCTCATTGTGGCGACCGTTGCGATTTGATCACGCACCGCGCCGAACGCGACGGCGTCCTGGAGTCCCAACGGATCAAGCAACAACGCGAGTTCGCTTCGAGTCTTTGAGAGTCTCGCCTCAGCAACGGCTCGATCGGCCGCGAGGTCATTGATCTTTGCACGAAGGTACGAGCGACGGGCTTCGTCCTCGGTCTCTTTGCGTAATTCGAGCGCTGCGCGAGTGAGCGTTTCGAGCGTTGGCGCTGCGGAGATGGCGCTGCTGAGCGCCGCAAGGTCCCGGTCAAAACTTGTCGCGAAATCATCGTTTCGGCGATGGTCAGACGCGAGCGTTTGAGATTCCTCGTGAAGGACGCCAAGCCGCTCAGTGCGATCGAGATGCGGCAACAGCTCTAGTGCGTTCGTTGAGTCGATCGTGAGCGCCGAAATGAGCTGCCCGGCTTCACGCGCGAGGTTCTCTTCCCGGCGATCAAGAGTATTCGCTTCGATGCCAATTGCGTGCAGCCGCACGCGCGCTCGAGCACGTCGCGACTCAATTTCTCGCGTCTCACCTGCACGTTGATCGATGAGCGATAGCTTTCGTTTGGCTGCCTCGAAGAGAACGGCGACACGTGCGGGATCGCACTCTTGTTCAAAGTTTGCAGCAGCAGCCACTCGCGCAAACCTCGCGGAGAAGGTTGCATCGGCGTTTGTGAGCGAGGTGTGCCACTCGAGGCTGCGTGCGCGGACGTCGCTCGCTTCGCGTAATCGCGCAACCCACGCTGTAGCCTGATGCGCCTGTGAAGGAGCGCCAGCCCACGCCGAAAGACGTGTCGCGATCTCTGTTTGCAAACTTGCCGCGTCGGCATTGTGGGCGTCGAGCTCGTGCTGATAGCCGTCAAGTTTATTAACGAAAGACGCAACCTCGCGGCGCAAGCGCTTCGCCTCTGCGAGCTCGTCAGCGGATGCGAGCAATATGTCAACTAACTTGTCTACATCCGCAACGGCAGCAAGAAATGCGACCTCTGATGTGCTCCCGCTCTGGAGCTCGGTCCAAATATGATCACGCTCACCGCGGGCCTTTTCGAGCGCGTGAGGGGCAACCGCCGGAACGGAAGCTTCGAGTGCAGTAAGTGTCGTTGCCGCATCGCGATGTGCCCGCGATGCCGCTCTAACGTCGCGTTCGAGCGCTTCCTTGGCATCGCGTCGTCGCTGCTCGCGATGAAGCCACGAATCAGTTTCGTCTTTGCTGGGTGGAACGAGAAGCTGCTGCGAGGAGCTTAGACCCAGCGCCACAAGGTGCTCATTGAGTGTTGCTTGCTCGAGCGCTGCGCGTGCCCGAAGTTCGCGCAGCGATTGGGCCTCGCTTAGCAAGAGCGACGCCTCTTCGAGGGATGCGCGCGCGCTCTCTCTCTCTTCCGCGTCATCGTCGACACTGTCGCCGCTCAGTTCGTCGGCCAATCGATCGCGCTCTGCGAAAAGCACGTGTCTTTCGCGCTCGAGCTCGGAACGTGCAATCGCAATTGCGCGCCCTCTCTCTGCAGTCGTTCGCGTTACGTGTGATGCGACGGCGACGAGCGCTTCGGGAAGACCCTGTTTGAGCGCGATTGCTTCCTGCTCCAAACGCTCGCGTCGCGCTTCGAGAGGCTTGATCGCTTCGCGCGCTTTGGTTGCCAGCGGTCTCGAGTTTTCGAGAGCGAGGATGGCGTCCTCCTGTGTGAGGATGAGCGTGGGCTCGCCAGTTGCTTCGAGTTCACTGACGAATGCAGTGCGACGTGCGTCGGTCTCTGCGAGAGAGCGACGCGCATCCGCTTCGTCTTCGATTGCCTTCGATACGCGCGCGATGTGTTCAGCCGTCGTCACAGGCACGTGTGCAAGAGGCGCAATTTGCTCGTCGAGTGCGTCGATGCGCGCGCGTTGTTCGGCGACTTCGAGTTGGTACTGAGCGCGCCTCCGATCCGTTTCGAATGAAGCCTCTTCGGTTCGAAGTGAGAGAATCCTTCGATCGTATTCTGCGAGCGTCGCGACCTGCGTCTTGTAGGACTCGGGCGTCGTTGTGCTCTCGCTCGATCGCCTTTCGAGTACGTGGTGATCGTCAAGTAACTTGTTTAATGAGCTCGTTCGCTTCGCGGGACCAAAGATGCTTTGGGCTTCATCGCTTAGGGACTCGAGTAGGCGCTGCGCTCCCACGTACCCAGTTGTCGCCGCCCAGAGAGTTGAAGTGTAGGCACCTTTGCCCTTCGTGAGTTCTTCGCCGCTCTTGCGAAGGCTTTCGTGGTCGAAGCCGAAGAGGTGTTCGAATTCCTCTTCGGAGTAGTTGGCGACGATCGCGTCGCTATCGAACGGCGTGCCGTCGGGCCGCAGGAGCGTCTTCTTGAGGGCCTTGCGACGTACGACCTCGACGATTTCGTTCTTGTCGTCGACAAGCGACGCTCCAATACGAAGTAGCGCGTTGTCGAAGCGATGATTATCGGTGGTCCGCTGTCGAATGCCAAACAGCAGAGCTTTGAGTCCGCGTAGCGCAGACGACTTGCCGCGTTCGTTAGGGCCGTAGACGACTTCGAGCTTTGGCTCCTTGTCGAAGGGCACGCTCACGCCTTCGAAC
>JAHFDZ010000029.1:0-22524 GCA_023248745.1 Myxococcales bacterium | reverse complement strand
GCGCACTACGGCGCCTCGTTCATGCGGTGGGCGAGCAGGGTGCGTGCTTCTTCGAGCAATTGGAGAAGGGCGCTCTCATCGTTGAGGTCGATTGTCTTTACGATGGAGAGCGGCAACTTCTTGAGAAGTGGTCGCAGCTCGTCGGCAAGCGTCGAAGCGATGCTGCCATCTATCGCAACCAAGCCATGGGTGAGCGCGTGCGTTGTTGGCTCTGATGCATGCACGGCGACGCTCATCTTCTCGAGCCAAACGCCGTCCCGCAGCCGGCTGATGTCGTGCCGGACGCTCCCTTCGAGTGTTTGCCGATGTGTTTGAAACCATGGCGCAATCGCTTGCGACAAGCGGAACGTCACGCGAAGCGCAAGCAAACGATGAGGCTCTATTGCGCGAACCGCATCGACCGCGTCGAGTACATCGTCGAGAAGCTGATCCGCCGACTCCGCTCTGACGATCACTTCGATGTGCTCCCACCGAACGACATCGAGCGTTCGATGCGCGACGCCGGTAATCACGCCCCCTTCTATTGTAACAATGGATGCCCCTTTTGGCCCGAGCTCGCGAGCGTGCCTTCCTTGTAGGTTGCCGGGAAAGACGATCCATGGATCTTCGCTGAGCACTTCACGCGCATGCACGTGACCGAGCGCCCAATAGTCGTAACCACGCGCGCGCAAATTGGGCACCGTGCACGGTGCATACGTCGCATGCCCCTCGCGCCCATCGGCAGAGGTGTGCAGCACGGCAACATTCACAAGGCCCGAAAGGGGCTTTGGGTAGCGTGCCGAGAGATCGTCGGGTACCGATCGCGTCGCAAAACTTTGGCCGCTCACCGCCACGCCATGTTGCTCGAAGCGAAATGTTTCCGGCTCAGACGCCGAGAAAAAGCTGACGTGAGATGGCCACTCAAGAGCGCTTGAGATGGCGCTCTCTGCGTCGTGATTGCCGCGAACAACCAGAACGCGTGTGCCAACGTCTCTCAAACGGTTCATTTCATTGACGAATGTGAGGCCGGTTCGAAAGTCACGCCATTCGCCATCGAAGAGGTCGCCCGCGATGATCAAAATCGGAGCTGCTTCTGCGATGCAAGTGTCGACGAGGGCCGCAAGAGCTCGTCCAGTCGCTTGACGAATCGCGTCGACGGGCGCGCCCTGATATCGCGCGAGCCCTCGCAGAGGACTATCGAGGTGAACGTCGGCAGCGTGAACGATCTTCACGCCCACACATTAACACGTGCCGACCAATTTCGTGCCGGGCCTGAGTTACACTGTGTTCGCTATGACGTGGGCCTATCTCGCCGTGGTGATGGTCATTGCCTTCGCTACTGAGACGGCAGCCGGCTTCGGCGCCACGATCTTATCGGTCACGTTTGGTGCGTTTTTCTTCAAAGTTGACGCGCTTCTGGCCATGCTATTGCCGATTAACGCCGTTACTTCGACCCTGCTGATTTGGCGCGGTCACAGAGTTATTGCGTGGCACGTCCTACTCCGTGAGGTGGCCATTCCGATCGGTCTGGGTTTCGGCGTCGGCATCGCGGTACGCTCCCGCCTTCCGACCGACGAGCTTGTGATCGCTTTTGCGTTATTCGTAACTGCTCTTGCCGCAAATCAGCTTCGCCAGATCGCGAAAGGAGTCGCCGCAGGAGCTCCTTCGTACGCCTCGCTGTGGCTTTTGGGGGGCGGAGTGATTCAAGGCCTCTTTGGCACAGGCGGCCCACTCGTCGTCCACACACTTGCCCGTCGTATCGAGGACAAATCTGCATTTCGAAGCACGCTCGCAGTGGTTTGGCTCACGCTCAACGTCGGTCTGTCGGCGAACCTTGCAATGCAGGGTGCGTTTACGCGAGCGAGTTTGCTGGCGTCGGCGGGGCTTGTTGTGCCGATGCTTGTGGGCATGCGGGTGGGGGAGTCGGTATTTCGGCGCCTTTCGGGGGAAACGTTTCGTAAATTTATTTATCAATTGTTGTTGGTGGCATCGGTGTTGTTGTTGCTGCGCAATACGGTGCTGCGCTGATGGCTTGCGCTGACGCTCACGGCTGACGCTGACGCTTGCGCTGACGCTTGCGCTCACGCTTGCGCTGACGCTCACGCGTAACCCCGCGCGCGGTTCCATTTAGATGGGCGCTGCGCTTCGCGGATATGTGCTGCGCACGGCTATTTGGGGGCCGAAACCGCATGGTTTCGCCCCCAAACCCCCATCTTCCTTTCACTGCGTTGAGATGATTCGTGCAACTGGGCGTTTGGCTACCCTGGTGTCCACCTGGATCGCTTCCCTACGCACGCTAAAGAGCGTGCTCGGTCGCTGCCTTTTGGAGGCTGTGGTGTTTCCTGGTGTTGATTTGGCGGAGCTCGCGGGGTCCTGATCGCTTCACCTGATCCTGATCGCTTCACCTGATCCTGATCGCTTCACCTGATCCTGATCGGCGCTGACGCTCTACTTGAGTACTCGCAGTGCGCGTTTATCTCTGGGGATTCGCGTGTTGGGGTTGGGGGTGCTTGGTACGGGTACTTGACCATTTGGGAAGAACCAGCGCTTGAACGCTTTGTTGTCTTCGGCGAAGAGGGTGTCGGCGAGTTCGTCGGCGATGCGTGCGGTTGTTTGTTCGTGCCAGCACTGGACGCCGCCTGCGGTGCCGTAATTTCCTGTCTCTGCGCGGTTCGCGCAGGCGCAATGGTTGCTGCATCGTATTTGCTCGGCGCAGTTGCCGCACTCTTCGTTTTGTGCGTGCCACTCGGGGAGGTTCTCAGCGCGGAAGTTTGAGACACGGGGGCGTTCGACACCGGTCGATACGTGGCCGATGCGTGCGCGTTCGTCCGTGTCTTCGCCTACGAGGCGCTCGCACGGATACAGGTTTCCGCTCGGCGCTACGGCGATGAAGCCGCTGCCGAGATCGCACTTGTCGCCCTCGTCGAGGCCGCCCTTAATTCGCGCGATGATCTTTGCGTCAAACACGTTGAGGCTGACGATGCGGCCTTCGCGCATATGGCTTGCCACGATGCCAGCGGCCTCGATGAGGCCGTGCTCCCACAAGGCCAGGTCCTCATCGGACCACACTGATTCGTAACAAGGGTTGAGCGCAATTCGGGGCACGCCGCGCGCAAACAATTCGCCGACACTCGCACCAAGTTCGCGAACGCTTGCCGGTGTGACGACGCTGATGGTCTCGAAGGGTCGTCCAGCTTCGATCATCATGTCGAGGCCCTTTGAAACTGCGGTCCATGTGGACTGCCCGTTCATCGAAGGTCGATTGGCTTCGTGGGCGCGCTGGTTGCCGTCGATGGAGAAACCCACGTAAATGTCGAGTTCGGCAAGGCGAAGGATGCGCTCCTTAGTTAGCAATGTACCGTTGGTGGTTACACATTGAACAAGATGTCGATTGCCGGCGATCTTTCGCGCGTATTCGGCGGCCTCGATGAGGAGATCCCATTCGAGTGTGGGTTCACCGCCAAAGAACGACACTTGGATTTTGCCGTCGTCACCGTCAGAGAATGCAAGGTCAAGCGACTTGACCATGATGTCTCGCGGCATGCTCTTTCGAAATTTGCGGCCGGCGTAGCAGTAACCACAACCGAGATTGCAATCGTGTGTGAGAACGAGCGTCACGTCCATGTCAGGCCTCCGACCGAGGCGGTCGAGTGCATCATAACTTAGGGCTCTTAAGTCCGCCGTCGACCTCAACGTCGCGCCGAGGAACCGTTGGCGCAGTTCCCACCTTTGGTGCGGGAGGCACGCTGCCTGGTGCCGCTGGTGGCTCAACGGGACGCAAGCCACCTCGCACGCTTGGCGTTGGCGAGTGCGGGGGGATCGTGGGTGGAGGCGTGACCCCTTTGGGCGCTCCAGCGTCAACTGGGTTGACCTTCGTCGGCGCAATGACGGGCGGTGGCTCGCCCGCAAGTGCGACGGTTGCGGTTGGCGTGATAGGAGGTGAAACCGGAATAGCGCCCGCGGGACTCGCAACGGGTTTTGGTGTGATGCTCTTGCGCATGGCACGGAGCGCGTGCCGAACGATTTCGAACGGACTCGAAGGTCCGGAAGCGCTCGTGCTGCCCGGTCGTTCGCAAGACGGGTCCTGAGGTTCTGCCGCGGCCCAGAGGCTTATGCCCGCGACCGAGAGTCCTGCCGCAATGCCGATGGGGGCCATCGCACGCATCACCGGACGAAGCGGCCTTCGTGCATGAGGTGCCTGCACCTCTGCGGGTTCTGGGACCGGACTTCCCTTTTTCTTCGCCTCCATACATTGCCTCTGACGGACAGCACGCGCAATAGTTTCATCTTTGGTGCCGTAGGCTATAGAAGCGCTCCTTCCGTGCCGTTCAGGTTGACGTGACGTTCCGGATCGCAGGCGGAAGCCAAGCTTCGCTCGGTCGTTGTCGTTCAACCAACGATGATTCAGTGCTCGTGCGCCCAGACCTCAGCCTTTACGCCGTTGCCGATGGCGCCGGCCATGGCGGGCACATCGCGAGCACCGTCGCGATTTCCGCCATCGGCGAGTACTTTGAGCGAACACACCGCGAGAACGTCAATTTACCTTATGATATCGACGGTTTCGGGTACTTCGCCAACGCGCGTCGCCTTGGGGCCGCGATTCATCACGCCAACGATCAGATTGTGAGCATCGCGCGCAACTCGTTCGAGTATCGCCTGATGGGTTCCACTGTCGCAGCTTGCGTCTTTTCACCCGACATTGGAATGATGCACATCGCGAGCATCGGCGACAGTCGTTGCTATCGCCTACGCGGCACTGTCCTCGAGCAGCTGACCGAGGATCATTCGCTGCTTCACGACGCGATTGCGCTACGTCCCGACATGCGAGACGAAGAGCTCGCCGCACTTCCAACACATTTGGTGACGCGCGTGCTCGGAATGAAGGACGGTTTGCGCGTCTACACGAGGACGTTCGAGATGTGGGCGGGCGATCGCATTTTGCTCTGCTCGGACGGCCTTACCAATACGCTCGATGCGAAGACGCTGCGCGCCGTGATGTGCGAAGTGCAAGATCCAACACAGGCGACGGCAGAGCTTGCCGATCGCGCGCTTGGCGAGGGCGTTGGAGACAACGTGGCTGTCATCGTTCTCGATTGCATGAACTCAGGTGGCCAGCCCGTTCGCGAACCTCGCAGAGCAGCAAGGTATGTTGCGGCGGATCCAGAGAGAGTGACCGAGTTCCCAACGCAAGACGGCGAAGAGGAACGCGCCTTCTTTGCGAGTTCGTGCGACGCCGCTGATGCTTGAGCGTCTGGTTAGGTGTTTAGTCCCAGCCCTCATCAAGGTCGTCAAGTTCGTTGATCTTGCGCGTCGCTTCCGCAAGCGCGGCGCTGTCGCCTGGACGTGTCGGAGGTTCGGGCGTCATGCGTTCATCGAACCGTTCTTCAAGGCGCTCGACGGTACGCTCGTCTGCTCGCTCATCGATGAGCGGCATGACCGCGAGCATGGGCAGCGGTGTGTGCTTCGGGATGTGCACGGGCGAGTTCGCGAGCATGCTCCTTTCGGAGAGCCGAATCGGCGGCGGAGGCGATGTGCTCTTGCGAACCGATTCTGACACTCTGAGGGTCAAACGCGTCTTGTTCCGATGCGAGACCGCGAGTGGAAATACCAGCTTTGGAAATCGATCAAACGCGGTAGCAAATTCGCTCAATTTGGCTCGAAATCCAACGCTCGGAAAGATTCGTTCTCTCATGCCAATGCCGAGCTCGCTCATCACTTCGATGACGCATGCGTCTTCATCACCGACGATGTCGATGACCAGATCGCCTTCGAACCATGGGCAAGCGTTCGTGCCCATTTGTGAGAGCAAGAGCAGCGTTTTCGCCACACCAGTGCCCGGCGCACTCACTTTGCCAAGATGCACAAAGAGCGCGAGCGCATCTTCGCTCGATAGTAGTGCTGCGCGAACGTCGCTGTCCGAAAGGTCAACGCAATTGACAATGTGCGCGAAGTCCATGACATCTCCAGTCGGTTTCTGTCACGCGAGCGAGAGTGCTTCGTAAATGAACCGTAGTCGTTCAGCGAGTTCGGCATTGTCCGGCTCGTGCTGACAAGCGTTGACGAGTGCCAGGCGCGCTTCTTCTAGCTGCCCGGCTGAGATGTACCACTCGGCTTGCGCAGCAAAAGACTTGCCGCGCGCGCTTGTTGCAATCATCTCGAGCGTTCGGACCACGGGTTTTGGCGGTGGTTTTCTCTCCACGGGCCTTAGGTGACCTTCGTTCAATGCAAGGTCGTACTCTTTGCGCAAGTCGGGTCGACTGAGCACGCGATAGGCTTCAACTCCGCGTTTGAAAATCTCAGTCGCGAGCCTTCGCATTTCTTCCGTGTCGTCGATGTAGCGGTCTGGGTGGTAGAGGAGCGAAAACATGTAGTACGCACCTTTTATCGCGCCACCGGACGCGTAGCGAGGCAACCGCAAGATGTCGTAGTACGACTTCTTTTCGACCTGGGCGAGCCAGACAAGGAACGCTTCTTTTGAAACCGCCATTGCTCAGCCCACAACACCGTAGCGCACCTGACGTTGGCGCATTCGGGCGAGCTCGTCTGGTTCGTGCTGTGTGGCGAAGGGCTGCAATCGAGCGGTTGCTTCGACACCGCGGGATTCGTCGCGCGCGCGAACATTGAGAATTCCGTCGGCGTCGAGTTCAAATGTAACAGCGATCTGAACATTTCCGCGAGGTCGTGGTTCGATACCCGAAAGTTCAACCTCGCCGAGATAGGTGTTGTCGTCGAAGCGAGGTTTCTCGCCTTGCGCAACGCGTATCGTCACTTTCGTTTGAAAGTCGCTTGCCGTTGAAAATACGCGCGTACGGTCGCACGGAACGGGGGTGTTTGTCTCGATGAGGCGATCGGCAAAGCCGCCTGCGGTTTCGACGTGAAGGCTGAGAGGCGTCACGTCGATGAGCAACGGCGCCGCAGCGCGAAGCACGCCCGCCGACGGTACGCGAACAGCCTGCGTGCGAAGCGGGATTTGCGCAATCGCGGCTGCGCCAGGCATGCCAGTTGGAACGGCTGGCGCTTTTGGTATGACGGGTGCGATCGCTGTGGAGGCGGGCAAAGGTTGCTTGCTTTGGCTGCCAGGTGAACGTGACGAACGCGACTTCGGCTCATCGAGTTCGAGGGGCTCTGCCCCCGCAGGTAGCGGCACGAGCGAGTCCGTGCGAATTGAAGGCTCGTCGACTGGGGCTTCGGGTACGTCGGATGGCACCACCATCGATGCACGCGTGCGTCGCCGTGCGAGCGCGCTTGATTGGATTGCGGCACCGAGCGCGACCACTTCATCGGGATTGACCTTGAGCAACGGTGCTTTCTTGAACAGCTGCTCAACCTTACGCGACACGAGCGGCATTCGTGTGCATCCACCCACGAGCAAAATGTGATCAATGTCTGTTACGTTAAGGTGGGCACGCTGCAGCGCGAGCCCGCATACCTCGAGTGTTCGATCGAGGAGGCCAACGCTCGCCCACTCAAGTTCGGGCCTCGTCATGCGGAAGTTGAACGGAATTTCTTCACCGCGCTCTGCGTAGCCAATGGTTCGGAGATCGATCGTGTACTCATCGCGTGTCGAGAGCTCGCACTTCAATCTCTCTGCGGCGACTCGCAACGCGCCGTAGACGGGCGGATGCGCGCGCGCGTCGATACGGTGCAATTTGAGCAACTCATCGGCCATGCGATCGGCAATCAACTGATCGATGTCGTCGCCACCGAGGGCGGTGTCGCCGGCCGTTGACAGCACTTCGAAAACGTTTCCGGCGAGGTCGAGAATCGTCACGTCGAAGGTGCCGCCACCCAGATCGTAAATCGCAACGCGTTCGTCCTTTGGGCGACCTTTGCCTTCGTCGAGAAACTGACCTTGCCCGTACGCGAGTGCAGCGGCAGTGGGTTCGTTCAAGATGCGAAGCACTTCGAGGCCCGCGAGTTTGCCTGCAGCTTTGGTGGCAGCGCGTTGAAGGTCGTTGAAGTTGGCGGGCACGGTGATGACCGCCTGCTCGACAGTTTCGCCAAGCGCCTCTTCGGCAACCGCTTTCGCGTGACGAAGGACGAAGGCACTAATCTCGGGCAGCGTGAGCTCTTCGCCACGCGCCGTGACGAGCACCTCGTGCTTCATGCCCTCAACGAGTCGAAAAGGAAGGCGAACACGCGCGCGTTGAACGTCGTCGGTTTCCCATGCGCGACCGATCAGGCGCTTGACGGAAAAGATCGTGTTCTCTGAATCGACGAAGCGTCGCTCGACTGCTTTTTGACCCACGAGCACTTGCCCGGAAGGGTGAAACGAAACGACGGACGGAATGAGCCGTTGCCCATCACCGTACGTGAGCGTGAAAGCCTCTCCTCCAGACACCGATGCCACGACCGTGTTGGTCGTGCCGAGGTCGATTCCAATTGCGACCGACATGCGGGGCAGAATAGCCGCGAAAATGGGCCTCTGTCGGTTAATCGGCTCAGCCGAATACTTCGCTTGCGACCGAGCGCACCGCCATCTCCACCGCAAGATCAGAGGTGTAGCGCACGCGGAAGCCTGCGCTGGCAAGCTTGTCGACGATGATGCGCGAAGTGGGCACATCGCCTGGCCAGCCTTGCGACGACTCGCCAAATTCGATACGTGCGTTTTTGTAAGGTGACGCTGCAACGCACATGTCGGCAATCTTCTTGACGCTTGTGAAGTCGCTTGGTCCGAGATTGTAGACGTTGAGGGCGTCGGGCCCATGGTCAAGCGCGTGAACCAATCCCGCGACGCAATCGGTGACGTGAAGATAGGGTTTCGACTGCGTTCCGTTGCCGAGAACATCGAGGTATTCGGGGTGGGCCTTGAGCTTCTTGAGGAAATCGAGAATTGCGCCGTGCGTGCCTCTTGGGCCTACGACGTTGCCGAAACGGCAAATTGTTCCGCGCAACTTGAAACACTCGACGTACGACGCGACGAGCGCTTCGCCCGCAAACTTGCTCGCGCCGTAAAGTGAAATAGGTAACGATCCGAGATCGGTTTCAGCGCAAGGTTTGCTTGTGTTGCCATAAACGGTGCCGCTCGAAGAAAAGACGAAATTGGCGATTCCGTTGAGCCGTGCGGCCTCGAGTGCGTTGTAGGTTGCGATGGTGCCCTGCTCGAGATCGAGGCGCGTACGTTCGAGTCCCCAACGCGCTTCGGGGTTTGCGGCAAGGTGGAAGATGACGCTGTGGCCCTGCGAGGCCTTGGTGAGCGCATCGAGGTCGAGCGCGTCTCCACGGACGATGGTGAGGCGCCCGCTTGCTTTCGCGCCTTCGAGGAATTCTTCCTTGCCGACCGAAAAGTTATCAAAAACGGTTACATGATATCCGCGCTCGAGAAGGAGTTCGGCGAGGTGGCTTCCGATGAAGCCCGCGCCTCCAACGACAAAGGTTGAAACCATGGTTTTTCTTCTACCACGAGGCGAAAGACGGCGTGTTCTCGCGCTTACTTCTTAGGCCCTTCATTGTAACTGCGCGGGCGATATTTGGGGTCGACGCCTTTGTTTTCCTTGCCGTGGAGCAGGATGTCTTCGACCAGATAGGCGTACCAAGAGCCAGGGTGTTCGAGTGATTTTTGGCGCAGCGCTTCGCCAAACGCGTTGGTCGGTGGAGACGACGCGGTTGGGGGCGCAACCGGGGACTCTTCCTCTTTGTCGCGCTTGTCGCGAAGAAACACTTCTTCTTCTTGAACGGTTTTCGCCCCTGTTGGTGGACTCTCAATGCGCTCGTTCGCCCCTGTTGGCGGACTCTCAACGCGCTCGTTGTCGAACGCGTGCTCGTCCCACAGGCATTGCAAACCGAGCGCGATTAGGTGCTGATCGTTGGGCGCGAGCGCGAAGCCGCGTTCGTAGTCCGGCATTGCATCCATGGGCCGGTGCAACCGACAAATGGTGTCGCCCATGTACACGCTCGCCATGGGCCACTTGGGCGCGAGCTCGTACGCGCGCTTGTTGGCGGTGAGGCGACCCTCGAGATCTTGCCTTGCGCCGAGCATCACCGAGTAGTTGAGGTGTGCTTTCGCACTGTTGGGGACCGCTTGCCGTGCTGCGTCCCAGAACGCAAGGTCGTCTCGGTAATGATTGGCGTGCTTGCGCGCGCACAAACTTTGAAAGGCGACAAATCCGACGCACGCACCCACCGCGAGCCGAAGGTTTATGGGCGACCTTGCCATGCGCCACAAGCCGCCGAAGAGCATGCCGAGCGCGAGTGCTGAGCCTACGACGGGGAAGTACCAAAAACGCTCCGCTCGAACGGTTGGCAAAAGAACGGGGATGTTTGATACGGGAAAGAACGAAACGACGAGCCAAATAAGGCCGAGCCCAGCGACGGGACGAAGGTCAATGTCGTTGACTAATGCGCCTTTGGCCTTCTTACGATCGGCTCGAACGCCAAGTACCGCCAGCACCATGCCCGTAAGTGGCAAGCCGCCGAGCGCGAACAATCCAAGCCCCGATTCGATTGACCAAAAGCGCGCGGGCGCCGGCTCTTGAGGCGCCGAGTAGTCACCCGAAAGCGTCCAAGGAAAGATCACCTGAACGAGCCCGCGCCAAAAAACACGAAGGCCGCCCGCAACGCGGAGTTGCGTAGTCGCTTCAATGAGAGGGTTGTTCAGCGGATCGCGAGGCAACATCGGCTGCGCGTACCAGCGCAAGAGACCCGCAAACGTTCGCGCTAGCGTGCCTTTGTGGGCGTTCGCTTCGACGGAGAGATCGGGATTCGGAAGGGTTGGAAAATTGCGTCTGCGACTTTCGACGTAGAGAACAAATGCACCTGCTGTTGCGAGGAGTGCGAGTGCGGCGCGCAGCCAAGCAAGCGGCTTTTCTCTGTGATCGACGTGCGAAGTAAAGAGCGCTGCGAGTGGGATGAGCGGCACGAGGCACAGCGCGCTCTCTTTGGAGAGAAGGCCAAACAGCGTGGCAACGAACACGACGTACGGCATGACGTACAGAGGCGTCGACAGCGCCAAAAGCGCGACCAGTGCGCCGGTTACGCTGAGCACGTCTGCGATGCCCACGACTCCGCAAACGGCTTCGGTCATGACCGCGCTCGTGAGGAAGAGAAGGCCGGTGGCCCATGCGATCGAATTCCGTTTCGTCCACCGATAGACGAGAAGCACCATCAGCGCGCCGTTGAGGCCGTGACCGGCCACGTTCAGAAAGAAGTGATGAAAGAACGGCGAGTGCCGTACCTGAGGGATCCACCACAGCGTGCGCCACAGCAAATTGGGTAAGGGTCTGTACGATCCGATCGTACCGTTTGGTGGGAGACCCCAAAAATCGAGGGTAAATGCATTGTACCAATGCATCGCCTTGCCCGTGGCGAGGTCGACGCGCACATAGGGATTGGCAAGAAGTGCTTCCTGCTCGTCGAAGATGAAGTTCGTGAGTGGATGACGAATGTAGAGAATGAGTGAAAGAAAGCAGAGCGGAACGAACGACGCGAACAGCGTTACTCTGTCCGTAAAGTAACTTGTCGTTTCAAGCTTCGTGCGCTCCCAACGTGTGGACGCGGCGGGTTTCTTGGGTACCGGGCTCTCTTGAGGATCGGGCGAGTTCACGTTCGCTTCAGATTGAGGATGGCTTGCGGCAACTTCGATGCTTCATCACCCTCGTCGGGGATAAGCCACGAATCACCCCAGAGGTTGGCGCCGCCGTCGATGTACCAAGTTTCGCCGGTGACAAAACTTGCGGCTTGCGACGCCAGGTATGCCGTCAGTTCAGCGACTTCTTCTGGCGTGCCAAGGCGCTTCATGGGCGTGCGCTGCCGGCTCATCTCGACGAGTGCAGGTGGATATTGATCGACGCCGCTTGAGCGAATGATGCCGGGTGCGATTGCATTGATTTGAATGTTGTATTGCGCCCATTCGATGGCAAGCGTCTTGGTCATGTTCTCGACGCCAGCACGCGCGGCGCCCGTGTGAACCATGCCAGGAAAGCCACGTCTTACATTGGCAATTATGTTGACGATGCGTCCGCGCTTTCTTGGAATCATCGACGCGGTAGCAACCTCTCTTGTCATGTAGAACGTGCCGTTGAGGTTGTTGCGCACGACGGCTTCCCACCCACGGGGCGAGAGGTTTTCGGCCTGAGTGGGAAACTGTCCGCCGGCGTTGTTGATGAGAATGTCGACCTCGCCGAGTTCTTTTTTCACGTCGGCAGTAAAGGCGCTTACCTGTTCCGTTTCGCGAATGTCGCAGGTGCGCGTGATGAAGCGGCCGCTATGTGCGCTGAGCTCAACCTTCGCACGCTCGAGCTTCTCGGCGTTGCGGCCACTGATTGCGACTCGCGCTCCGAGCTCAAGCATGGTGTGTGCGATGGCCAGCCCGATGCCGCTGCCGCCGCCCGTGACAATGGCGACTTCGTCGCGAAGGAGACCCTCCCGGAAGATGCTCGGCATGGCATCTCATTTACAGGAGGTGAGTCGTTCCGGGTAGCCCACAAGCAGTCATGGGTTACCAGCAGAAGTCGTGTTTGCGGGCTAGACCTGCGGGATGCCGAGACTACGCGACAAGCTTTCTGCTGCGTTGGGACGAACACCACAAGCGGCGCCGGCTGCGGATTATCTTACGCTGCAGCCGTCTCCGCGCACGCTCGTCGATCGCGAAACGGGGCGATACATTCCAGGTTGGTACGAAACATTTGACGGTGTCGCCAACGTTAGTGATTCATCGGCGCCTAAGGGCGCTTTTCAGACTTGGTATCATCTGCAAATCGATCACCCCGAGCGCTTTATTGTGCTCAATCTCGCGAACGTCGCGCTCGCCAGCAACGTGGCGATTCTCCTCTACGAGAAGAAGACAGACACGTTCGAGCACGTGTCTTTGGTGCGTCCATTTCGCGCGGGTCTCGTGTCGCTTTCGGCTGATTTGTCGCGCATCGAAGACAGCGCGACCGGTTCGTGGATCCAGCGTAAGGGGGATCGCGTCTTCTTCTCGCTTCGAGCGGGGCACCTGCGTTCAGAGGGCGAAGCCCAAATGGCGATTGGCCCCGAATTTGTACAGGTGACGGGTTTTCATGCAGGACGTGGCAGCTTTCAGCGCTACGGCAACCTCATCCTCACGCGCGGCACGCTCAGCATTGGTGACCGCACGCACGTGCTCGAACCCGGATTGCCGATTGCGTCCGATCAAACTGCTGGCCACCAACGCGGTCTGCAGCACTGGCATTGGCTATGCACGAGCGGGTACGCCAAAAACGAACGAACGGGCGAACGCGTTCCGTTTGGAATGCAGCTCTCAAAAGATCGTGAGCGCGCCGTCCCTCGCGCAGTGGGCCACAAATATTTGTTGTGGCTCGGAGGCAAGCTGCACAAATTCGCGAACGCCGAAATCGACTATCGCATCCTCTCCGACAAAACGCGCGACACAGGCCCCTGGACCGTGCGAATGTGGCGCGACAACCCCGAGCTCTCCGCCGACATCGCAATCGTGCCCCGCGCTCACCGCCGCGAAAAGAAGTCAGCGATCTTGATGGATGCAGACTTCAACCAACACTACGGAGAACTCACAGGCACCGTCGTCGTCGCCGGCGACCGATACGTGCTCGAACCATCGTTTACAACCTTAGAAGACTCGCGCCTGGAGCTCTAATGCTCCGCCGTTACCCTCTCCCGCCTGCCGCTACCCAATCGCGTGTGCAACTTGTCGTGACGGCCGCTACACTGGCCGAACCACAATGCTTCTAATTCTCGGCGCCGCGTTGGCGGGCGGCCTCATTCTCAACGTGATGCCGTGCGTGCTCCCCATTCTCACGCTCAAGGCGTTCTCGGTTGTTGAGCATGCGAAGCATCAGCCCGCCGCGCGCCGTGCGCATGGTCTCGCGTACACCGCCGGAACGGTCAGCCTCTTTTTGGCGATTGCGGGCGTGGTTGTCGCGCTCAAATCGGTGGGCAAGCACTACGCTTGGGGCCAGCAGTTTCAGTATCCGCCTTTCGTTGCCGCGCTGACTACGCTGGTGTTTGTCTTTGCGCTCAACGCCCTCGGCGTCTTCGAGATCTTGCTTTCCGCACAGGGTGGCGAGGGCAAAGATGACAAGGTGTGGGGCTCGCTGGTCAACGGCTGGTTTGCGGCGCTCATGTCGACCCCGTGCTCGGCGCCGTTCGTTGGAGGCACGGTGACCTATACGCTCCTCCCAACAACCACCAGGCCTCAGACCTTTCTGATCTTCGGGGTCATGGGCTTCGGCCTTGCGTTGCCCTACCTCGCGCTCACGTTCATCCCGCGCTTAAGCGAACTCTTGCCCAAGCCGGGCCCATGGATGGAACGGGTCAAGCAAGTGATGGGGTTCACGTTGCTTGGCACCACCATTTGGCTCTATGGCACCTTCCAAGCCCAGATTAAGCCTGCCGCGGCGAATTGGTTTCTCTGCTTTCTGCTGGCCATCGCCGTTGCGTTTTGGTTGGCGCACAACTTCGGCAGCATTCAACACTCAACCGCACGGCGTTGGCTTGTCCGCCTCATCGCGACCACGGGCGTCGTCATTTCGTTCAAGACGATGGTGTCGTTCGAAAAAATGCCCGCCGCTGCGATCAGCGGAGTTGTCGAACCTGTGACCAAGGACGGTCGCATCGTATGGGCGCCATACAACGCGACACAAGTGACAAGCTCACACGCACGGATGCGGCCCGTATTCCTCGATTTTACGGCCGAATGGTGCGCTAGCTGTAAGGTGAACGAACGCGCATTTCTCGAGACCAACACCGTTCGAAGCGCGCTTGAGCGCACGCAGATCTTGCCGATGAAGGTCGACATGACGAACGAAAACGACGAGCAACAAGCCTTGCTCGACGACAAGTTTTTCAAAGGCAAGGGCCGCAACGGCATTCCGGCGTATGTCGTCTGGTTTCCTGACGGTTCATTTGATTTACTACCTGAAGTCATCACCGCCGAGATGGTGGAGAGCCACCTCAACGACGCATCGAAGAAGTATCCGGCCGACAAATTTAGAGCGAACTAGCGGCGTGCAAACGGCATACGAATCAGCTCGGGCCACGCACTTCGCTCTTCCTTGAGCTCACCGCTAGGCGGGCGAGCTCATCGGCTTTCTCGTTGTATTCAATGCCGGCGTGACCCTTGACGTAAATCAAATTGACATTTTTGCGGGCCTTCACCTTCTGGCGAATGCGTGCGATGAGGTCGACGTTGGCCTTTGCTTTCCAGCCCTTTGACAAGACACCAATCGCGTATTGGCTATCGGTGTAGATCGTAACGTCGTCGATCTCGTTCGGAAAAAGATCGAGTGCGCGCTCGATGCCGACAAGCTCACCAACGTTGTTGGTTTGTGAGCCCAGGTATTCGTAACCTTCGATGATCTCTTTGTTTGGGCCGAGCAAGACGAAGCCGGCGCCTGCGGGGCCTGGATTTCCGCTGCACGCGCCGTCGGTGTACGCGACCCAAGACCCGTTGGGCGCTGCCCCGCCAGGGTCTTTGCGAGAAGCGGCGGTGGCTTTCGTCGAAGTCGCTTTAGTGGCCTTTGGGGGTATCGCGTCGCCGAGGTAAGAGAGACCTCCTTGGGCGACTTGTTCTTCGGTGTATTGCTGCGCTTGTGGGCCTGCAAGAATGTTAGACGCGCCCGCGCGGTACAACTTTGACGCTCCCGCTTTGTAGAGAACGTCAACACGTCCCTCAGACACGACGAGCTTCCCACCGGCATCGCATCGCGCAAGGACGCGCTGATCGCGGAGCGTCGCTTCAATCCAAGGCATGGGGATGTTCGTAGTACAGCGACGCCGAGCTGATAAGGCGCGAAATCGAGCATTCTACCCTTTTCGCTTCACGAACGAACGCCTGATATCTTCGGCCGATGAGCTCTGCGCCTGCGTGCCCGCAACCCCTTGTCTTAATGATCCTCGATGGCTGGGGTGAGCGGCCTACGCGTGAAGACAATGCAGCGCGGCTCGCGAACGCGAAAACGCTCGACAGACTGTTTGCGACTTATCCTCACACGCTCATCGGGACGAGTGGCGTCGACGTTGGCTTGCCGCCTGGGCAGATGGGCAACAGTGAAGTTGGCCACCTCAACTTCGGTGCGGGCCGCATCGCGATGATGGACATTTCGAAGATAGACAATGTCATTTACGAAAATCGTCTCGGCGAAAATGCGGTGATCGCGCGCCTTATTGATGAAGCGAAGGCGAGTGGTGGCAAGCTTCACCTTTTCGGCCTCCTCTCCGATGGCGGCGTGCACAGCACGATGACGCATCTCCTCGCACTCATCGACCTCGCGTTCGCGCGGGGCGTGCCCGTCGTTGTGCACGCGTTTCTCGATGGCCGCGACGTTCAGCCCGGAACAGCGCCAAAGTACGTCGCGCGCCTCGAAGAGGGACTCGTGGGCAAGGGCACGATTGGAACCGTTTCGGGTCGATTTTGGGCGATGGACCGCGACAACCGCTGGGAGCGTGTCGAGCGCGCTTATCGCGTCATCGCGAATGCAAAAGGACCTCGAGCGAAAGACGCTCGCCTCGGCATTCAAGCATCGTACGGGGAGAAAAAAACGGACGAGTTTGTCGAACCCTTCGTTGTTGGCGACTACGAAGGCATCGACCAGAGTCGCGACGTAGGTCTTCACTTTAACTTCCGACCTGATCGCGCACGCGAACTCACTCGGGCGTTGGCGAGCGATAACTTCGATGCATTTCCTCGCGATCAATCCGAACCGCCGCTGCGTCGCTATGCCTGCTTTACAAACTACGATGCATCGTTCGGTCTCCCTGTCGCGTTTCCAAAAGAAACGTTCGCGCGCATCTTCCCCGAGGTGATTGCAGAATCGGGTCTTCGGCAATTTCGTTGTGCCGAAACCGAGAAGTACGCCCATGTCACCTACTTCTTCAACGGCGGTCGCGAGGAGCCATTTTCGAATGAAGCGCGCGAGATGATCCCATCGCCGAAAGATGTAACGACCTACGATCAGAAGCCAGAAATGGCGGCGGCCGAAGTAGCAGCCGCAGTTGTCAAAGCGATAGAAAAGAAAGTTTACGATTTTATTCTCGTCAATTTTGCAAACCCAGATATGGTGGGCCACACGGGCGTTCTCGCCGCCGCTGTGCAAGCCGTCGAGGCCGTCGATCATGGCGTCGCGCTCATCACGGATGCGACGCTCGCGCTGGGAGGAGCGGTGATCATTACCTCTGACCACGGCAACTGCGAGCTCATGCGCGATCCCGAAACTGGCGAACCCCACACGGCGCACACGACAAACCCTGTTCCGTTGATGCTTGTGAGTAACGCGCATCGATCAGTTCACCTTCGCAAGGGAGGGCGTATCTGCGATGTTGCTCCGACGATGCTCGCGATGATGGGCCTTGACCAGCCCGCAGAGATGACCGGCATTTCTCTCTTGAAGCAGTTGGAAACGGCGTGAACCTAGAGGGCTTCTCCGAATTGCACGAGCTCGCCGTAGGAACGCTTGCGCATGTCTATCGCGCAACAGAGCTTCCGCTAGGGCGCGCCGTTGTTCTCAAATGTCTGAAGCCAACGCTTCTGCCTGACTCGGCGTTTGCGCAGCCGCTCGAGCGCGAATCGCGCGTTTTGGCGGCGCTAAACCATCCGAATGTTGAGCAGTTGTATCGGTTCATCAAGACCGAACGAACCATTGCGCTCGTACTCGAGTACGTCGACGGACGCTCGCTGCGCAAAGCACTCGATGATCGACAGTTGGTTGTCGAAGAAGTGATCGCGATTGGTTACGAAATCGCGAAAGGCCTTTTGCATGTCCATGCGGCTGGTGTCGTTCATGCCGACCTGAAGCCGAGCAACCTAATTTTGGGAAAAGACGGATCAGTAAAGATTATTGACTTTGGAATTGCGCGAGCAAGTGCTCTTGGTGGACTAGAGGCGCTTGCGTCGCGCGTTGCTGGCCCGGGCTTTTTCGGAACGCCGGCTTATATGTCGCCGGAGCAGCTGCTCAGCGACGAAATCGATCATCGCAGCGACATTTACTCGCTCGGTGTCATTCTCTACGAAGCGCTTGCGGGCAGGCTGCCTATTGATCGCCGAGATGCTCGCGACGCAAGTGCTCGTAAGCACATTGAGCCGCTTGAACGCGTCGCGGAAAACGTACCGCTGGCTCTTTGCCGGCTGGTGATGCGTTGTCTCGAGCCATTACCGCGCGAGCGCTTTCGTTCTGCCGATCAGATCGTTTCTGACCTGGGCGGCATGATTAAGGAAATTGACGTTCGAGATACTGCGAGTCTCGTTACCGCTGCGGCACGAGGTACACCGCCAAACGTGACGCCTCGCAGTGTCGTCGCAAGCGAGACGAAGCGATGGGGCTCTACGATGGTACTCGTCGCGCTATTTCTTATCGGTCTTGTGGGTGTTGCCCTTCTCGATCGTCAGCGAAGCGTGCCAGTGGCGCGTGCACTTCCGATGGCACCTGCGAATGCAGGCACACTTCGCGTAACCGCTGTGCCTTGGGCAGAAGTGTGGATCGATGGTGAACGCGTGGACGTTACGCCCATCGGCTTTCCGATCCCACTGTCGAGCGGAGTGCACGAAGTGACGTTTCGTCATCCGAAGGCGCCTGAAGAGAAACGCAAGATCGAGATTCGGCCGGGCGAACCTGTAACTCTCAACGTTACAATGAAAGGCCCCTTCAATTTGAGAGGAGCTACGCCATGAATCGACGATTTTTGCTTGTGCTAGCGCTCGCCGCGAGCATGCAAGCGCGCGCCGCATACGCGTTCGCTTACGTGATGCAACCCGGAGAAACGCTCGCAAACGTAGCCGCGCGCATGTACGGAAGCGCACGCCGCGAAAAGATCCTCATCGACGCGAATCATCTCGACGAGAAAGGTGGCATCAGGGTCGTTGCCGGCATGCGCATCGAAGTGCCTTCTCCAGAAGTGCGTCGCGTTGTGGATGGCGACACGTGGCCGCGGCTTTCGGAACGCTGGCTCGGCGATGGCAAACGCGCTGAGTGGCTCGCGAAGGCCAATGGTGCACTTGCGTGGGTTGCGCCGTCGAAGGGTCAGTCCTACGAAGTATTTCCGGTCGTCTCCTACGTTGCCACGGAAACCTCACTCTTGACCGATGTTTGGATCCGCCATCGCGAGGACCCGAAGTGGGCTTGGGAGCTCAATTCGTTCAATCAACGCGAAGGCGGAGAAGTGAAGGCTCGCGAAGTCGTGTTGATTCCACTCGTTGATCTTCAGCTCACGGAAGAAGGGCGAGCCGCAGCGCAACAATCAGCAAATTGCGGCGTTGCGGATCGTGCTGCGTTGGGCTCGCAGCGCATTGCGGCCGCAGAGTTGCCGTCGCTAAGTGCCGAACTTGGCCAAGGTAATTACGTGTCTGCGCTCGTTCGCGCTGCGCGTTTGCTCGGTATTGGCGAGTTGACCAAGGTGCAAAAGGCGAGCGTTGCCCACGGAATGCTTGAGAGTTACGTAGCGCTTGGCGAGACACGCCTTGCGATTGCAGCGTGCTCTGCGTGGCGTGAGAACGCCGATGCGGTGACGCTCGATCCCGATATGATCTCACCGAAGGTTCTTGAAGTTTGTAACAATAGATGAACGATTTAGGCGTGGCTCAAAACGGGGAAGACGCTCCGCGACTCCCGGAAGGATCCGTGATTGCGGATCGCTACGAGCTACGTGGGGTTCTTGGGCGCGGTGGAACGGGC
This sequence comes from Myxococcales bacterium, assembly GCA_023248745.1. GTDB lineage: Bacteria > Myxococcota_A > Polyangia > Polyangiales > Polyangiaceae > JAHFDX01. The sequence goes on along the minus strand of JAHFDZ010000029.1, from coordinate 2,944 downwards.
ACCGTTTACGACGCAGTTGATCGCATTCGTGGCGACGAAGTTGCACTCAAAGTGCTTCACATCGAGCTAGCCAGCGAGCCGCTTGTCGTTGCACGCATGATGCGCGAGGCAGAACTCCTGCAGCGTCTTGGCATCGGACATGTTCTCGAATTTGGGCAAACGCGCATTGGGCCGAGCAGCGACGTCGAGCAGGTCTACATCGTGATGCCCAAGCTTTCGGGTGCACCACTCTCAACATTGCTCGAAGCAGGGCCTATTGCTGAAGCGCGCGCCGTCGCTATCGCTCGCGGCCTTTGCGATGAGCTTGCACGCGCGCATAGCCACGGCATTGTTCATCGAGACGTGAAGCCCGATAATGTGATCGTTTGCAGTGACGAATCAGTTCGCCTTATCGATTTTGGCATCGCAAAGAGGCAAGGCGCACCTCAGCAGGCGAACGTTACCGAACATGGTGTCGTCTTTGGGTCCCCCGAATATATGGCGCCAGAGCAGGCAGAGGGGTTGAAGCTCGACGGTCGGAGCGACATCTATGCAACCGGTGTTGTTCTATTTGAGATGCTCAGTGGCGAGCGTCCGTTCGTCGGTTCGGCTGAGCAAGTCATGAGAGACAAAGTGATGCGCAGCGCACCTTCGTTGCCCGAGGTTACATCGCTTGCACTGCGACGTGTTGTGAGTCATGCGCTCGCAACGCAACCCAGCGATCGCTATCGATCCGCCGCTGCGATGTCGTGGGCACTCGAGCGTGCGACGCTGCATCCGATGGACGAGGACGACGTGTCACCCTCGCGCGCAAGCGACGCGACGAGTGACGGTTACGGCACGCAACGCAGCGTGCGCGTCGGGCGCGACAGCGTTGACGTTTCACGACCCACAGAAGTTGGGCGTCCAAAAGTTGTCGCCGAAAAGCCTGCGCGATCTGTGCCACGCGTCGCCGTCTTGCCGTGGTGGGGCTGGACGATCGCGGGCATCGTCGGAGCGCTATTCGGCGCGTGGCTTGCGTGGCGACGGTAGTGTCTCAATCGCGACACTCTCCGATAGGGTCAATCGCGCTGCGATACTGACTCGGGGGAGACTGCTTAATCCGAATCGCGGTTGTCGTTGCCAAGGAATACGTTCACATGCGCAGCCGCCTCACACTCATCGTTTCGTTGATGCTGCTTGCGTGTGGCGGTCGCTCATCGTTCGATGATTGGACGATCGCGTCCGATGGTGCGTCACCGTCGATGGGTATTGATGGTGGCGATGCAGCGACTGCAGACGCGCCAGTGATCGCGCCAAGGACCGCCGTCACACTAAAGTGGGGTCCGTGCGAACGCGCCTATGGCGGCGCCGACGAATGTGCGACTTTTGCCGCGCCGCTTCTTGGCAACGACATGTCAAAGACGGTTTCGGTTCATGTTGCACACCTCAAGAGCGTGAAGATCGGCGCGCCACAGGTGTGGATGCTTCAAGGTGGCCCCGGAGGATCGGGTGTCGCCATGATCGACCTCGCGAAGACGTACATGCGAGGCACGTTGCCCGACGCCGAGTACTTTGCGGTTGATCATCGGGGCACCGGCCGCTCGAGCAATCTTGAATGCGCGGCCAGTACTGCAAGCGACTGCGTTGCTCAGCTCGAAAAGAAATGGGGTGCGGGCGGCTTGTCGGGTTTCTCGACGTCCGAGGCCGCGCGCGACGTCGATCAACTCATTTTGTCGACCCGCCAGCCATCGCAACAGGCCTTCATCTACGGCGTTTCGTATGGCACTTACTGGGCGCAGCGTGTTCTTCAAGTGGCGCAGCAACCGATCAGTGGCGTTGTGCTCGACTCTGTCGGCATCCCGGGGTCGACCTTTGCCGATACGAACAACTTCTTCGACGGTGTGTTCAAGACACTCGTTGAGCTTTGCGTGAAGCACGACGCGATTTGCGCCTCGAAGCTCGGTGCGAATCCGTGGCAGTTTGTTCAGTCGACGATGGCAGCGCACAAGGGCGGCACGCTTTGTAAAGCAGCTGGACTATCTCACAATGGGATCAAAAATGGGCTCGCCCGTAGTATGCAAAGTGAGCGTATCCACGGCGTCTTGCCTGCGCTGATCTACCGCCTTTCGCGCTGCGCAGCAGAAGACCAAACCGCGCTGCGTACGCTCGACGTGGGCGATTCGCGTGCGATTTCGTTTTTCTCCGATGAAGAGTTCTCGATGCCGCTCTATTTCAATGTGGTTATGGGCGAGCTCTGGCCTTCTCCATCGCCAACGCGCGAGTCGTTGAATTTGATCGCGAACAACAAGACGATCGCAGGTGCGGGCCTGCAGGAGTATCCGGCAGTGGCGGCGAGTTGGCCTCGCTACGCGCACGATTCGTTTGTGGATGCTTGGTACAGCGGAACCGTTCCCATCTTGACGATGAACAGCGCACTCGACGTGCAAACGCCCGTGGAAGAGGCACGGCAAGCTGCGACGCATCTCACGGCGAAAGGGCAAACTTACGTCGAATTTCCGTACGGCAACCACGGCGTAATTCTCGATGAGACCGGCTGCGCGGCGCACCTCATTGCCAGATTTATGGAGTCGCCCTCCTCAGCGCTCGATACAACGTGTGTGGCCAATACACACCCGCCGCGCTTCACCGACGATGACGCCATGCTCACCTTTGGGGTGAACGGAACATGGCAAATCAACACGGGTGCATTGCCGGTGCCCAATCTTGTGCCCGCGAAAAGACGCTTCCGCTTTGGCGCCCCGAGCGTTTTTCGCTGAAGGCGGTGTCTGCATCGACGCAGCTCTTGACATCTTCAATTGTTAGACACATTCTAAATTTATGAAGCGTCGAGACCCCATCGCCGTTCTCGAATCCGTGGGTATCCAACCCTCGGCGCAGCGAGTCGCCATTGCTCAGTACGTGCTTGCAACCGATGAGCACCCTTCCGCTGACCAGGTGTTCGAGCGCGTGCGTGAGGGGTTCC
>JAHFDZ010000243.1 GCA_023248745.1 Myxococcales bacterium | reverse complement strand
CGACTTCGGTCGAAGATTGCCGGTGAACAGCATCATGTTGAACGCGGTGAGGTAGACCACCGGTATCGCGGCGCCCTCTTCGAACGTCATCGCCGCAGGCATGCGGAAGACGAACGCTTCGTCGATAATGAGTGTGTCGGTATAGCCACCGAACTTTGGAAAGCCGATCACGCGACCACCAAGCTCTGCCCGGGTTACGCCGGCTCCCACTTGATCGACAACGCCCGCAACTTCGTAACCGACGACGAATGGAAAGGGCGGCGCGTCTGGGTACAGACCGAGACGCGCCATCAGATCGGAAAAATTGATTCCAACCGCTTTGACGCGAATCCGCACTTGCCCGGGACCTACAGAAGGGTCGGGCGCTTCTCTGACTTCGAGAACCTCAGGAGGACCTTCTTTTGTGATCCAAATCTGCCGCATTGTTCACGTCCTCGCGCGTCTCTTGCGTGCGGGGAAATGGCATGCGTAGGCACGGGCAGCAAGCTCTGAAAAGTGCAAATGCGCGCGTTGGCGCGAAGGTGCTTACGCTTCGGCGCCGAAACAACCGAACCGCTCTCGCCTAGCGTGGCGACAACCACTCAACGCGGACGCTTCCAGGGCGTGCGCAGCCGAACCCCACCTTGAACGAATCGCTGTTGACCTGTTGCTTTGACGTCGTCATAAAACGCCATGCGCCATTCTCCTGAATGTAGGCGCGCACGTCGTAGCTGCCTTCTTCGGCTTGAAATTGAGCATCGGCGCCCGGTGCGACCACTTGTTCGAACGCCGTTTGGCCTTCCGCATTCAAGAACTCAAACTTGATGGGCGTGCGGGTTTTGCAGCGACTGGTGAAGTTCGCCGCGCGCGCGATGTACTTGCGCGCCTTTTTTTGCGGCCCGGCCGCAGCCGTCGCGACGCGATGCTCAAGCTGAAGACGGGTTTGCTTGTGTGCGTGAATTTCGACCTTTTGGGCCCACTTCTCGCCATTTGCAGCCGTGACCGTCACCATGAGAAAGGCGTCTTGGTCAGGTAAATTGACGACTGTCGGAATGGTGTCTTCGTGCGGTCCACTCGGCGTTTGAACCACCACATGGAGCCCATGCGGCTCGACAATTTTGAGGGACGTGTGCCCACCTTTGCCGTGCTCGGCGCTAATCGTTGGCGACCACGTATCTGCGAATGCAACCCCAGAGGCGGACGTCAAAGCGGCAAGAAACGCGGACACAAGGAGCAACGATTTCATGGGTAGAGGCCTTTCGATAAACATAAGACACGCGTCGACGTCTTGTGTCGCACGCGGAGACTTCCACCGCCCGGGTTAACACGCCGATGCCTTCACGCAAGCTGAAGGAAGCCATTTTTCGCGAAGGTTCTGTCACCCTCGCGCAAGCATTGCTATGCAGCGCGCAGTTGAGGGACGAGCGCATGAAGCGATATTGGTTACTTGGACTTGTCGTCGGTTGCGGCACAGCCGCTAACGCCCGGTTTGACGACGGAGGAAAGAACGATACGAGCGGTTTGGATGGCGGGGATCCCGCGCGGACTGACGCGAGTTTTTCCGGCGACTCCGCGGTGGGCGACGATTGCAGCGAAGCCGCCAAGTTGGTTTACCTTTTCACGCAAACGGCCGAGCTGTACAGCTTCGACCCGCCGAGCAAGACGCTCACCTCGCTCGGTCAACTGTCCTGCGCGACCACGGCATCACCGAACTCGATGGCAGTCGCACGCGACGGCAACGCTTACGTCAACTACGCGGACGGCACGATTTTCAAGGTCGACGTCAAAACGCTCAAGTGCAGCGCCACGTCGTTCACCAGCAGCTGGACCCAAATGGGCATGGGGTTCTCGACCAACGGGACCACCAACAAGGATGAAACTCTCTTTGTCGCTAAGACGACAATCTTGGGCCAAACGAGCGAGCTTGCGAGCGTTCCGCTTCCCCCTGCGGCACTAAAACCCGTTCAAAAATTTGCGTCCGCGTTCGCGAATCTGAGTCCTGAACTCACGGGGACAGGCGACGGCAAGCTCTACGCTTTCTTCGTCGATTCGAACTTTGGAACGGCCGCAAAGCTTGTCGAGATCAGCAAGACCGACGCAACCGCCGTCGGCACCGTCACCCTCTCTCAAATTACGACGGTCGGGGCCTGGGCCTTCTCGTTTTGGGGCGGCGACTTCTACCTCTACTACGCGAGCGCCACCGGCAACAGCAAGGTGGGCCGCTATCGGCCGAGCGACAAGAGCTTCGTCGAATACATGACCACCAGCATGCGCATCGTCGGCGCAGGCGTTTCCACCTGCGCGCCGATCACGCCGCGCTAAGTCCGTTTTTGTCCACCAAGTTGACAGTTCGCTTACTTGCCTACTTGCCGGTGACCATCTCTCGAACGTAGTTCACCGCGCCCAGCGGCTCAGCGGACGCTGCAGCCAAAAGCCCACCGATCATCGCACCCATCACGCCAACGGATGCCATATCGCTTCCGCTAAGGAAGAGGCCTTTCACTGGCGTGCGCGGACGCAAGTGGCGCGTGAGGTAACGCTCGGGTGTGGGCTCGATGCCATAGATCGCGCCCACGGGTGCACGCGTGAAGTGCTCGGTGCTCAAGGGCGTTGACAGTTCAACATAGGCAACTTTGTCTTTTAGCTCGGGCATGTGCTTGAGGAACTGCGCAAGCATTCGGTCTTCGATGTCTTTCTTGATCGAAGCGTAGTCTTTGCCCCGCTTTTGCCAGCGGCCATCTCGCCACTTGGCAAACACGTCGTAGGGAACGAAGGTCACAACCTCGCCGGTGTGGAGTTCTTCGGGTCCGGGATCGTGCTCGGGATCTTTGAGCGATGGGAAACTTGTGTAGAGCACGGGCGCTTCGGACGCTTCGTCTTCGACGTTCCAGTACATCGTGTCTGAGCCCCACACTTCGTAAAACCACTTGTTCGCGCTTCCCGCTCCTGCCTTGCGAATGTCGCCCTTGAAGCCGATGTAGAGGCACAGATGGCAAGGCGACGGTTTGAGCTTTGCGATCGATTGCGCCCATGGCTTCTCTCGCTCGTCCGCTGGCAAGAGACGGTTCACCGTTGCCAGGGCTCCAGCCGCACTCACAACCCGCTTTGCGCGAATGCGCTCGCCGTCCTTAAGGTCAACTCCCTTGACTTCACCATTTTCGATAACGATTTGCTCGACTTCGGCACGAATGCGCGTCCAGCCGCCGGCGGCTGCAATCGTCGACATCAGCGTCTCGGCAATTTTTTGAGAGCCACCTTTCGGATAGAAGCCACCTCGTTCGAAGTGCTTGGCCACCAGCGCGTGCATCGCGAAGCTCGAGCGCGCTGGCTCGACGCCGTAGTATCCCCACTGCGCCGTCAGCACCGTCTTGAGGCGCTCGGAATTCGTAATCTTCGCGAGTACAGACTCAGTCGACTTGGTGAGAAGCTCTTGGGCCTGACGCGTGACGGTACTGTCGACCAACCGCGCAAACTTCTCGGGAAGCACGCGTGAAAGATAGTACGGGCGAATTTTGTCCGAACAGACGTGAACGAGCCGCAGGTACTCGTCGATCGCGACCTCTTCCTCGGGAAATTTCTCGAGGAGGTTGGCGCGAAACTGCGTGAGGCTGTCGGGAAAGTCGATGCGCAGGCCTGGGAAATAGAATTCGTCGTAGACCTTGCCAAGGTTGGCCCACTCAAGCGAACCACGGGACATTTTACGCAAAAAGCGACCCAAAATCGCCTTTGGGTGTACTTCGCCGACAGCGTGCACGCCCACATCCCATCGCCACCGCTTGCGCTTGAAGGTGTGGGTGAAGCCGCCCGGTTCGTAGTGTTGCTCGAGCACGAGAACGCGTTTTCCGAGCTGCGAGAGAATCGTCGCCGACGTCAGTCCGCCCATGCCTGAACCGATGACGACGTAGTCCCACTCAACATCGGGCGACTTGGTGGAAAATGTTCGCTCCTCACCCTTTTTCATCGTGCTTGCCGTCCCTCTTCCGGTGCGAACAGTGTTCCGCACCAAGCCATCGGTCAAGCCCGCATGCGCGAGAGACGGGAACGTAGACGCCTATTCGAACGGCGTTGGCGTAATTGCACGCCGGTAGCGCTCCCGCCGACCGTTATCACGAAGTACCTCGTACGCTTCGTCAAGAAGCTCGACGATCGTCGCCGCGTCGCCTGCGAGCGACTCGAGCTCATACGGAAGACGCGCCGGCTCAAGCGTTCGGCGCAGCTCAAGATACGCCCGCCGAATTTCGTGCCCCGACGCAGACGCACCGACACCGAGCAAAGCGAAATAGTCGCCTTCCTTGACCAACTCAGAACGAACCGCAATGCGTGCGCGCATGACCGCCAGCGGCTCGGGAGTGGCGACGCTTGCCGTCGGAAGCCTTGGTACAAATCGCACTGCGCCGAGCCGCTCGAGCGCAATTGCAACCGCACGTATCGATCGCGGTTCATGCGGCAATGCCCCAACGGGCTTCTCCAATAGCGGCAACAGCACGGCTTCTTCTTCCGGCGTCAATAGCGCCAAAAGTCTGTCTTGCTCACCACGCGCAAGCACAAAGTCACCCCGCAGCGCATCGAAGGCATGCTCGGGCTCGATCGCGCGCCGATGCGATTCGACCCACGTCGACGCGCCTTCGCGTGCCGCAAATGGAACCATGTCGGTTGCATAGAGATCGAGCGCATCGGAATCGAGCGGCAGCCAACTGCTTTCGCGAAGCTGATTGGAAGCGACGAAGATTGCGAGAAGCCAATCGGCATGGCTCGCCAAGAAATCTTGCACTTCGATCGCCTGCAAGATTCCGAGCGCCACGGCAGCAGTCGCTGCACGGGGACCGAAGTGCGAAGGTTGCTCGAGCAGAGAAGCGCGAGACGAACGTGCGATGACGCCACGCACCGTAAGGAACGAGAAGAAGCTGTGCGGAGCATCGGTACTTGAAACACAAATGAGATCGCCTTCTCGCACCACGAACGCCCATTCTGACGTGTCTGCACGAACGACGAAGTGGCCGGATTCTCGACCTCCGATGGCTGCGCCAAGGCGATGTTGCGCAGTGGTTTCCGACTCGTGTATCGAAAATGTGCGCAATGGCATTTGCGCCTTCGGTCGCTCTGAACGCGACGCAAAGGGTGGAGGTGCTAGCGAACGCGGATCTCGATTTTCAGCGGAAGGCGTTCGTCCCGAACCTTTGCGTTCGTCGCCTTCTTCGGGCAACCCGTCGTCGCCAATAGGTTCTGCGAGCAGCAGAAGAAGCTCGGCGGGAAGAGGCGTCAAAATACTCTTAACGCCGTCGGCCTCGAGGTCTGCCAAGTGCGAAACCGAGCGCTGTGGTGGGTGCGGCGACGGCCGAGCCGGAAGCGCGGCAGCAAACTCACCGGACGATGCGCCTTCGCGAAGTGCGTTCACTTTGCGGACAACCTGCGCGTCATCAACCGGCCTTCCAAAGAGGCCGCTCGCGCCCAAGTCCATTGCAGCGCTGCGATCGAGCACGCGGGTCTCTGAAACGAGTAGGACGTCAACGCCACTCAACTTCGGATCATCCCGAAGCGCCCGAAATGCTGCAAAGCTCGCTTCGCCGTCGGCGTCGATCACCACGAAACGTGCGTTTGCTTCCGCGACGCACGAAAGCAGCTGCCGCGGGGATGCCTCGAGCACGCGATGTCCCGCTGAACGCAGCGCCACACACACGCGGTCTCCGTCTGGCGACGCATCACAAACCACGACGGCTGCCTGCATCGTCAAGAAACTAACCTTTCTTCGCGACCTTGTCTTGCGGCTTTATTTCCTTGCGAGCCATGAGCCCAGAAGCCCATCCGAACGCGAGCGGTACCGCGTGCGCGCCAAGAACAAGCGCTAAGATAAAGACGACGAGGGCCAATTCCCCTCCGGACATGCCAGCAAACTTCATGAGCGTTTGGGTTCTGTACGCTCTCGCTTTGCGCGCCGCAACTCAGCCTTCTCGGCAGGCGAAGATACGGCGGCGGGAGCCAAGTGAAAGCGTGTGGACGGCCTCACCGCCGATTCGGCAACACGGAGGCGCTCGCGCGTGAGCTCGATGAAGCGTGTCTGACTGCGAACTGCACCGCTGCCTTCTTTGGGTTCACTGCGCTGGTAGACACCATCTTGCCTAAGGATCCACGTCTTGACGTTGTCGCTTATTTGCAACTTGAGCAGTTCAATGAGACGGGCCTTCGCGTTCGCATCTTCGACTGGAGCAACCACCTCGACGCGGCGGTGAAAATTCCGCGGCATCCAATCGGCGCTTCCAACAAAGACCTCATCGGCGCCGTCGTTGCCAAAATAGAAGATGCGACCATGCTCTAAGAACCGGTCGACGATCGCACGCACCTCGATATTGTCGCTAACGCCGGGCACCTGAGGCCTAAGGCAGCAGATGCCACGCACAAGCAGCGTGATCTCTACGCCTGCTTGAGAAGCGCGGTAGAGCGCCTCGATCACGTCTGCATCCACGAGCGCGTTCATCTTCGCGATGATGCGCGCCGGACGACCGCGGCGTGCATGATCGGATTCGCGCACGATGAGACCCAAGATCGCCTCATGCAAGCCGAGCGGAGAGACAAGAAGCTTGTTCCACTTTGCGGGCGCGCTGTAACCGGTAAGCAAGTTGAACAACGACGATACGTCTTCGCAGACGTCGGCGCGCGCAGTGAGCACCGAAAGATCGGTGTAGTAACGCGCGGTTGTCGGGTTATAGTTGCCGGTTCCGAGATGAACGTAGCGCCTTAGGCGGCCCTTCTCTCGACGGACGACTAGCAAGCACTTGCAATGCGTTTTGAGTCCTAAAAGACCGTAGACGACGTGCGCGCCCGACTGCTCGAGCGTGCGCGCCCATACGATGTTCGACTCTTCGTCAAAGCGCGCTTTGAGTTCGACAATCGCGGTCACTTGCTTGCCGGCCTCAGCAGCCCTCACGAGCGCACGTACGATGGGCGAGTTGCTCCCCGCGCGATAGAGCGTTTGCTTAATGGCGAGCACGTCGGGATCTTCGGCCGCACGCGCGATAAACTCGACGACGCTCTCAAACGACTCGTAGGGGTGGTGCAAAAGAACATCGTGATCGCGAATCACCGCGAAGAGATCGTCGGCTTCGCGCAGGGCCGGAACGATGTGCGGCGCATAGGCTTCATCGCGCATTTCACGACGGTCATCCAAGTTGACCAATTGCATAAGATCCGCAACGTTGAGGATCGGAGTGCGGTAGACGTCCTTCTCGAGATCGAGCTTGAGCGCCTTGACCAACTTTGAAAGTGACGCGTCTGGTGGGTCACCCGCAACCTCGAGGCGTACTGCATTGCCTCGCTCACGCCGTCGCAACTCTTGTTGGATCGTCTGCAAAAGGTCGTCCGCTTCTTCGTCGTCAATTTCGAGGTCGAAGTTGCGCGTGACGCGAAAGCCATAAATTCCATGGATTCGCGCTCCGGGGAAAATGGTCGGCATGTGCCGCGCGATCAGGTCTTCAAGAAGCACAAACGCATGCCGCGCGGGCTGCCCCGAAGGAGACACAACACCGAGCACAGGCATGAGCCGCGGAATCATGCTGGGCACTTGCACAACGGCAAAGCCGACGTCGCCGCTTGCATCGCGTGAGATCATCACGCCGACATTGAGGCTTCGATTTCGCACGTGAGGAAACGGGTGCCCGGGGTCGATGGCGATTGGCGTCAAAATAGGAAAGACATCGTTACGAAATCGCTCGTCGAGATCGGCCTGCGCTTCCTTAGGGAGCGTGTCTGGTTTGACGATCTGCACGCCGTCTTGCGCCAAACGCGGAATAATATGGTCCTGCAAATTTTGCATCTGCTGCGCGATGAGCGTGTGAACACGATCAGAAATCGTCGCGAGTTGATGGGCGACGCTCATTCCATCGGGTGACGGCTCGTCCACTTCGCCGGTGAGCTGCTGCTTGAGGCCCGCGACACGGACCATAAAGAACTCGTCTAGATTCGTGGCCACGATGGCGTGAAACTTCAGACGCTCAAGCAACGGAACGTTCTCACTCAGCGCCTCGGCAAGAACGCGCGCGTTGAACTCAAGCCAAGAAAGTTCCCGGTTGAGGTAGAGCGACGGCGCAAGCAGATCCGGCGCGTCACCGTAACCGGAGACGGGGCCATTACGCCCACTATGAGGCGGCGCCAGATCAGGAGGCTCATGCATTTAGCCACCAACTGTACCGCGCCTCGATCAAAGAGGCCCAGCCTTCGGTGCGCCCATGTCACGCTCGTGCGTCGTGCTTGTGACAAGATCGCGTCGCAACCAAACGTGCGCAGTATCAAACGACCTCGCCAAGACGTACTCCGCGTGAAACCACGCCGATGTTTGCGGCAACTGCGCCTCGAAATCGGCGAGTGCATCCGCCTTTGTTAGCAGCGGTGACTTGTCGAGAAACACAAAGGCACCGGGCGGTTTCTCGCGCACGCGCCTATCAAAATCGCGCCGATGCGCTTCCATCATGAGGGCAATGCGTGCCTTTTCGCGTTCGGTCGGCACGGCGCCCGCACCGCCGGCAAGCGCGGCATCTCCGTTGAGATCGTATCCATAAATGTAAGGCGTGGCGGAAAGGCGTTTGCTCCAAAAGAGGACGTACGGATCCATGCCGTACATCTGCACGCGCTCGCTCTCCGCAGTTACGCTCGCGAGAAAATTCGCCGCTCGACGCAGGTCCCAACCAAAGTAGTCGCTCTCACGAAACGCCAATAAGTAACTTTGCTCGTTACGATATGCTGCGGTTGTTGTGTCGAGCCACGTTGCCTGCACATGTGGAGACTCGTGAAGCGTACTCGCCACACGCGCCGAAAGGATGGCGGCAACGCCGAGCGGCAGAACCCGCAAAAAATGGAGCCGCGGCGGTGGCGATCGAACAGCGTTCCACGCCCACATAAGGACGACAATCCATTGAACCGCGACCGACGCTGTGACGGGGTGAAAGTGGTACTGAAACGCTTTGCGCTGCACGATCACGGAGAGCAACGCAGCAACAGAAAGGAGCGCTACGAGCACGAATCGACGCGGAAGTTGCCTCGTTGCGATGAGCGCAAACACGAGCGAGGAGCTCGCAAACGCCACGCCCGCAAACCCCGCGTACTTGGGCACCGCAAGCATGTCCGAAATCGTTCGCGGCCAAATGAAACGATACATCGTGGGCACGTCGACAAACGTGACGTGAAGGTACGAAGAAAGGCTTCCCGTGCGCGCGATGACGAGTGCGCACGCGAGCGCCGCCAAGAA
>JAHFDZ010000028.1 GCA_023248745.1 Myxococcales bacterium | reverse complement strand
TTATCTAAACGGATCTTTGTATATTACGAAATACTCACAGCGATTTGACGAGCTTGTGCTTCGGGTCGCTTTGGCAGGCGCACCGTCAACACGCCGTCCTTGAGCGTCGCCACGATTCCATCGACATCGACGTTGCTAGAGAGACGAAATGACCGCTTGAACTTGCCAACTGGGCGCTCTTGCAACTGCGCGCGATAGCCTTCTCTTGGTTCGTGCGTACGCTCACCCCGCACGCTCAAAACGCCATTCTCGACGGTCAATGCAATGTCTTGTTCTCGAACGCCAGGAACCTCGAGCTCGAGGACAAACCCAGCGTCATCCGATGAGACCGTCGACGCGGGCCACTCTAGATAGCCCATCGATCCCTCAAAAAACGAACGGTTTGCTTGCCGCTCGAGCGTTCGAAACGTGCGTTCGAAATCTTGCCAATTGTTGAACATGGATACACCTCCGCCTGAGCCCACCCTCATCGAGTGGGGAGTGATTGGGGCTTGTGAGCCACGACGAATTGGTGGCTCAGACCCTGGTTATTGCGGTACTTGCTGCGGGTAACGAAGCGTTCGCACCGATAGCTCAGAACCTAAACACCGACGCCGCGCTGTAAAGGGGCACCCTTCGCATCGAGGTCGCTTCGAGTGCCGATTTTGTCTCGTTCGCCCACAAACGCGCGAGAAACGCTAGATCGCGTCTCGTTTTTGTGATTGGGTTTGAGCAGAAATTTGGCGCGTCCCTCGACGCGATTTGGGGGCTCATGGTCGACTTCCGCCGTTACGGTTTGCGCAATCTCGCGAGCATCCTCACCGTCTTACTCGTTGTGACCTTCGGGACTGCCGGCACAGGCTGCGCAAATGCCGATGTCGCCGAACCGCGATTCGACGGGTCGAACGTCGGAGCAGACGGGGGAGGAGGAGGCGACGCCCACACCGATGCTCCTGGCAGCGAGGATACCGGGCCGGCGCAGCGGGCCATCCCAACGCTGACGAGCCTCACGCCCGCAGAGGGCGAGCTCGGCGGCACGGGACCTTCGATCGCGGTCAAGGGCACCGACTTCATTCAAAGCACGGTCGTTCGCGTCAACGGTACCGACGTCGTCACAACCTACGTCAGCGACAAAGAGCTGAGCGCGAAGATTGCCGACACGTTGCTCACAGCCACCGGTGTGCTCAAAGTTACAGCGTTCACACCGGCGCCAGGAGGCGGCGAGTCCGCACCGCTCGACTTCACTGTGGTCAATCCAGCGCCGACCCTCACATCGCTTGCGCCGACCAATGCGCTCGTCGGTTCGTCGGGCACCACGGTCACGCTCACCGGAACTAAGTTCGTGAGCGGCTCGATCGTGGTTTTCGACGGCATCGACCTCAGCACCAGCTTCGTCAACAGCACAACGTTGATGGCGTCAGTTCCGGCCTCAAGCTTGCTCGCAACAGGCAGCTTTCAAATGACTGTGCGCACGCCAACGCCTGGCGGCGGAACGACCCAAGGCATTGCCTTCACGGTCACCAATCCAACGGTAACGATGGCCGGCATCTCACCCGGATATGCAACCGTGGGTGATCCCAATACGAGCCTCATCGTGTCGGGCTCGGGTTTCATCCCAACGTCTGTTGTCAACTTCAACGGTAAGGCGTTGCCCACCGTGTACGTCAGCACCAATCGCGTCGACACGGTCGTTCAAGCCACCGACATGACGACCGCCGGCAGCTACCCCGTGACGGTCACCAACCCATCTCCAGGAGGCGGAACGAGCGCACCTGCGTCATTCCAGGTTCGTTTCCCTGCACCCAAAATCACCTCGCTCAGCCCCTCGTCGGCACTTACTGGTGCGTCAACCGTAACGCTCACCGTCACCGGTAGCGGCTTCGTATCGTCGCAGTCGCAGATCTACATCGCCGATGTCGCAATGACGACGACGTTCATTAGCGCTACCTCCCTTCGGGCAACGATTCCGGGTAGCAGCTTGGCAACCGCCGGCACGCTCAACGTCAAGGTCGTCACCGCAGACCCAGGCGGAGGAACGTCAAATGTCTTGACGTTCTCGGTCACCAACCCAACGCCGGTCATCACGACAGTATCGCCTACCGCAATCATCTTGGGCTCCGCCCAGACGACCATCACGGTCAACGGGTCCGGCTTCTACTCCGGCTCGAAAGTTCGTGCGAACAGCACCACGCTCACCACGACTTATGTGAGTTCGATCAAGCTCACCGCAACGGTGCCAACCACCATGATCACGGCGGCGGGCGCACTCTCAATCACAGTCCTCAATGCCGCGCCTGGCGGTGGCACGTCGAACGCAGGTCAAATTCTCGTGGGCTGCGACACCATTGGTGTCGACGTTGAACTCAACGGTCTCGGCTACACGCAAGAGGTGTTTCCGACTTACGACGCCGCCTACACATATCCAAAACTCGTGTCCGGCTCCTGCCCCATGACATCGCTGAGTACAACGAGCCAGCCATCCCGCATGCTCATCGTTCAGAACACATCGAACGCACCCGCCACGCTTTCCACTTGGGCATATTGCACGGGCACTGTGCAGTACGATGCGCTTCTCACGGTTTACCGACGCTCGACCCGTCCTTCAACCGACACGGATCGCAAGGCATGCACTGGCTCGGTAAGCGAAGGAAAAAACGGTTCGGTCACCGCTGCAATTAGCCCCGAAACGGGAGCTTCCAATTGGTGCCCCGGCCTCACCAAGTCCAACGGTTACGGTGTAACAATCGGCGTTTGCGAGCGCGTGATTGTCCACATTCAACCCTACAGCACCACAAGCACGACGTATCCGCCGCCGTCCTCTATCAAGATGAAGCTTGAGTGAGTGAGGCTCGAACACTCCATGCGCGACGCCACCGCTCCTGTCGCCTGCATCGTTACAGTTGCACTCGGATGCGCGTCATGTGCGCGTGAGCCCGCTTGGATACCCGGCATCTCGGACGCTCGAATGGCGCGTGCAACGGCCCCTCCTTCGAGTCCAACGTCGTCGTCTGCTGCACCCCACGTCACGCTCACGGCAGAGCCCGTCGCACCAGCTGCTCACGTCAATCTCGATTCGTGGACAGGCACGTTCATCGCGCACGAGGAGTGCGGCAAGTCTGAGGAGGGCGACAAGAGAGTTGCGTCTCATCGGATCAAAATCGTCAAGCAAGATGACCAATGGTTCGCCGAAGTGACGAGCGACGGCTATCAGACAGCCACCCACCTTCGCGGGCGCGTCGACGGAACGCCCGCGCACGTCAAGCTGGTCATGGTCGAGGCTCTTGCCGAAAACCTGACCGATGGGATCGAGCCCAGCGAGGTTTTGCTCGAATGGAAACGAGACGGTAGCCGCCTATCGACCGCCTGGAAGAAGCTCGTCCCGCTTTGCGAAAATAAGAGCGAACCTCAGTTCACGCAAAGCCGTGTCACCAAAGGAAAGTGACGCGTCTCGAGAGCAACTGAGTCTTGCCGGCAGGACGCTAACGACAATCGGGAAGTGAGGCCGCGGCCCATTCGGGCGATACGAGCTTTGCCTCATGAGCATCTGGATAGAGGCGCCCACAATCGATGCATTGCACCGCCGACACCGCTGGACTCGATGGCGCGTGCGACACATGCACCTTGATTGCGCGTACACTTGGCATCAGCTCCGCCCCACACTCAGAACACATACGGCTCATGTCATCAGTCGAACGGCCATCGACTTATGAACCTGAGGGCGAAATCAGCAACTGCGAGGGAGTCGAGACGCATCAGGTGGACTGCGGCAAGTCTCGTGGGATGTCGGGTTCGACGAAACACCAGCGAACGTCTGGGCGCACTGCGCGGAGCTTGGCTTCAAAAGCGTCAATCAACACGCACACATCGGCACCCGACACGCCTTCTTGAAAAGCCAACTTGACCGCCACTATCACTTCGCCAGGCCCCTGCTGCACCGTAATCAAGTGGAGCACACGTCGGTACTCTGGCGCATCGCGCACGATGACGTTGATGGTTTCTGCGATCGCGGAGTCTGCGGCCTCTCCAATCAAGAGCGACTGAACCTCGCGCGCGAGGAAAATCGCCACACCAACCAGCACCAGGCCAATCGCCACGCTGCCGTAACCGTCCCAATGCCCGTCGCCGGTGAACCAAGACGAAAGGAGCGCGACGATTGCGAGTCCGAGGCCCAGTACGGCGGCCGAGTTCTCACCGAACACGACGATGAGGTCGCTATCTTTGGTGTCGCGCAGGTATTCGCCAAATGTCAATTGGCCTCGGCGGCGATTGATCTCGCGCATGTTTGAGATCGTTGCTCCGCCTTCGAGCACGAGTGAAATCAAGAGAATGCCCACGCCCAGCCAGACCCGCTCGACAGGCTCGGGATGGATAATTTTGTGCACGCCCTCGTAGATCGAAAAAACACCGCCGCCCGAAAACAAGAGCAACGCGACCATAAACGACCAGAAGTAGACGGCCCTTCCGTACCCAAGCGGATGACTCGCATCCGGAGCACGCTTGCCTTGCTTCACGCCGACGAGCAGGAGCAACTGATTGGCACAATCGGCGGACGAGTGAATCGCCTCGGCAAGCATCGAGCCCGATCCGGTGAAGAATGCGGCGATGCCTTTTACAATGGCGATCGTGACGTTGATCGCGAGCGATTGGATGATGTGGCCGGTTGAGTCGTCTTTGGACATGGGATCGCCGAACGCGCATTGTATGCACCCAACGACGTCGTTGTCGCACGACAAAACAACCGCTTGATTTCAACCGTTTGGCAGGAGCCTTCCCACACCGTTGGCGCCCGCAACGAGCACCACATCCGCACGCCCACAGAAAAGTCCGGTCTCGACGACGCCAGGAACGTTGCGCAACGCTGCGTCGAGCGCGCGTGGAGAGGCAATTGGGCCAGTCGCAACATCGTAAAGGAAGTTGCCCGAATCGGTCATCCTGGGCGCGCCGTCACGCATGCGTGTAGTCACCACGCCAAAGGCCGCGAGTTGCTTGGCGGTCTGCGCGTGCGCGAAGTGCAACACTTCGATAGGTACGGCCCATCGCTCGCCCAAGCGTGAAGACAACTTTGTTTCGTCAACAATGATGACGTTTCGTTTTGAGGCAAAGTTGATGATCTTTTCGCGCGTCTGCGCGCCGCCGCCGCCCTTGATGAGTTCGAGCGCATCGTCGACTTCGTCAGCGCCGTCGACCGTGACGTCGATATCCCACGGGCCGTCGTCGCTGAGCAACGGAATGCCGAGCGACGACGCAAGCGCGCGGCTCGACTCTGATGTTGGAACGCCGATATACTTGCCGCCGGCTTGCACCGCGCGCCCGAGCGCTTCGATGAAGAAACGTGTTGTCGAACCCGTGCCAAGTCCAATGACGCCTGCGCTTGGCAACTCTCGCAGCGCCGCCTCACCCGCCAGCTTCTTCGCTTCGTCTTGAGTCATGGTTGGCTCGCGAAAGTAACGGTGCGGTGATAGAATCGCAACGAACTCTGGGAGGTGCACGATGAATCGAGCGCTCGTTGGGCTTGCACTTGGTCTTGTGGCATGCGGCGGCCAAACAGTTGCCCTTCCCGCCGGGCAAGTTGATGCGGGATCCGCAATTGACGCGAGCGCGGTCGACGCCACGACATTCGACGCCAGCCCAGCCGACGTAGGCTCACCCATCCCCGATTGGAAGATTTGCACGGGAACGCCCGAGTGCTCGATCGCATCAACCACTTGCTGTGGCGTATGCGGAGGGCCGTCGCTGAAGGACGTCACCGGCGTAAAGACTGCGGCGGCGAGCGCGTTCCATGAAAGCTTGTGCACGCCACCCAGCAACTGCCCCAAGTGCGCGCAGACAACGAACGCCAACTTACTTGCATCATGCAAAAGTCAATCTTGTGAAGCTTTTGACGTCAGCACGTCTTCGTACGCTTCATGCAAAAGCAACGCTGACTGCTCTGTCCAGCACACCGCCTGCTGCAGCTGCCAAACTGACGACTATGTCGCCGTCAATGCGACGTTCGCGAGCTACATCGACGAAGCCGATCCTACGTGCAAACTCAAAGACTGCGTAGGCTGCACGGCACCACCTTCGGTGCGGGCAAGCTGCAGCAGCACCGGCTTCTGCGTCCTCGAAAAGTAGTTACTCGGACCCGAGCTGGGCTGCGAGTTTCGACTGCCGCTGTCCCCATGCAAAAACGAGGCGCTCATGACTGGGCGTCAGTTTGATGGTTTTCGCGTACGTGAGTGCTGCCTTGATTGCACTCTGCTCGGCCTTCCCATCGCTCTTTTTTGCGAGCAGCTCGATCTTTGTTTTGAAAATCCGAAGCTTGCGAGGCCCATACGAGAGTGCGAGCGCGCGTTCGATCGCCGACAGTCCCACGTCAAAATGTCCTGCAGCGAGGTGCACTGCGGCAAGGCGGGCGTGAGGATTGTAGTCGGCCGGGTCGGCGAGAGCGCTCGCCTCGAGCATCTTCTGCGCCCTTTTGAATTCGCCAAGCTCGAGATACGCAACCGTGCGGTGTGCATCGAACACCGCGCGCGTTTTGCCGACCGCGTGCTCGGCGGCACCCTCAAGAAACGTTGACCACTCGAGCGCTACGGCACGACGTTGCGCGTCGTCTGCTTTGCGCGCTTTCATTGCCGCAACGACAGCCTCAAAAAGTGCCGAGCGGTCATCGGCAAGTAACTTAACTTTCTGATCACGCGCCAACTCGAGTGCCGCCTGCTCGAGTGCGGGCATCGCCTCATGACCACTTTCCTCAAGTTCGATGGCGCTGAGCAAACCGGTCGTTATGACGTTCACACGAGACGTTCCGTTGTGAAGCGCGGCTTGACGTTCGCGCACCAGACGAAGGCACTCCACGTGCGCGCCCATCTCGGTTAGCCGCGCTACGAGAGAATCGACGACGCGCGCCTCTTCGGGCGAGCCCACCTTTAGCTTCGACAGCGACGTTCGATATGCACGGATCGCGCGAGGATTGTCGCCCACCGCACTTGCGGTATCGCCCTCGGCAAAAGGATCGTGATCGTCATGCTTGGCTGTCTGTCCGCGAATGAGGGACTGGAACTCGTCAACCGTGAGGGCGCCCAGCCACTTGACCGCTGGGACGTCATCGTTCGGATCGAAGATCAAGATCGTCGGAAGCGACTTCACTGGAAACCGCTCGAGAAACGCCTCGTTTTCTTTGCGGTCCACGTCGAGGGTCGCAAATTGCACAACGTCACCCAAGTTGACGATTTGCGGATCGCGCATCACGACTTCGCGAAGGCTTCGACACGTGTGGCACCACGGCGCCCATGCTTCGACAACCAGCGGAACTTTCCGCTTCGCAGCAGCAGCACGCGCGGCATCAAAGTTGTCTTCAATGACCGTGAGCTGACGCATTGAGTTCGCCGCAAAGCACGTTTGAGGCGGCGCCTTTGGACCACAGGCCGAGAGGGCAACCGCAATCGCGAACACGCTGGCACTCTTCATGGGACGCCCCATTTACCGCAGCGGCATCCACAAGACGACAATTGAAATGGGACCGTAACTTTGAAGCCATCGCGTAGCCAAATGCACGACTTGTGACCCGATCGAGCCAAGGTGGCTCGGATCTTCCGTTGACGCACCCAGGCGCCGCTCGCACGTTCGCGCGCATGAAGATGGCAAGGGGACTCTCGCTCGCAAGCTTTACGGCGTGGGCCATCGCCTCATGCAGCGATGGAACGGTGGTCAATTCAGTTGACGGCGGACGCGATGGCTCCGCGCCTCAGAACGATGGGGCTGCCCTGCTCGACAGTGGCGTTGATGGCAGTCCAGTGACGGACGCAACGTCCGACGCTCACGATGCAACACCCGATGCTGTTGTGGACGCAAAAGCAACGGACGCGCTCTCCAACGTCACAACGGTTGTCGTGCACTATCCAGTTGCGGGCGGGTCTACGATGACGCTGCGCGGTTCGGCGAGCTCCCTCAACTGGACCACGGGCGCAACCCTGACGGCGGCTGGCACCAACGCATGGCAGTGGTCGTCAACTGCATTGACAACAGACCTCGAGGTCAAGCCACTCCTCAACGACAGCGATTGGTCCAAAGGACCGAACTACGTGATCGCACCCGGCAAAACCACGCACCTCTATCCGCACTTCAAGACAACCAAAGGTGCCGTCACCACACGCTGGCCTTCGTTTGCATCGAAGACGCTCAACAACGCGCGTCCGGTCTACGTCTATCTGCCGCCAACGTATTCCGAAAACACGGAGGCGCGATTTCCAGTCGTGTACATGCACGACGGGCAAAATCTCTTTGACCCAAGCCTCGCATTCGGCGGCAACGAGTGGAAAGCCGATGAGACCATGGACGACGGCGTAGACAAGGGGATGATCCGCGAGGCCATCATCATCGGCGTTGGTAACACCAACGCGCGCATGAGCGAATACACACCCGTCAAGGATCCTGACTATGGCGGAGGTGGCGGGGACGCGTATCTCGACATGCTCGAAAAGGAACTCAAGCCGACCGTCGATGCCGAGCTGCGCACGCTAACCGGTCGCGAAGATACGGTGATGCTGGGCTCGTCGCTCGGCGGTCTCATTAGCTCGTACGCAGGGATCGGCCATTCTGGAACGTTTGGTCTTATCGGCGCGATGAGCCCGTCCACGTGGTGGAACAATGTTTGGCTCCTCGGCGCAGTGGCCAAAAGCCCAACGTCCCCTCGGCCAGTTCGCGTGTACGTCGATAGCGGAGATGGAGGGTCATCAAAAGATGGCGTCGACGACACGAAAAAGCTCGCCGAGGCCTACCGTACGCTTGGCTACAAAGACAACGTCACCCTCAAACACGTCGTTCAATCTGGCGGGCAGCACAGCGAAGTCTATTGGGCGCAGCGCCTTCCCGTTGCCCTCGCGTTCATTTTGGGACCAGGCAGATAGTTAAGGTAATTGCCTTTTTGGACGTTCCTTCGCGGGTCGTGACGGAGCGTATTTGATGCCCTTTGTGCTCCGCACGGGCCTTGGCCCCATCGCACTAAACTGGCGATCGGCATAGTCGGGTGGCACCAAGCAGTGCTGCGCTTTGCCAATGAGATCTGGGCGGCCTGCTTTTCGAAGAGCCTCACGCGCAAGCGGCCAGTGCTGAGCGTCCCAATAGAAGATGAGTGCCTTCATCATCCGTTTTTCGCGAAGATCGTGGGCCGCATAGACGGGCTTCATCGACAACGGATCGATACCGGTGTGGTACATCGCCGTGGCGATTGCCATCGGGGTCGGGATGAAATCCTGCACCTGGCGAGGTCGCATGCCATTTTGCTTGAGGTAGAGCGCGAGCTCTATGGTGTCGGTCAATGTCGAACCAGGGTGCCCTGTGATGAAGTACGGGACGAGGTACTGGTCCTTACCTGATTGTTCACTTGCTTGACAAAACGCTTGCGCGAACCGTTCGTAGCTTTCGATTCCTGGCTTCTTCATCTTATCGAGCACGTTGGGGTTCGAATGCTCGGGCGCAACAGAGAGTTGCCCCCCCGTGTGATGACGCGCGAGCTCGCCAATGAACTCGGGACTACGCTCGGCGAGATCGTATCGAATGCCCGACGCAATGAAGACGCGCTTGATGCCCGGTTCTTGCCGCACTTTCTTGAGGAGGCCGATGAGCGGTTTGTGATCGGTGATCAGATTTTCGCACACGCCCGGATGCACGCACGATAGACGGCGACACGCACTCTCTGTCGCGTCGTCTTTGCACGTCATTTGGTACATGTTCGCGGTCGGACCCCCGACGTCGGTGATCACGCCTGAAAATCCGGCCATTCGCGAGAGTTGCCGCACTTCGCGGAGCACGCTGTCTTCGGAACGGCTTTGAATGATCCGACCTTCGTGTTCGGTGATGCTGCAAAAGGTGCAGCCCCCAAAGCAGCCTCGCATGGTGACAATGGAATGCTTCACCGTTTCGAAGGCAGGTATCTTTTTGTCGCCGTAGCTGGGGTGGGCCCTTCGCTGAAACGGAAGATCGTAGAGACCGTCCATCTCGCCCTCTGTTAGCGGGAGCGCGGGCGAGTTGAAGTAGACCGCATCTTCGCCGAACACTTGAAGAAGGGGCCGGCCGTTGTGAGCATTGGTCTCGTACTGAAACATGCGCGACATCCGCGCGAACGCTTCCTTGCTGGTGCTGACGTCTGCGTACGAAGGCAGTACCAAAAGTTTACCATCGGTCACGTAGCGGCTTTGCTCCTCGAGCAGAGGCTCCCATGCCCTGCGGTTCTTCTTCACGTGCGCGGTGCCGCGGATGTCGGTGAGTGATGCTACGGGCTCACCGTCTGCGAGACGCTTGGCGATCTCCCATGCGGGGCGCTCGCCCATTCCGAAGACGAGCAAGTCGGCCTTGGCATCGAGCAGGATCGAGCGACGCACTTCGTCTGACCAATAGTCGTAGTGTGCGATGCGACGGAGCGATGCTTCGATGCCACCGAGTACGACCGGCACTCCCGGGAATGCCCGACGGCAGAGATTCGCGTACACGATCGTCGCACGATTGGGCCGCATGCCAGTCGTGCCGCCGGGCGAATACTGATCCTCACTGCGTACCTTTTTTTGTGCGGTGAGTTTGTTCAACATGGAGTCGAGATTGCCCGCTGCAACACCAACGAAGAGCCGCGGCTTGCCCATGCTCGCAATGTCATCGACGCTGTCCCACTTGGGCTGCGCGACGATGCCAACGCGAAAGCCACGACCCTCGAGAAAACGCGCAATGAGCACAGGACCGAACGCAGGATGATCAACGTACGCATCGCCAGTCACAATCAAGATGTCGAGCGCGTCCCAGCCGCGAGCAGCCATCTCCTGGCGCGTAGTCGGGACAAAGGACCGCAGCGCGTGATCCCGATCGCCGCGCGGCGTCCGCAGTTTGACGAAGCTCATGGTGGGCGGGTCTTGTGACACACCCCAAGGCAAGCTGCCATAGAGAG
The DNA here is from genome assembly GCA_023248745.1 of Myxococcales bacterium. GTDB lineage: Bacteria > Myxococcota_A > Polyangia > Polyangiales > Polyangiaceae > JAHFDX01. The sequence continues at coordinate 24,311 of JAHFDZ010000028.1, read as the reverse complement.
CCTTCGGGGAACTCAAGCATTCATCGTCGAGACCGTTCGACTGAGCGATGCCGCGCGCTCGCGATCTTCCTTTGTTTTTCATGCTGAGCGCCTGTGCGCCTTCAGCCGTGGAGTCGTCTTTCGACCCCATTCAAGGTGGGACTCTGGACACCACTCATACGTTCAGCATGGGGCTAATTGTCAATAACAACACCCTCTGCTCCGGAACACTGATTGCCCCGAACCTCATCCTTACGGCGCGTCACTGTATCGCGAGCACCCCGGCAAGCGTCACTTGTGGAACGTCAACTTTTGGAACCAATGTATCCCCGAGCGCAGTGCTTGCGTCGACGTGTTCGGACATTCTCTCGCCGTCATGCACGACTTGGTACGGCGTGAGGGAGATCTCTACACCGGCAACCAGCGCCTTCTGCGGACAAGACATCGCCGTGCTTGAATTGTCATCGAGCGTGGCAGGCGTCACGCCGGCAGCGCCACTCTTGACGCCAATGACGGATCACAAGACCGTCACGCCCGCATTTACCGCGATCGGTTTTGGCAAGACGAGCTTCGCAACCGCCAACACGATCGGCATGGGCCAGCGCCGCATCCTTTCGAACGTCGATCTCCTTTGCGTAACCGGCTACGGCGATCCCAACTATGACTGCAATGGCGTCAGCGGTTGGCCCTACCCGCCCGAAGAGTTCTTTGGTGGCGGCGGCTTGTGTCCGGGAGATTCGGGCTCGTCGGCATTTGAACAACGAAGCTTCGGCCTCGGCACGCCGCTCAGCGTCGGCGTCGCATCACGTGCGGGTCGCGACGCGCAAGACAACTGCGTCTACAGCATCTACACACGCGTGGATTCGCACGCAGCGCTCATTCGCGCAGCAGCCCTGCGCGCAGCGACGAACGGTGGCTATCCACCCGCGTCTTGGGTCTCGACGCCGGTAGCGGACGCTGGAACGGGGGCCGTTGACGCACAAAGTGAAGTTTCTTTACCATCGACGCCAGACGCAGCAAACACCCCCGAGGCCGGCGCCCTCGACGCCAATGCAGCGGAGGCGGCTCCACCCGATTCGTCAGTGAAAGAAGCGAGCGTTCCCGAAGCCGCACCACCCGAGGCGGGTCCTCCGGACGCCGGTCGGCCTGACGTGGGCACGGCGCCTCCAAACCCGACGCCCTGGGACGATGCGGGGATCACGCAGGATGCAGGGTCTGGAGCTGGGACGCTGGACGCGTCACCACCACCACGCGACGCGGTTACGCAGCCTGATAAGACGCAGTTGGTCAATGGCGATGCCAAACCCGCCACTGGTGGATGCCAAGTCGGGCAAGGATCAAACGCAGGAAACGCTGGCTGGTATGCGCTATGTGTCGCGCTTATCGCTTACGTTCGCAAACGACATCGCGACTAACCGTCAACTTTCCTTACTTTTTCACCGACACGCGACGACGCGCGATCACGAGACCGAGCAGCGCAAAGACTGCCCAACCAGTTTTGCCCCCGGTTTGCGGTGAGGTGGCACAACCACCCGGTTGAGACGCAACGCCACTCGCATCCTCTGTGACGTGCGTATCCGCGGGATCACCCTCGCTACTCTCAGGCGCTTTCGCCTCAGGGCCTTCGTCAACCGGGATTGGCGGCGGGCCTACCGTCGTATTCTTACAGATAGCCCCCTGGGCAAAGCCCACCGACGGAGACTTGAGAAGGCGCGCCTCCGTCTGAGGTCCGTAGTCGCCATCTTCTGCTATTTTATCATTCGGATTGTTACGATTCCAAAGCCTCTGGAACGCGAGCGCGGACCCGCCTGCGATGTTCGTCCCGCCGGCCTTGTAGTCGAAGTGAACAACGTCGCCGGCGCCAAGCCATTTGTAACCTTGCGACTCGAGCGATGCGCGCCACGTCGCGTTGTCCTGCACATCGACAGCTAGACCTTGCTGGTGGTTGCCTCCGCCCGGAGCGCTGGCAAGCGTAATTCCACACTGGCCAGCCTTGTACCATTGATAGAGAAGGTACTGCTGAGGCAGCGTTCGAAGGCTCGAGTTGATCGTCAACTTTCCTGACTGTAGCGCAGCAGCCTTGCGAAGGGCTTCCGCTGCCGGCTTCTGCATGAAGGGAAACGCAGCTGCGTTTAGGGTGATGTTTGGATCCCCATCGATGCGACCGAAGAGCCCCGGCTGCATGCACTCGAGCTCTTCAACAAGCTGCGTCGCAAGTCCCCACACCGCCGTGGTGGAACAGCCGGACGACACCTTATCGGCCACCGTCGGGACCGTATCTGCCGATGCGACTGACGCCACAGGGCCTTCTTCGGCGGAGCTCGCACACGCCACAAGACAAGCGGCGGCGAGCAACGCGACGGCGTTGGTTCGCGGCCTGGCTTTGCAGGTGGCCAAGCCGGCCCTGTGCGCGCGCGCGGTGAACACCAGAACGTGCATGCCACGCAACGTTCGGATGCACCGACTCGTTGTTTCACCGAGATGACGCGGAGACGAGGGGCCTGCGCCAACCCACACCGCAATTGCGACGATCACCAATTGGAGCGGAATTTTTCAGTGATGGCAAAACGCCGTCAGTCGCTGGTTAACACGCTCACGTGTTGCTGCACCCAACCGTAAACGACGCGCGAAACGCCCGCGATACTGAGCGGCATCTTCAGGCGGTTCGGTCCGTGCGACATGACGCAGAGCACGTAAGGATGGTCAGGAAAGTAGACGATTCCGCAGTCATGCAGCTCATCGCCTCCATGCGGCGGTACCGAACCTCTTTCTGCAAACTTGTGAGCAACGAGCGTACCGGGCGGTACACCCGCGACGAGACCAATCTTGAACTCGGACTTCGACAAGATTTCGAGCGCTTTTTCGGAGAGCTTTCGGCCGAGGTACGTCCCGTTGTAGAGCGTTCGAAAAAAGTCTGGGTAGGCTGCCACCGTAACGCTGTCATTGTCACGTTCAACGGGCGGCTCCCACTGTCCGAGATCGCGATACACCTCGTCGAAGGGCTTCTTACCGAACGTCTCTGCGAGCAGAAAGAACGCATCGTTGTCGGAACGTGTGATCATCGCTTCAAGTAAAGCGTCGACGGTGTACTCGGCGCCCGGCTGCAACGATTGACTTGGTGGAAACGACAGTCCCGTTGCGTCCGCAAGGCGGCTTGGCACGCGCAGGCGCCGATCGAGAAGCGGACGATTTTCCCTCGCAAGTTTTAGTACTGCAAATAACTCTGGCAGCTTGTTGAAGCTACCGATCGCATAACGTTCGCGCTCGTTGTAGTCGGTCCAGCGTCCGGTCTTGAGGTCGCTGAAGTAAATCGACATGCGCGTGACGCGTCCCGCATTCGCTTCTTGAGCAACGAATCGACCGATTTCTTCTTTGAGCGACACGATTGCGCGCGTCTCTTGCGGCTCTGTTTCGCAACCGAGGAGTGGTTCAATGAACTTGTACTCGTTCGTTATCAGCCGGCGAGCGAGACCACTTTGAACCGTGTTCTCGACGCGCACCTCACCACCGCGCGCAATCCAACCAACGGCGGCACCCACCGCCAGCGCAACAAGCGCACCGACCACGAACAACCCGCGATCGACGGAGGAGGAGGACGCCGCCTCCGCTCCGCCATTGCCAATCAAAGCAGAAGGAAGAACCACCCCGTCTCCGCGCTTTGTCTTCCGCGCCATAAGCAGAAGTTAGTATCACCCTCGAAATGCGCTCGAAACACTCAACGGTGGTGACCCGTGGTTATCCCCACAAAGAGTCCCCGAGGGCTTGCAAAAACGCACATTGCGTTGTTGTTCAGGGGTGCGCCCGTGCTCTAAAGAGGGGCCAACCGCTTCGAGGCCCCCATGCGTCACTTCATTTCTACGCTCGACTGGTCCCGCGAGGAACTCGAGAAGATTCTCGCCTCAGCGAGCGAGCACAAGAGAGACCGCATTCGCCCATTGCTCGTGGGCAAGACCATCGCGCTCGTTTTTTTTAACCCATCGCTACGCACGCGGACGTCGTTCGAGATCGGAATCTATCAACTGGGGGGTCATGCAGTGGTGCTCGAACCCGGCAAAGGCGCATGGCCGATCGAGTTTCGTGAAGGTGCCGTTATGGACGGGGACGCCGAGGAGCACGTTGAAGAAGTCGCGCGCGTCTTGTCACGATACTGCGACATGATTGCGGTGCGTGCTTTCCCCAAGTTCCAGCGTTGGGAGGAAGATCGACAGGACAGCGTCTTGGGCCTCTTTGCACGCTATGCGACGGTCCCCGTTCTCAATCTCGAGACGATCACGCATCCGTGCCAGGAACTTGCGCTCATGCTCACGCTCCGCGAGCGCCTGGGCACCACGGACGGCAAGAAATTCCTCCTCACGTGGACGTACCATCCAAAGCCGCTCAACACGGCCGTTGCGAACTCGGCACTCATCATCGCCGCAAAATTTGGCTTCGATGTCACCCTTTTGTGTCCAACACCCGAGTACACATTGGATGCACGCTACATGGATGCCGCTCGATCGCTCACCGAATCGCAGGGCCGTTCGTTGACGGTCACGCACGACATTGCGACAGGGTACGAAGGCGCTCACGTCGTCTACGCCAAAAGTTGGGGAGCCCTTCCCTACTTCGGACGATGGCAAGACGAAGCGCCTATCAGAGAAGCACACCGACATTTCATCGTCGACGCTGACAAGATGCAGCGCACAGATCGCGCACTCTTCAGTCATTGTCTGCCACTGCGCCGAAACGTCAAGGCAACTGACGAAGTCGTTAGCGCGCCCTATTCGCTGGTAATCGACGAAGCTGAGAATCGTCTCCATGTGCAAAAAGCACTGATGACAACGCTGCTCTCAGCGGGAAAGAAGGTTGCGTCTTGAACAGCCAAGTTGTGCTCGCATTCTCGGGTGGACTCGATACGAGCTTTTGCATTCCTTATCTCAGAGAGCGTGGATACGAGGTCATCACGCTTTTCGTCGACACCGGAGGCACTGACGCAAAGACAGTCGCCGAGATCGAAGCCCGCGCACGGAAGCTCGGCGCGATCGAACACGTCACCGAGCACGGGGACAACGAAGTATGGCGCGACATTGTCGTCCCGCTTGTCATGGGCAACGAACTTTACCAAAATCAGTATCCGCTCCTCGTCTCAGACCGCTACGTGATCGTCAAGAAGGCGATAGACCTATGCAAGGCACGCGGCACAAAGAACTTCGCCCACGGCTGTACCGGCATGGGCAACGATCAAGTGCGCTTCGATCTTGCGGTGCGCGCGCTCGGCGATTGGAACATTCTCGCCCCCATTCGTGACATTCAGAGCGACCACAAAGAAGTGCGCGCCTACGAACGCCAATACCTCGAAAAGCTCGGCTTTGGAGTCCCTGCGAAACAGACGCGGTACACGATCAACGAGAACTTACTCGGCGTCACCATGAGCGGCTCCGAGATCGACGAATGGAAGGCGCCGAGCAGCGAGACCCGACAGCTCGTGCGCGAGCGCGCGGAGTGGCCATCCTCACCACTCGAACTCAACGTTACCTTTGAGCGCGGGCAAGCTGTTGCACTCGACAACGCGCCCTTGACCGGCCCAGATATCCTACGTGCCCTCAACGATCGCCTAGGCCGCTACGGCATCGGACGCGGCGTTTATACCGGTGACACCACGGTGGGCCTCAAAGGTCGTATCGTCTTTGAAGCCCCGGGAATCATCGGTCTCATCACCGCGCATCGTGCGCTCGAAGAGGCCGTGCTCACAGCGCAGCAGAATGCGATGAAGCCTACGCTTGCGCGCAAATGGGTCGAGCTTGTCTACAAAGGCTTCTTCTACGAACCGCTCAAAGCAGACATCGAAGCGTACCTCCGAAGCTCTCAGCAATTCGTCACAGGAACGGTTACACTTTCAAGCGAAGGAGGGACGCTCCTCGCAACAGCAGTCGATAGCCCGCACCTGCTGCGCAGCAAGGGCGCCGTGTATGCGCAGTCTGCCGACTGGTCAGCCAAAGAAGCAGAAGGGTTCATTCGACTTCTCGGGCAAAGTGCCGAGCTTTCGGCAAAAGTCAATCCGGTTGACAATACGCAATGAACGACACGCTCCTCAGCGCGCTTCGTGCGCTCGTCGCTTGCGATTCGCGTAACCCTCCAAGGCAAAGCGCGCAGGTCGCACAGGTGGCCAAAGGGCTACTCTCCGTACGCCTGGATGTGTCTGTCACTGATCTTGGCGAAGGCAGCATCAATATTTTCGCGACGCGCGGAACGCCTCGTGTGCTCTTGACGGCGCACCTCGATACCGTCCCACTTGCGGCCGGCTGGACGCGCGATCCATTCGCTCTCACGATCGAGAACGGTCGCGCCTATGGGCTTGGCGCGTGCGACATCAAAGGCGGCGCCGCAGCCATGATTGTAGCATCGCTCGAGCTCGACGAAGACGTACCGGTTGCGGTGCTCTTCACAACGGATGAAGAAGGCGGAAGTGCGTCATGCATTCGCACTTTTTTGGGCGAGAAGCACGCGTTCGATCTCGTCGTCGTCGCTGAGCCCACAGGCTGCTTCGCGGTGCAAGGCCATCGCGGCATTGGTACAGGTACTTTACAATTTAGCGGACGTGGCGCGCACTCATCTGTCCCAGGGGCTTCGGTTCACAGCGCAATCCACCACATGATGCGATGGGGCAGCGAAGCGCTCAGCCTTGACCAGCAACTCGATCGCTCACTCGAGGGCGGCAACGTAACCGGCACACGCTTCAATGTTGGCCGCATTGCAGGTGGCGAGAAGACAAACATGATCGCCGATAATGCGAGCGCACGTTTTGGCGTCAGGCCTCCGCCGGGCACAGACCCGCGAGAGATTTTGCGCGAGTTTGCGGTACTCGCAAAAGACGCAACTTACGTCGAGAATTTTATCGGACCCGCGTTGCCGGCTGCGGGCACAAGCGAAAAGACCATAAGAGCCGCAAAGAAGCACGCGCGCGACGCAGGCGCGTTCGAGGGTAAGACAGTCGATTTCTGGACCGAGGCGAGTCTCTTTTCGGCAGCGGGATACGCAACCTTCGTGCTTGGACCAGGCGACATTTTGCAAGCCCATGCGGCCGACGAATTTGTCGAACTTGCGCAGCTCGATCGCGCGCTCGAGCTCTATCGTGCGCTGCTACGAGGAGGTTCTACGTGAATTCGACGCAGGACGTAATAGTCAAGTTGCTTGCTAACATAGGCAGTCGCAAGGAAGTCGATCAGTACCTTCGCCACTACGCCAGCGTTGATGCGCCTAAGTTTGCGATCGTTAAAGTAAGCGGCAGCGTTATCGAGTCCTCACTCGACGATCTCGTTTCGTCACTGAGCTTCCTTCAGCGCGTGGGCCTCGTACCCATTGTGGTTCACGGAAGCGGTGCGCAAGTCGACCGCGCGCTTCTCGAAGCCAACATCACGTCCGCGCGAATCGATGAGCGCCGCGTCATGACGCAGGAGGTCCTCGCCATCGCACGAAGGGCTTTGCACGATACGAACCGTCAACTCGTGGAATCACTTGAATCGCTTGGTACGCGAACGCGTCCCTTCACGTCTGGTGTATTTGAAGCCGAAGCGCACGAAGACACTCAGTTCGGACTTACCGCAAAGGTAACCCGAATTGTGGACGCGGGTTTGATCGCTTCAGCAAGAGCCGGCGCGCTCGCCGTACTGACACCGCTTGGCGAAACGCAGCAGGGCCAGATCGTCGTACTCGAAGCCGATCAAGCGGCGCGCGCGCTTGCACTTGCGCTTCGTCCACACAAGGTTGTTTTCCTCACCAAGCAAGGAGGACTTGAAGATAGCAGCGGTGCTATTTTGCCAGCCGTCAACCTCTGCGAGGACTGGGACGGTCTCGCAAGTGACAGGTCATTGCCTATCGAGACCCGTAGGAAGCTTCACGCGATCGCCGAAATGCTGGCGGACCTGCCACCGACTTCATCGGTATCGATCACGTCCCCCGATCACCTTGCGAAGGAGCTCTTCACACATCGTGGCGCAGGCACTCTGGTTCGCAGGGGCGAACGCGTTCGTTTGCACACAACGTTTGAGTCGCTCGATGAAGCGCGTCTTCGGGCGCTTCTCGAAGAGTGCTTTGGGCGAAGGCTTCATCTTGGGTATTTCGAATCAAAGAAGCCTTATCGCGTGTATTTGTCCGAATCGTATCGCGCCACGGCAATTCTCACCCTCGAAAGTACAGTTCCGTACCTTGACAAATTTGCTGTGACCCCAGAAGCGCAGGGCGAAGGCATCGGAGGCAGTTTATGGAATCGCCTTCGCAACGAAAACCCGCAGCTCTTCTGGCGCTCGCGCGCAGAGAACCCGATCAACGGTTGGTACGCGCAAAACGCCGACGGCCTCCATAAGGAGGGACCATGGTGGATATTTTGGTGCGGCCTCTCTGACTTCGATGCCATAAGGCGATGTGTCGAGCGCGCACTCGCGATGCCCGCAACACTCAAAGATGCGGAACACGCCGCTTCGTTGGAAGAGCGACAGTGAAGCGCGTTGGACTTGTCGGTGGACGCGGCTACGTCGGGCGCGAGCTCATGGGACTCCTCACGGAGCATGAAGGATTCGAGACCGCTTGGGTCACGTCGTCGACTCAAAGCGGCGAACGGGTCAGCGACACGATCGAAACAGCTCCGCGTGGACTGCGTTTTGAGGCGGCAACCCCTTCGCTGCTGGATACGTCACCGGTCGATGCGGTCGTGCTCGCGCTACCCAACAACGAGAGCGGCCCGTGGGTAGCGGCAGCTCGGCCTAAGCAATGTCTCGTAGACCTTTCCGCTGACCATCGCTTTGACACGTCGTGGATCTATGGCCTCGTCGAACGTCGTCGAGCGGATCTTCGTTTCGCCACGCGCATCGCCAACCCGGGATGCTACGCCACGGCAATCCAAGCAACGATGGCGCCACTCGTTCCACTACTTGACGGTCCAGTCCACGCCTTTGGCGTAAGCGGCTACAGCGGTGCCGGCACAACACCGAGCCCCAAAAACGATCTCAAGGTACTTGAGAACAACCTTCTTCCCTACGCGCTCACCGAGCACACACACGAGCATGAAGTGACGCGGCAATTGGGCCATCCCGTTTTCTTCATGCCTCACGTGGCGCCATTCTTTCGAGGCCTCACAGTCACTGTGTCGGCTACGCTCAAGCAGCCACAAACGAGAGAAGCGCTCGTCGATCGTTTTGACGCTGCCTATCGCAGCGAGCCGCTCATCCGATGGACCGACAGCGTTCCTCTAGTGCGCGACGCGCGTGAGAGGCACTTCGTCAACATTGGTGGCCTCGCGCTGAGCCGCGATGGCCGGCATGCGGTAATCGTCAGCACACTTGACAATCTTCTTGGCGGCGCTGCAACGCATGCACTTCGCAACTTGAACCTCGCGATGGGCTTTCCCGAGCTCGAAGGGATCGTGACATGACGCTTCTTTGGGCCAAAAGCACCACGCACGTGGACGAGCGCGTTCAATTTTTCTTGGCAGGAGAAGACGTTCACTGGGATCGACTTCTGTTGCCGTTTGATATTCGCGCGTCGATTGCACACGCACGGGGCCTCATCAAACCCGGCATCCTAACGACCTCACAAGCCGACGCGATCGCCTCGGCACTCGGCGAGCTGGCAGTCGCATACGAGCGCGGTGAGTTCGTTCTCGACGACCGTTACGAAGACGGGCACTCCGCGATCGAAGCCGTTCTCACCGAACGCCTTGGTGAACTTGGCAAACGCGTGCACGCAGGACGAAGCCGCAACGATCAGGTGTTGGTGGCGCTGCGACTCTACATGCGCGACCGCTTAAACAAGTTAGCGGCTCATTTGCGTGATGCAGCAACGGTATTCATTTCCCGCGCGAGCGACCACACGCGCACCCCAATGCCAGGCTACACGCACCTGCAACAAGCCGTCCCTTCCTCGGCTGGACTCTGGTTTGCAGCGTTCGCCGAAGCCATGATCGACAACATGCATCTCGCGTCGTCCACGTGCGCATGGATCGACGCGTGTCCGCTCGGAACGGCAGCGGGTTACGGCGTCCCCATCGCGCTCGATCGGGAAGGTGTCGCGGCAGAACTCGGCTTTTCGCGCCTGCAGTTCAACCCAATGTACGCGCAGAATTCTCGCGGCAAGCTGGAGCTTGCGGTGCTCTCAGTTTGCACGCAGGCGCTCCTCGATGTGCGGCGATTCGCCTGGGATGTTTCACTTTTCAATACGGCGGAGTTCGGCTTCGTAACGTTGCCAGACGCGCTGACAACGGGTTCGTCAATCATGCCGAACAAGCGCAATCCTGACGTCGTGGAGTTGCTGCGTGCCGCGTGCAGTCGCGTTCTCGGCGCGCACGCCGAAATTTCGGCGACTCTATCGCTGCCCAGTGGTTATCACCGGGACTTGCAAGCGACCAAAGGGCCATTCTTACAGGCCGTCGAGCACACTCTGGGCGCGCTCGCGCTTTTGCCAACATTGGTCAACGCACTTACCCTTCAGACAAATCGCATGCGCGAAGCCATCGAGTCCGAAACTTATGCGACCGACCGCGCCATCGAACTCGTCGCATCCGGGATGCCTTTTCGAGACGCCTATCGTCAGGTCGCGGAGCACCTCGATCAACTCGGTTCGCGCACGCCCGAAGGAAGCATCGATGCACGCGTTTCCATCGGCGCTTGCGCAGACTTGCGCCTGTCCGAGCTGAGCGAGCGACTCAGCAACAGCGGCGGCAAAGATTAAAGGAGCGCAAGGTATGCAGCTGCCTACCTCGGCTCACGAATAAACTCGTCTCCGATTTCGTCCGTCATTCACCTAATGAGAAAACGATTTCTTTCGCTCCTCGCCCTACCACTCGCCATCGCATGCGGCGGACTGACCAGCACAACAGAAGAGGGTGGCGCAAACGCGAACGATCGAACGTTCGTCAACGATGGTGACGAAATTCTCACTGGAGCGATGGTCATGTCCCCCTCGGGGAAGTTCATCGTGCTTCAGCGTAACGACATCAGCGTTATTTTCGATGTGAGCGCCAAAAAGTATACGGAGGTCAAGGCGCAGATCCGCCGCGTCACGTTCGCGCACGCGACCGAGACCGCGTTTGCCAACCGTGCCGACGGTACGTTGCTCGCGATAGACCTTGCGAGTGCGCGTGAACTCTGGAGCCGTAAACTCGACGACACTGTAGTTTCAATTTTGCGCGTCAGTGACGACGACAAAACCCTCTTCGTGGGCGACTCCCATCGAATGCAGCTGGTCGACCCATCAAACGGGACGGCGCGAAGCACGGCCGAAATCGGCACGGTACCAAGCGCGCTGACGCTACTCAAAGGACGTAAAGAAGCGCTCGTTGTCGGCACGACCGCGTGGGTCAACGGCGCACCGCGCACAAGCGTTGCGCTGCTTGATCTCGAGAGCGCATCAGTCAACAAAGTTGACATACCGAACTGTGACTCAAAAATCCTCGTGACGCCGGACGAAACGCGCGCGTTTCTTTCACCCACGTATTGCGACGCCGAGCACGCATCGAATCCAAACCAAGCGTGGACCAATCCCGACCCTGTGAGCGTTATGGCGCTCGGAGCGAAGACGATCACCTTCGAGAAGAATCTTCCGGGCTTTGGCCCGGTGGCCATGAGCCCAGACGGCAATCGCATCGTCGCTTACCTTGACACCAAGCGCATGGATGTGTCGATGTTCGACAAGACCCAAGCACCACCGAGCACGACTGGCCCGCAGTACCACGTCATGGTGATCAACCCGAAGACGCTCTCGTTCTCGTTGTCACCCATCGGCAACGCGCTTCCACGCCTCACGATGACACGCGCTGGGAAGGGACTGCTCGTCGACGCCTCGATCAAGGTCAAGACGCGCGCAAAAGCGAGCGCCCAGGGCAGCATCTCGATCGGACCCAATGGCATTTCGGGCGAACTCGGCGCAGAAATTGGTGTGTTCGACGAAAAGTCACCGTTTGGCTACTTCGATCTCGAAACGTTGAAGTTCACTGGCTTCACAGGTCCTCAAGCGGGACTCGATCGCTTCGTTCAACTCGCGGACAATCGATACATTCTCACGCTCGAGAAGCGCAAAGATGGGCTTGGCGGAGTTCCGTACTTGATCGACCTTCAAGATAGAGTGACTTCCTCGTTCTTCGGTGACTTTGGCACCGGCGTTCGCGACGTGGGCATACTGCCCGACGGCAAGACGATCTTTCTCCGCGTTCGTCTTCCGGCAGCAACACACGAGAGCAAGTACTGGAGCCGCGAGGGCTTCAACGTCTCGGCGGACTTCAACTTCAACGGCAAGCTCTTCGCCGAATTTGAAGCGTCAACCTCGTTCGCTGACGTGACGTGGACGAACGACTGCTCGACCCCCGAGGGGCACGACTGCTTCTAGCACCCTCAAGCTGCTCGCAACGCAAAGGGTCATTCTTTGCAGTATGCAGTAATTTGGTCAACCAACTTGTACTCATTGCTGATGGCCGCGTTGATATCTTTGACGCCCTTGTCGAGGGTTTCATCGGTGGCCTTGGCAACTTGCCGCATGAGCGTCGCTCGGGCGGCAAATGAATCTGCATAGGCATCGTTGAGCGATTTGAGTTTGGCGTCCGCAATCGCGAGCGCCTTCATATCACTCGCGGTCTTCTCGAGAATCTTTGCTCCCTCTTCGAAGTCCGTGGGCTTCTCGAGTTTCAACTTCCCCACACTTGTCACGCCGACGTTCGAAACCGTTGCGACGCTGTTGCACTGTTCAGCCTTCTTGCCGCACCCAAATAGCGCGAGCAACGAAACGACGAGCGCTGCTTTGAAAACGACCATGCCCCCAATCATAGAAGCAAGATCAACGTTGTTGGCATGACAATCGCCATAGGAACGTGCACCCCACGACAATAGTCAATTTGCTTGTTGGCTTGCTCTGAAACAACGTGCAGTCTCGCGCCTATGCAGTTGCGAAGCGCTTGGTTGGTTTGCGCGGCCCTCGTCACACTGTCTGGCTGCAGCGCTTCATCGGCGATCAATGCATCACCGTCCGACGGCGGCTCCGAGGCGCAAAGTGATGCATCAATCGATGCCGCCTGCTCGACTACTTGCGCGATCGCAAACGAAACCAGGACCGCGGCCAAGCTTGAAGCGCTGCGCGCGGACCCATCTGCGCTTTCCGTATTTCTTGCAGCGATGCCCAAGGGTGGCGATCTACACAATCACCTTTCGGGCGCCGTCTACGCAGAAACCTTTCTCACCTGGGCGCAAAGCGATGGGCTTTGTGTCAGCACGTCGAGTCACACCCTCGTCGCCAAGAGCCAGTGCGGGGGAACCAACGCTCCGATTCCAGAGCCAGGGAGTGACCTCTATGACCGAATCGTGCGTGCGTGGTCGATGCAGGACTTCACGAAGGGTTCAAATGAGTCTGGCCATGATCACTTTTTCGCGACCTTCGGCAAGTTTGGGCTTGCAGCAGGCTCGCACCGCGCTGACATGATCGCAGACGTCGCAACGCGCGCCGCAAGTGAGAATCAGCTTTATCTCGAACTCATGGCGGGCTTTACCAGCACAGCCGGAACGCTCGGCGCCGAGGTGCGCGGCGGCGGCAAGCCCGCCATCACAGTTGACGAATTGCCCGCCTTCTACGAAGCACTCGTTGGGCATGCAAAATGGCCCACCGCGCTCGCAAGTATAAGCAAGTACATTGACGATACAGATCGGGACGCGCAAAGCGCAATGGGATGCGGCGGCAATCCATTGCCTCCCGCATGCCAGGTAACCGTGCGATACCAAGCGCAAACAAGCCGCAGCTCACCTTCGCACGAACTCTTCGCGGAATGGACCGCCGCCTTCGAAATTGCGAAAACCGAGAAGCGCTTGGTCGGCCTCAACCTCGTCGGCCCCGAAGATGGCAGCGCTGCCCTTCGTGACTATGAGCTGCATATGGCGATGCTCGGCTTCCTTCACGACAAGTACATCGCGACCGAGGCGAGTCCCCTCCGTATCGCACTTCATGCGGGCGAACTCTCGAGCGCGGTTCTTTCTTCTGGCAATCAAAACCATCTGACTTTTCACATCCGTCGCGCGGTCGAAGTTGCGCACGCATCGCGCATCGGACACGGCGCCGATGCGCTTCTCGAGACAGATTCAACGTCGCTCCTAACGCAGATGGCAAAGGGAGGCGTGCTTGTTGAGATCTGCCTTGCGAGCAATGATCAGATTCTCGAACTCTCTGGCGCGAGCCACCCACTGGCGAGCTATCTGTCGGCCGGCGTGCCCGTTGCGCTCGCGACGGACGATCAAGGCGTTGCGCGCTCAAGTTTGGCCCTCGAGCACCGACGCGCCGTAATCGATCAGAAACTTGACTATATCACACTAAAACGCCTTGCACGCCTCAGCCTCGAGAAGTCATTTGCGAGCGGTAAGAGCCTTTGGCAAACAATGGATCCAGTAGCGCCTACGGCCGCTTGCTTGCCCGACGGCGCGTTCGCGCTCGGCGCCGCGGCACCCACACAAGCGTGCAAGGCACTTCTCGATGTGAGCGAAAAGGCGAGGCTCGAATGGGAACTCGAGCGTCGTTTCGTCGCCTTCGAACAAGTGCAGTAATCTGCCTCGCATGAGCGACCTTACAAACGCCCGCACCAACATCGACCGGATCGACGACGAGGTTCTTGCGCTCCTTGAAGAACGCGCTCGCATCGTGACCGAGGTTCGCCGTGCGAAAGTAACTGACGGCGCTCTATTTCACGACCCCGAGCGCGAAGCCGAAGTTGTGTCCCGCCTCACAGAGGCAGCTACCCTCTTTCCACGTGACGCTATCGCTCGTGTTTATCGTGAAATCATGAGCGCGTGCCTCTCGCTCCAATCGACTATTAGCGTCGCGTTTTTGGGGCCAGAGGGAACGTTCACCCACATGGCGGCTCGCTCTCTTTTTGGCCTTTCGGCGAGTTATCAGGAAGCGGTCACGATCGACGGCGTGTTCGACGCCGTGCGTAAGGGCGAGATGCAATACGGCGTGGTGCCAATCGAAAACTCGACGGAGGGTGCGGTAACCCGCACGGTCGATGCGCTGCTTGAAGGAGGCGTGTTAATTCGTCGCGAACTCGTCATGAACGTTGACCATTGCCTGGCAACGAAGGCACGAGGACTCACCACGATCGAACGGGTGTACTCGCACCCACAAGCGCTTGCGCAATGTCGCATGTGGCTTGCCAAAAATTTGTCTCAAGCCCAATTGGTGCAAACGCCCTCAACGAGCGCTGCAGCACGTGAGGCACTTGCCGACCCACAAGGGGCCGCCATCTCCAGCGCGCTTGCGGCTGAGATGCACGGACTCACCATCGCGCGCGCGAGCATCCAAGATTTTGCGCAAAATGTAACCAGATTTGTGCTTATTGGCCGTGAGGACGCACCGCGGACCGGTTCCGACAAGACGACCCTTGCGTTCTCCCTTAAGGATGGCCGAGGCGCACTCCGAAAGGTGCTCGATATATTCGATCAAGAAGAGATCAATTTATCAAAAATCGAATCGCGACCAAGCCAGAGGAAAGCCTGGGACTACGTCTTCTTAGTCGACATCGACGGCCACCGTGAAGATGAGCCGATTCGACGCGCCCTCAAGATTCTCGACGAGCGATGCCCATTTGTGATGCACATCGGGAGCTATCCCGTCGCTTTACCTTCGGTAACGTAGTCAACAACATTGACGTCGTGCTTAGGGCATCGTGATACCGTCCTCGCCATGGAACTAAGGGTTACACACATCGGAACGGCAACTGTCATTCTTGAGGTCGGTGGTCTACGGCTTGTGACAGATCCCGCATTCGATCCTGCAGGCACGCACTACTCATGGGCGCTCGTTGGAGGAAACTCCACCAAGCTCGAAGAGCCAGCGCGATCGGCAAAAGATCTCGGGCATGTTGATGCAATGCTAATCACGCACGCGCAACACGACGACAACCTCGACCCAGCCGGAATTGCGCTCTTGCCTGCAGCAGGCCGTGTCATCACGACAAAACCGAGCGCTCGGCGACTTGGCGGAAAAGCCGAAGGGCTCGCCGAATGGGAGCAAACGGAACTTGTAGGGCCTGATGGTCTTCGCATTCGCATTACGGCCACGCCCGCACGCCACGGACCACCGCTCAGCCTTCCATTCGTTGGCAAGGTGATCGGTTTCGTCCTCGAGTGGACGGGACAGGAGCACGGTGCGGTTTACATCTCAGGTGACACGGTGTTGTTCGCAGGCGTCAGAGAGGTCGCACGACGTTTTCGTATCGGAACGGCACTCCTTCACATGGGCGAAGCAAAGCTGCCGATTACGGGTCCGTTCAGACTGACGATGAACGGAGAACAAGGCGCCGCAGCCGCCAAACTCCTTGGCGCGAAAACAATTATCCCCGTGCATTATGACGGTTGGACACACTTTAGCGAGCCGCGTGCGAAGGCAGTTCGCGCCTTTGAAGCCGCGGCGATGACCGACCGCGTGCGATGGATTCCGAAGGGAGAGACGGTCTGTCTCGACGTCTAGGCCGGAGCGCTTCGGCCCGACTGACACTTGTGGCTGTGACACAATTTCAGATATTTGAGCACCACCTATGGCCAATCGCATTCATCACATCAATACGCTCACGATGTGTCCGCCCGGCGGTCCTCTCGTGAATGGAACCGGAAGCGTCTTTTCTGCGGGCCGCATTATTTGTCACTGCTTGCTCATTGAAGCCAACAGCGGTCTCGTCTTGGTCGACACGGGCATTGGCTCCGCAGACGTAGCCGACCCAGTCGGTCGCCTTGGATGGGAGTTCGCACGAATTACACGACCGCAACTCGATCAGAAGCACACTGCAATCGCGCAAGTCGCAAGCCTCGGGTTCAAAACAAGTGACGTTCGTCACATCGTGCTGACACATCTTGATGTTGATCACGCCGGCGGCCTACCCGATTTTCCCGACGCACAGGTGCACGTGTTTCACACCGAGCATCATGCTGCACACGCTCCGTTGTGGGACGATCGTTTTCGCTACAAGCAAGTGCAATGGGCCCACAATCCAAAGTGGGTCATCCACGAAAGCGAAGGCGAAAATTGGTTTGGTTTCAGAAGCGTCAAGGCAGTTGACGACGATGTTCTTCTCATTCCGCTCGAAGGACATTCGCGCGGCCACTGTGGCGTGGCCGTTCGCACACAAGACGGATGGTTGCTCCACGCGGGCGATGCCTACTTTCACCACAGCGAGCTAACCGAGACACCCAACTGTCCATTCGCGCTCAACGCGTTTCAGCGGCTCATCGCAAGCGACTACGGACAACGCACAAAGAATCTCGCACGCGTCAAAGAGCTCGCGCGCACGCAACACGACGTCGTTGTCCATTGCGCGCACTGTCCAACTGAGTACGACCGACTCGCTATAGCTCGTACTTAAACGAATAGTCGATGCACTTGTTCGCGGTGCTCGTGGGCTTGACGCGATAGTAAATGCGCGCGGAATCGTCGAGTCCCTTGCAATTGTAATTGAGTTTGATCTTTTTTCCCTTGCCAGTGCCGCAACAGCCGACATCGAGGATGCCAAGCTCTTCTTCTTTGGTGCCGCGTTCACATGTCACGCTGGATACTTGGCCATTGTTGCAAATCGGAAAGACGCAAATTTCAACGTCATCGCTGAGAATCGTTGTGCTTGGATTGACCGTGCAAGTCTTCGCATCCACTGCGTCGACGGCGAAAAAATCTTGGTCGCCCGCACAAGGAAGGGACCCCTTCGCCGTCTTGCCAGAATCGCGGAAGAGGCTATGGCATGACACGGCCGCAAGAGGCGTGGCGTGTGCCGGAGAATTGTTCGGCTCTTGGTCAACTTCCTTACACGCTGGCCCCGACGACAATGCGGCCCGACACGCCGCCAAGTTGCTCGAACCATCAAGTGGATCGTTGTTCTTGCACCACTTTGACTCAGTCTGATCAACCGTGACCGAATTCGCACTGCTCAGGAGCTTTTGGCGGTCGCTCGTATCGGGCGCGCGTGTGAAGTCGAACATGTCGAGAAGTGGGAAGGCGTTGGCATCGCGTTTGGTCATCGCCGTAAGGTTGAACTTCGCTTCGATGAACCGCGTGATGCTCGAGTGATCAGCAACGTGATGGCTCACGTAATGTCGCTTCGCGTAGGGCGAGACCACGAGCAACGGCACGCGCGGCCCATAGTGGTCGAAGCGAACCGGAGTACCGCGTTCGTCCACTGTCTTCGCCCCCAACCCATCGCCCGGGTCGCACGCTTTGGGGGCAGGCACGTGATCGTAAAAACCACCGTGCTCGTCCCACGTAATGAAGAGAACCGTGTTCTTCCAGGTTTCCTCGTTCGCGGCGAGCGCTTTGACCACACGCGCAACAAAGGCAGACCCCTCTTGCATGTTGCTCGGTGGGTGCTCGTCGTTGGCCTTATCGATGCTCTTTCCGAGCAAGAACGTTGGGTCCACGATGCTCAAGTCACCAAGCTTGTTTTCGCGTGCATCTTCTTCGAGATGCTTGATGCTCCTTCCGATGCGCGTGGGATCGACGAACGTTGAAGCAGCAAACGGCACGATGCCATCGTGATAAAATTTCACCGAGCGTCGGGCGAGCCGCATCTTGACAACGATGTCAGGCGAACGCGCAATATCCACGGGACCGATCGGAAGATCTGGCGTCCTGTGGCGACCCCAAGACGTTGCGCCATAGAAGAAAAATCGGTTCGGCCACGTTGGTCCCAAAAGCGGGGAGAAGTACCGATCGCTCGTCGCGAACGTATTCGCCAAGAAGTAGTAAAACGGAATGTCTTCTTCCGTGTACATAAACATCGCGCGATCGCCGTTGGGCTCGCTCGACTTCACGAACCCGTCCATCAGGCATTTACCTGCACTGTCCAAGTTGCATTGATCGTGCACTGACTCCCAGTCGTGGGCCGTGTTCACAGTGCAATAGTGAGGCGCGCGCTTCTGGAAAAACTTGTTTCCATGCGAGTCGAGATTGTACCCGTCGGCCTTTGCATCAACGCTGTTCGGCTGTTGCTCAGACCATGGCTCGGGGTAGTACTTTTTCAGTCCCGAAAAGTAGTGATCGAAACTTCGATTCTCCATCATCAAGACGACAACGTGCTTAATGGGGATACGCGCTGCGTCTGTGCCCAAGGTCGCGGTGGCGAGCGATCCTTTCGCATATGTGCAAGACGCACGACGCGCATCCGTCGTCTTCCACGAAGGTTCATGAACTTCGCGGCGCTCGGCTGACCATGCCGATAATGAGGAGGAAACAGCGAAGAAGAAGAAGGTTGCGTTGAAGAATCGGTTCACAACACAAAGCCGACACGAGACTGACATAAAGGTCAACGCGATTGCCCATGCGTGAGCCGCATGACGCCGGTCAAGCCGCACTCTTCCTTACATACGGCTGGGCGTCACTCGGGGTTCTTCAACTTGAGCTTTGTAAACTCGTGCTTGAAGTGAAGCCGATCGCCGACCTCTGAGGCGTATAGATCGCTCGTCATTTGAATATGACCGATCAACTTCTCGGCCTTCTTCTCATCGGCAACGTACACGTCGTAGATCGTGAAACCTGATTTCACCTTTGACGTCAAAGACACTCGGAAGTCGCGATCGTCGTCGGGCGCGATCAAATTGTGCGTGCTCGTCGGCGCGCGAAAAACGAGATGATGCGGCTCCGTTATTGGATGCGCTTCCTTGGTTCCGTCCGACTTCGTCGCAATGAGGCTGGCGAGCGAGAGGCGGTTCCAGTCGTCTGGTGGTGTGAAGTGCTTGTCGATCGCCCACTTCAGAAATTTTCCACCCGCTGTAACCGGCGTTGGCGCGAACGTCGTCTTGAGATCCGGCGCAAAGAACGCGTGGGTGTCGGACTTCTTATCATCGACATTCACTGCACCGTCGAGGGCGTGCAACGCAACGAGGTTGATCGAAGACTTTCCGTCGACAAAGAACTTGAGTCCCATCGAAGGATTGAGAGCCGGCTTAAAATCGCGCCCCTCGGAAAAAGGCACCGTCAGTGAAAGTCTTACGAGTCCTTCAGCAGGCTGCGAAAATATGCCTGTCATTCCGTTTGATGCTGCAGGCACGAAACGGATCGTTCCCGAAACGCCACGGCGATGCGTGCCCTTCTCGCGCGTGGACGACATGACGTCCGTATCGGCTGCCATCAAGTAGTTGAGATAGCCCGGCTTTGTCGCCATGCGATTGGCCAACATCGCCTTCTTGGCGATCGTGTGCTTCTCGGGATAGTTCGGCAGCTGCCCTTCGGCATACTTTGTCGAGGTGATGAGCTTGAGCAACTCTGCTTGCTTCTCGGCCGCCTTCTTCGTCACGTAGTTCGCGCTGAGGTCGACCACGATCGGCTTGACCAAAACTCCACCCAACGTTCCCGGTGGCTCAACACCTTCGGGCTTCGGCTTGTCGGCATGGGCAACTCCGGACAAGGCAGTCAACACGACACCCGCGCTAAGCACGGTCTGAAGGTATCTCATGGCAGTTCTCCCCCTTTAGACATTGAGTGTGACATACGTCCGCGAAGCGCGAACAACAAAGAAACGCTCACCTTGTGGGCATTTGTGTGAACAATTTCGTCAAGCACCTGAATCATTTTGCCAGCAGCCTCGACTCTTGTCGATAAGCGCCAGGTCCCGTCAAAGCGTGCCAAAACGTTGCGAATTCACACCCAAGCGTCTACGAGGCGCTTGGGCGAAGGAAGAGGAGTGGAGTTGCGAGATGAAGTGGATTCGCGTTGTCAGCGTGTGTGTTTTGGGTGCTTGCTCGAACAATCAGATACTTGCGCCTTCGCCCAACGGCTTGGACGGCGGCGTGGACAACGACGCTGGCGCGGGCTTGGATGCGAGCCCTGATGCTGGTCAAGTAACGGAACCATCTGGACGCTGGCAATCGCGCGGCCCGGGTGGAGGTGGATGCCTCTTCGCGCCGGCGATCAGTCCGCACAACGTCGATGAAATTTTTCTCTCTTCTGACATGTCCCCCATCTTCCACACGACCAACTTCGGCCGCAGTTGGGGCACGCTGAACTTTGCGAGCTTCGCGGGCGATACCTATTCACGCGTGGGCTACACCTCGAATGCGTCAGTGCTCTACGCGCTCGCCATTGGCGAAGATGACGGAGCAATTCCAAAGAAGAGCGTCGACGGCGGCAAGACATTCACGGCCATCACAGATCCGAGCACAGCGCACGAGCTTCGCTATCTCTTCACCGATCCACGCTCGTCGGACAAACTGCTCGTCGCCGATGAAAAAACGATTCAGCTATCAGCCGACGGCGGCAAGTCGTTTCAGCTCGCGTACACATGCAAGGCCGACGGAGGCTGCATCGTCGGTGGCGCGTTTTGGGACACCGATCGCGTTTACCTCGGAACGGCAGATGGCCTGCTCACTTCAAGTGATGGCGGCAAAACGTTTCTACGCGACAATCGATCGGGACTCCCTTCGACCGAGGGCATCGTGTCGTTTGCGGGCGGTCGCTCCGGCGATCAGGCGCGCCTCGTAGCTGTGACCTATAAGACGAGTGGCCTCTACACGGGCGTCAATGCCCTTGACCAAGCCTCCTACTATGGCGGCGTCTATCGCCTTGATCTTGCAAACGGCAATTGGGAACGTGCCACAGCGGGCTTCGCTTCGAGCGCGCGCTTTGGCAACGTCGCAATGGCAAGCAGCAACGCGAGCGTCGCGTACGTTGCAGGCGCAGGCAGTAGCTCGCCGGTTGTGTACAAGACGATCGATAGCGGCGCGACCTGGCAGTCGGTCCTTACAACGGCAAGCAACAGCAACATCGACACAGGCTGGATGGGATCCGGTGGCGATCTCGATTGGGGCTTCGCCGACGGAGCCCTAAGCGTCGAAGTAGCGCCGACCGATCCGAACCGCGTGCTCTTTACCGATTGGGGTTACATCCACACGTCTCGCGATGGCGGAGGAAGCTGGCAACAAGCGTACGTAAACCCCGATGATCAGAATGCGAAGGGAGCTGCGACACCGCAAGGACGCACGTACCGCACAAGCGGTATTGAGCAAACTTCGGTATGGGCACTCACATGGCCCGATGACAAAACGATCTTCGCTTCCTTTACCGACATCCACAGCGCGAGAAGCACCGACAGCGGAGAACGTTGGGAACGCTCAGGCAAGAACGGCCTGCCGTACAACACGACTTACCACGCAGTCGTTCATCCGAAGACGGGCGCGGTCTATGCCGCAACGGGATCAGTTCACGATCTTTACCAAAGCCCATTCCTTCAGGACACACGCATCGACGGTGGATCCGGCGCGGTCATGGTCTCGACCAATCGTGGTGAGACGTTCTCGACGCTCTACAACTTCGCTCACAACGTCGTCTGGCTCGCGCTCGACCCACAGAACCCCGACCAATTGTACGCAAGCGTCGTCCACAGCTCGCTCGGTGGCATCTACCGCATAGACCTCACCAATTCGAAAGCTGCCCCTGTAAAGCTGGCGGCGCCACCTCGAACGAAAGGGCATCCGCTCACCGTGCGCGTGCTGTCAGACGGGACGTTGGTCGCAAGCTATTCTGCACGCCGCGAGACCAACGCGAATGGCAGCCGAGGTCCATACACCGAGTCGTCCGGTGTCTTCATGCTTCCAAAGGGGGCAACAACGTGGACCGATGTCTCCGCGGTAGAGCTTCGCTATTGGACAAAGGACGTCGTCATCGATCCAAACGACAAGACCGAAAACACTTGGTACGCGGGCGCGTTTTCCGACATTACGAGCGGCAACAAGGGCGGTCTCTTCCGCACCACCGATCGGGGAAAAACCTGGAAGCGTATTGCATCGCCCTCGCAGGTTGAGTCGTGCACTGTGCACCCGACGAAGCCGAACGTCATGTATGTCACGAGCGAAACTCAAGGCCTCTACATGACGGAAAATTTGAGCGCGGAGAGTCCGACGTTCACACGTGTCGACGACTTTCCCTTCCGTCATCCTCTTCGTGTCTTCTTCAACCCACAGAAACCAAGCGACGTGTGGGTCACGAGCTTTGGCGGCGGCATTCGCACGGCCACGATCGAATAGCCTGACAAGCCCAATCGCGTGATCGCAAGCTTCCGTTCGTTGACAGTCAATGAACGGAAGCTTGTTCGCTTTGTTTCGGTTGCTTGACGGATCACGAAGACGGGCACGCTACTGATAGGCTCTCACATAGTCGACCATCATCGCTTGCGGGAATGTCGTCGTCGAATCCGGATTGCCGGGCCATGTACCGCCAACCGCAACGTTGAGCAGGATGTAAAAACCATGGTCAAACGCCCACGTTGCGCCCAATGGCAAGTCACTTGGCGTGCGGCTCGCGTAGAGATTGGCATCGACATAGAAGCGAATTTGAGAAGGCTCCCACTCGACAGCGAAGACGTGGAAGTCATCTGCAAAGCGACCGCTGGACAACGAATAGTACGAACCGATTCCGGATGCTCCTGAGTAGCCAGTGCCGTGAATCGTGCCGTGAACAGTTGCGGGTTCTTTGCCGATGTTCTCCATAACGTCGATCTCGCCGCACGCGGGCCAAGGGGCCGAACTGATGTTGTCGCCGAGCAACCAAAAGGCTGGCCAAAGCCCTTGGCCAAACGGAATCTTAATACGCGCTTCGAAGCGCCCAAATTTCTGTGAGAACTTCGATTTCGTGATGAGCCTTGATGAGGTGTAGTTGCGGGAAATGCCGTCCGTGCCCATCACGGTCTCTTTGATGACTTTGATCACCAAGCGTCCGCCCTCTTGATATGCGTTTTTCGCACTCGACGTGTATGTCTCGAGCTCTTCGTTCCCCCACCCATTGCCGCCTGTTTCGGGCGTCCACTTCGCGCTGTCGGGAGCGGAGCCATTTGCGCCGTTGAACTCGTCACTCCAAAGCAACATCCTCGTTTGTGCGTCAGAAGCATCAGTTCCAAAACTTGACGATCCTCCCTCGAGCGACAATGCACCGTCGGCACTCTCTACAGAGGCGTCTGACGCAAACCCACCGGTCGGCGCATCGACGGCAGCACTAATCCCATTCGCCGCGCATGCGACAGAAATGGCACTGACAAAAATCGCAGCAGCAACCTTGGGGCGCATCGCTCTATTACCGCCACTTCGCTGCGCGCGTTGCAAGCACCTGAAGACGCGTTATTCGAAACGCGACGCGCGCGGGACTCGGCATGGACATCGCAATGTTCAGGTCGATCAGCGCGCAAGTTCCGAGCTGAAGTCGACGGCAAATCGAGTCCCGCTGCGGCGATCGAGCGCGATGGTGGCATTGAGTTGATCAACGAGCGTGCAGACGAGTTGCATGCCGAGCGACTTGGTTTGGCGGAAATCAAGCGCTTCAGGAAAACCAATACCGTCGTCCGTCACAGCAAGCTCGCAACCGACTTC
>JAHFDZ010000446.1 GCA_023248745.1 Myxococcales bacterium | reverse complement strand
CTCAAGGCACCTGAGAAGGGCGATGTCCCGATCGTCGGATACGAGGTTCCGGTGGCCGAACACCTCGAGTCCCAATATTTGCTTGCCGTTCGAGAGGGCGGCCGTCTTCTGGTCGGCCTGCTCGACTTGAGCAAGAAGCTAAAAGGTAGCTTCAAGAGCTACGGCGGGTACCCATCGCTCGTTGATATCGGCAGCGACGGACCCGACTTGATCCTCACAACCTCGGTTCCCAAAGGCAAGGGTGCAACTGTCCTTCGCGAGATGCGCGTCGAGCACGATCATCCAGAATTGCCAGCCGCGATGCGTGAGCTCGTGCTCGACGACGACCCCGAAGAATCCGAGTCCGATGCCGAGTTCGTGCGCGGCGCACATGGGCAACGTTGGTATTCGTACATCGATGGTGACCGCGGCAAGGGCATGCTGATGATCGTGCCGGTGAACTCAAAGCTCGTTCCCGCAGGCAAGGCGTACGCGGTGACTGAAGGAACCGAACGCGCGCGCGAAGGCAGGCTCGTCGCACTCCACGATGGGGGGCTCGTTGTCGTTTATACGCGTCATCTAGACGGCGGCGGTGAGGAACTTCTCACTGAGGACCTCGATTGCGAAGTCGTCAAGTAGGCAATAAAATTGACTGCTCCGCTGCGTGGGCTAAGTCACGATAGTACGTGATTTTTCGGTCGAATCGTCATGGGTAGCTCGTCGTCAGTTCGTGCAAAAACGTTCGCCTCGATCAGCGTCGAGATCTGCTCGAGCGGCAGGTCGTTGATGTCGTTGCCAAACGGATTTTCGATCTCGTCACCGATCGAATCGAGCCCGAAGAAGGCGTTCGAAATGAACATGACGACAAATGGCGTCGCCCAGCCAAGCGTGTCTGCGAGACCAAACGGAAGAAGAAAGCAGTAGATAGCGACGCTGCGATGGATCAGCACTTGGTACGAAAAAGGTAAGGGTGTTGACTTAATACGTTCACATCCGCCCTGAGCGTCGGCCAAGATATTGAGTGTGTGATCGAAGATCGGAACGTGCAGCGTCTCGATCCACCCGCGCTTCCACGCTTCGGTGAGGAGCACGCCTGTACGATGCAAGATCGCGTTTGGCGCGCTCGGCTCTCGGTTGAGGCTTTCGACCTCTTCGCCGGGTAGAAAGCGCGACAACTCGCCGTAGCTCTCGGCGCGAAGCGATAGGCGAAGGGAGTGAATGTACGCGGCGTGCCTGCGCGCCAGCATCCTGCGAAAGAGCGCCACCTCCGTCTCCTCCTCTTCGCCTGCGGGTACGTCGGTTCCAATGAGCGTCAGGATCTGCCGAACGAATGCTCGGCTTGTGTTCATGAGTTGGCCCCACAGTTTGCGGCCTTCCCAAAAACGATCGTACGCCGCACTGTTTCGGAAGCCGAGGAAGATGCCGAGCGGAACCCCGATGAGCGTGAACGGCGTGGTGCTGAGCGAGATGTGAAAAATCTTGGTGTTGCGACACAACCAAGTGAACAAAACCGACAGCAACGTCACGAAGGCGATGCGCGGCCAAATCGACGGAAGGGCGCTGCCGCGGAGTTTGAAGACGACTCGGAGCCAGCTGAGGCGGTCTGCAACGTACATAGGGTTCGCGAAAGATAGTATCGAACGCTATAGGAAGCGGCCATGTTCGATGACGAGGGCCTCGCGGTAGCCCGCCTTTTCCGTGACAAAGGTCGATCGCTTCTCGCAATCGACAGCGCGTGCCTTGCGGGTGCAGACCGCCTTTCGCGCGTTGATGTGAACGCGATGCTGAGAGGCGACCCGGCGAGCTGGGCGGATTGGGCAGCCCTCGTTGTGGCCTTGCGACGCCAAACAGAGCACTCTTGGTTACCTATTGTTCTTGGCTGGTTCGCGCCGAAGCCTCTTGTACTCACGAATCTTACCGGAAGGCAGCCGATACGCGCAGGCGCCTCGCCTCACCTCTGCGTTGAAGTGGGTGGTGCGCTCGAGCGTCTGGTGTGCACAGGTACATGCGGCATCGCTCCAGAATCGATCGTGAACGATGACCTCAACGCGTCACCCGAACGGTTGGTCGCGCGCTTTGGGCGATGCAAGTCGTGCAAGGCGCGCATCGTGCCCAGCGTAGCGAACGGCTTGCATCCCGATGTGCAGTTCGACAACGATCGCGCACTCGACGCATGGCGCTCGCTCTCCGGAAAGGCCGTTGCACTCGTAATCGCAAACGAAGGTTCGTTGAGGGAACAAGCCCTTCGAATCGCAAGCGCGGCGGGTGCTTCCGTCGTCAGTCCACCGAGGGGCAGGGACGTTGCGCAATGGGTCAATGAAGTTGACCATGCCGTCGTGTCGCTCGGTTGGGGCGCGCCGGGCCACGTATCGATCGGCGCACCTGAGTAGATCAATACTCGAGCATCAAGCCGACGGGGAGCGTGTCTCCCCCCCACGCGTCTTGGTCTTGCTTCTTCGTGTGCGCTTCGTCGAGGAGTGTCGTCCACTTTGCATCAAGCGCACCCAATTTTGCACGTACGCGAGAACGCGTTGCCTCGTCGACGTCTCGCGATCGGTCGCCTGTCCTTCGCGCAAGAAGCGCACCCGCCCGCGCCCGCGTGTCGTCCCATGGCTCGCGGAGCAATTGCGAAAGCCAGCGCGCAACTTCGGAACCCGGCAGCACGTAACTCGCATCGGCATAAATAAGGTCGCGAAGACCCAGTCGCGTAAGAGCCTGCCAGATGCGTGTGTCGCGAGCCACAAATGCGCGCTCAAGAAGCCACTCTGCAAACGTTGCTCGCACCACGAACGGTAGCCGTTCGAGACTCGAAAGAAGTGCGAGCAGTTCAGTCTCCGAAGATACAGGGTGTCCCTTTTTTGGCTTCTTCAGTCCAGCACTCAACGGGGCGACA
>JAHFDZ010000445.1 GCA_023248745.1 Myxococcales bacterium | reverse complement strand
CGATACGTCGCTCCGTCGAGCCTCAGAATCTCAAGCGTCTTGACGATCGGATCGACGAACCAAAGGTGCTTAACACCTTCGCGTGCGTAGACCTTCGATTTGTCACCGCGATCGACCGCTTCGGTCGAAGGCGAGAGCACCTCGCACACCCAATCGGGCGCGAGGGTAAAGTTTGCGGTCTGAGGAAGCTCAGGCATGCGCTCGCGCCTCCAGCCTGCGAGGTCGGGAATGAGCACATCACCCTCGAGGTGAAGCTCGGGCTCGAATAAAATGACCCATCCACCGGGGCCGCCTTTCCCTCGCCGAAACGGGCCATCAATTCCACCGAAAGCGCCTGCCGTCGCGTTGGCGTGGAGCGACGCTGGCCGAGGGCTGACATGCACAACGCCAAAGATGAGCTCGCCCACCACATGGGGAGGCAAGGCTTCGAGGTCAGCGTATGTTCCGAGCTTGCGTGCTGCGGTCATGGCTTTCTCAATGTAACGCAAGCCTCAGGCGCACGCACGGCACGTCGCAAAGCGGTACTTGGCCCCGTGCGCTACAGCGGGAACACGTACTGCGCGCGCAAGCCCCCGTAAGCCACCCGTGCACAGACCGACTCGTGCAGTCGGACGGCGCATCAGATAGCGGTCCAATCGTGGATGGATCGGAAGCGTGGGACGGCGCACTGAAGTTTGACGATGCCGGCGTCGCCTGCCCGACCGCTACAAAGGGTGCCCGCCTGTTGCTCACTGGCGCCAATATTTGGGCTGCACCTGACACCCCCGCAGCGGCGGTCGCGGCGATGAAGATGACCGCAACCTTTGGATCAGAAGACTGGGAAAACGGCACCGCGATCGCCAGCGCTTACTACACGATCGTACGCAATGTCTCCGGCTGTCCGGCTATTGATAAGGCTGCAATTCTCAACACTCCGACCAATCTGAACGCCGCAGCATTCTCTTCCGGTGTGGGGTTCTACAACCCCGATTTCGCGGCTTTGCAGGAGCGCACGGCCTCAACCTTTTATCTCTTCACGGTGGGCGACCCCGCATCGGACGGCTTGGGCGGTTTCGCTGCACCCGCAACCTTCACAATCGCGAACGGTGAGATCGCCATCCGCGGAACTCCCAAACCGTGGATCTCGGTCGTCCAGGGGGCCTATTGCGCGCCCGAATATGCGACCAAGTATGAAGCAGGTGGTGACTACTTCGAAGTTGCGGGTCCCACGCAAGGACCAATAAGCGGCTATCGATGGCGAGACACCACGAGAGAAGAATCGTGGGATTGCGATCCGAATGGCGGACCCGGTCCCAAAACGACAAAGTTGTCTCCTCCAATCCTTTCGCCAACCAACCAAACGAAAGTTAGCGGACCCATCAACGTAAGCGTCAAACGCACGAGCATCGGCGACGTGGCGATCGTGTGGCGCGACTTTGTTACTGCCAGCGCCAGGTGTTGTGCGGTTTGCCGGCCAGACGTTGACGTCTACGTCATCCGCGCCGCGTTCTTCGCGTCACTCTGCGGAGCAGAGACCGTGCGCTTCCTCAACGCACCAACGGACTATCCGTACGTCATGTACTGGAAGTAGCAACGTGACGCGCGAGTGGTACTCGGTGTAGCCGACGACGATCACATTGTGTTTCGGTACACGCCGCGTCGAAGGGGCGACGGGCCGCGTGAATTTCTTCAGGGCTATTGAGGTTACGTACAGGCTGATGCCGCCAACCTCTACGTTCGCCTCTTTGGAGATGGTTCCGAAGGGGCGAGCGGCGCGAAAGAGTCGGGTGTTGGGCCACGCAAGACGCTACTTCGTCGAAGCGCAGCTGAGTGATTCGGCGCGTGCGCTCGTCGCGCTCGGTTTCGTCAAGGAGCTTCATAAAATCGACCACGCCGTTTCGGCGATGCCGCCGCACGTGCGCACCGATGAACGTGCACGCCTCGCAGTGCCGGTGCTCGATGCGTTAGCGATGAGCATCCAATTGCAGCAAGAACGAACGTGTAAAAAGCTCTCGTGGGCATGTTGCAAAGGTCGCGTCACCCGTTGGAAGTGTGACACCTGCAAAAACGCAAAACAGCGCACAGCTTCGCTTCGCTCAACTCGTCAAGCTATGGAACGATTGGTCGCTTGGTGTAGGGCAGCGCACTCCATGCGGGCTGATCGCGAACGAGCCAAGCGAAGGGCTCTTGCATTGTGCGCACACAGGAGTTGACGCCGACGTTGGGGCAACCGTTCCTGTCTTGAGTTGCGCATTGCCCGAGATCGTCTGCACCTCAACGCGGTAGGTGCGTCCCGCTTTCAGCGTGAGGGAATGGACGCGCGATTTGTCGACCTCGTTGGGTGCGCGAGACATCCAAGTGGGTGACGCCGAGTTCGATCGCGACTTCTTTATCAAAAGAACGATCCCCAAAAGGCATGGGCAGTGCTTCAACACGCGAAGCTAAAGCATCTGCTGCAGGTGCAAGAGGCGCCGCTCTTTGCGCTAAACCCTGACGAAGATTTTTTTGGAATGCGCCTTCACCCACACGTCGACGTTCTGACGTTAGAAGTGCCAGAGAGCATCAGTGACGTCGAAAGATTGAAGGGCATGTTCAACATCTTTGCCGAAGTGCTTCTCTAGCTATCGGGGCGACCAACGCGTTAGCAGCGCGGCGACGCTCTTCATCGCCTTCGTCTTTTTCGGGCGACAATTGCGCACGGCACGGCTCTTCTGCTTGCAGATCCGAATCGCGTTAAGGAGTGAGCAGAGTGAACCCTTCAAAGAAAGTTCCGAGTATTGACAATCAAGCGCGTTCTTTGGGCATCGCAGGGCGCACCTCGAGGCAAACATTCTTATTTCTCGTGGCCTTTGCCGCGGCCTGTAGCGACCCGCTCAGTTGCGCCGGCCTCGACGCGACC
>JAHFDZ010000242.1 GCA_023248745.1 Myxococcales bacterium | reverse complement strand
GGAGCCCCGCGTTCGCTTGAGAAACGCAGCTGCGCGGGTTCGGCAAGCATGGCGATCGCGGGGCTCACATCGGTCTGTTGACTGCTGGCGGCGAGAGCAACTTGTGAACTTGGGGCATGAAACGACGTTTGAAATCGATCAGTTGCAGTTACACCAAACGCGGGTAGCGAGAACACCTTGCCGAGACTGCGGTTCAGTTCGCGCGCAAGAGCGTCGGCTACCGCGCGGCCCTGCGCGAATCGGACTTCAGCCTTCTGGGGGTGAACGTTGATGTCGACCAATTCGGGCGGTAGTTGCAGGTACACAACGCCAAGCGGGTATCGTCCGGGCTCGAGCACAGAGCCGTACGCTTGTGCGACTGCGCGGGCGAGCGTGTGATCGCGCACCGGTCTTCCATTGACGAAAAAGTAGAGGGCCGTTGCACCACTTCGTGCGCGCTCGGGCGCCGACAGGTACGCTTCGAAACGAAGGTCGCCTCGTACGCCTTCGTTGAGTTCGAGCGCCTCGTCGAAGACACTTGCGACACGTTCTTTGCGTCCTGTGCTCCTCAGATACTCGCGCGCTAAGCGCTGATCGCGGACGAGCGTGAACGAAACGTCGGGTCGGCTCAAGGCGGCAAGAAGAACGACCTCACCCACCTGCGCCGCTTCGGCGCCTTGCGATTTCGCAAACTTGCGACGAGCGGGAACATTGTAAAAGAGATCGTCGATAGTTACAGATGTACCCTCGGCTGCGCCCGTGGGCATGACGACGGGGTCAGTTCCGCCATCGATCGTAACCTCGACGCCTTCGCTCGCTCCGCGTAAACGGGTAACCAACTTGACTTTTGCAACCGATGCGATGCTCGGAAGCGCCTCGCCTCGAAATCCGAACGTGGAGAGGCTCTGCAGGTCTTCAAACTGCGCAAGTTTGCTCGTTGCATGACGCTCGAAGCACATTCGCGCATCCGTTTCGTCCATGCCCACGCCGTCGTCGGTCACGACGATGCGTGAGAGCCCGCCGTGGGACACTTCGACGCGGACTTTCGTTGCCGCGGCGTCGAGTGCATTCTCGACAAGTTCCTTGACTACGCTTGCGGGCCGCTCGACGACTTCGCCAGCGGCGATTTGATTGGCGGTCGTGGGCGAAAGGCGTTCGATGAAGGACATCACTCAAACTCGGACGTCGACTCATCGGTGTCGGCAACGTCGAGGGCATCGCGCGCTTTGCTATCGAGAAGTGCCGCGATGATGAGCAAGCTGATGAGTGTGCGAAAGCCAAGGTAGATGGGCGCACCTACGCGCGCCGCTTTCACGAAGGGGTCGACCAATGAAGCATCTTGGCCGACCATGGCAAACACGGCTTGTTTGTGAGCGCGTTGAAGCGCGAGATCGGCTTCGCGCGCGTCGCCATCGACAACGTAGCGCGCGACCATAAGCGCGGCCTGCACGCTGACAAGTTGCACGAGCAGGGCCCTGCCAAAGCCCTTCGAAAAAAGGATGCGCACCGAAAACGTGGCCATCGCCGCGCTCACCAAAAAAAGCGCAACATGCAGCGGATACGATGTCTTCTTGTGGGAGTGAAGCGCTTCGAGGAATGCGTCGGTGCGTTGTTTGATCACCAAGCGCGTCGGTTCGTCACGAATGCCTTCCAATTCGACTTTCGTTTCGGCTCCCTGATACTGCCTGACGCGATCCCATCCCTCGATCCCGGCGCCAATTGCGAAAAGGAATGTCGCAATGAGCGCGAGCGTCACATACCACGGCCGTTGCGACGTGCCTGGTGACTCGGAGAGGGCGGCCATTGGGGCATCGCCATAGCACGTGGGAGGGCGTGCGTGCGCCCAATTTCGCTAGGATTCGGGTGCGTAAAGCGCGATTGCACGCTGCAGCTGCTCGGTCATTTGAAGTGCGAGCTCGGCCGGCGCGACGACTTTCGCGTGGGGGCCAAACGACAAGAGCCAGGGACGGACGCATTCGAGGTTTGGCAGGCGTACCGACAAGCGCATGCGCCCGTCGCTTGCAGTTGCCAGTTTCTGGCTCGGGTGGACGCGTCGGTTGCGCAAGAATGTGGCGGCGCTTGCGTCAAATTCGATGAGCACGTCGACCGGCTTTTCGGCAGGAGCAATGACACCAAACTCGCCGTGCAGGTAGCTCGCTGGATCGAAGTCGGGTGGCACTTCAAATCGACGGTCCGGATCGATTTCGACTTGACCCATTCGGTCGAGCATCAAAACGAAGCGCTCTGTTGAGGCCGGGTTTTCGCCGATCACGTACACCGTTCCGCGGTGAACGATCACGGCGTAGGGCAAGAAAGGTTGGGCCCGCGTGTGGGTGCTTTTTTCACGCTCAGTCATCACGAACCGAATGGGTCGCAATTCGGATGTCGCGTGCAAGAGAGCATCGAAGTCTTCTACGCGCGTCGTGTAGTTTCGTAACTCGGCTGGTGCATAAAAGAAGCGCTCCTCGAGACGCGAATCGACCGCACTTTCGTTTCGCGATGGTGCTCGTACCGGCCGCTGTGCGACGAGGAGTACTTGCGTCTGCGCGAGGTCGAGTTCCTCCACGAAGGCCGAGCCTCTAAGCCCCTCGAGCATGCGTCGTCCGACCAATAGGCCGTAGGCTTGCGTTCGCCGCAAGAGCACTGCGCGGCCACGCTCACTCGGCTTAATGCGCCAGAGATTCGCGCCACCCGGCGTGGTGGCAATGGATTCGAGCTCGACGATGAGTGAAAGCTCGTTCAAGTACCGCCTCACGGATCGATGCGTGACGCGGAGCAGAAGTGACAGGTCGTCAAGCGAGAGCCCTGCGGGGTTGCTCTCAAGCGTCTCTTTGAGTCGATCGAGCCGTCGGTGTTGCGTGAAACGGCCGATAGGCCGTCCTGCTTTGGGAACGCGTGGACGTGGAATCGGACGAACAGGCATCGGCGCGTCCCCTTAGATCTTTCGGTCGCGCATCTCTTTCTTGTAGCGGGTCTTGTACTGATCGTGGCAGCCGCGACATGCGCCCTTGACGCCTTCGATGTTGCTATCGCGCGCTGCCTTTGCTCCATCGCGCGCGATCGATCCCCAGCTACCCATTCCGGGCGGTGCGAACGTCGCGATTTTGTCAAAAACCGTTGCTAGACCCGCGTAGTCCTGCGCCGGCACCAAACCCCCGGTGTTGGCCTTCATCCAGCTGAAAAGTGGGCAAGGAGGAAGTGGCTTGTCGCCACACGTGGGTGCGGCTTTCGCCGATGCACTCGTTGAAGCTGTCGGTTGCGCGCTGGTTGCTGCGCTTGCGGACGCGCTTGGAACCGCACTCGTAGTGGGTGGTGCGCTTGCCGATGGCGCAACCGATGCCGTTGTTACGGTGACAGTGGAGCTTGACGCGGTCGCCGTGGGAACGGGTGTAATGTCAGGTTTCTTGTCGTCGCAACCGCCGACCGCCGCGACAGCGGCGAAGGTAAGCGACCCAAGCAAAAGAAGATGTAAACGCGCCATCCTCGCAAACGTAAGCGCCACAGCCAATCGGGCGCAAGCGCGCAGTTGCAACTCATGGCGTCGCGGCCGCACAATAGAGAAAGAGGTGCGACAAATGACGACGCTACCGATCGTGCCCGAAGTGAAGTTACAAAAACCGCCCGTTGATTCAAGTGCGCTCGCTTACCGCGAACTTCGGGGCGACGAATTTTGGCGCGGTGTGCCTGGCTTTGCGGCGGTCTCGCGCGAGACATTTCTTGATCACCTTTGGCAAGCCAAACACTCGATCACAAAAGTCTCCAAGCTTCGCGACGTTCTAGGCGATCGCGTAAACCCTTCGTTCTTCGATGACGTCGAGCTCGGTATCAAGCGCGCGCCGATGAGTCTGCGCGTGAGTCCGTACATCCTTGCGCTCATCGATTGGGACGATCCGTATTCTGATCCGTTGCGGGTACAATTTCTTCCGGTCGCGTCCAGGCTCCTGCCGGATCATCCAAAGCTCGACCTCGACTCTCTTCACGAGATGGAGGATGCGCCAACGCCTGGGCTCACGCACCGCTATCCCGACAAGGCGCTCTTCCTGCCGCTTGATCAATGCCCCGTGTACTGCCGATTTTGCACGCGCAGCTACGCAATCGGTCTCGACACCGAAGAGGTTGAAAAAGTGCAACTGCGCGTGAGCGAAGAGCGGTGGAAGCGTGCGTTTGAGTACATCGCGTCACGGCCCGAACTCGAAGACATTGTGATCAGTGGTGGTGACGCATACCAACTTCGCGCAGCTCAGCTCGAAGAAATAGGCGATGCGCTACTTGCGATGCCCAATGTGCGACGCATGCGCTTCGCCACAAAGGGTCCAGCCGTGATGCCGCAGAAAATTCTAACCGACGGGGCGTGGACTGATGCGCTGACACGTGTGGTTGAGAAGGGCCGTAAGCTCCACAAAGAAGTGGTGCTCCACACGCACTTCAATCACGCCGTGGAGATCACCGAAACGACCAAGCTCGCGATGGATTTACTTTCGGAGCGTGGCATCGTTGTGCGCAACCAAACCGTTCTTCAGCGCGGCGTGAACGATTCTCCAGAGGCCATGACACGATTGGTCAAGCGTCTTGGTCATGTGAACGTGCACCCCTATTACGTCTACGTTCACGATCTGGTTCGAGGCGTCGAAGACCTTCGCACATCTGTCGAAACGGCACTCTTTATTGAGAAGCACGTTCGAGGCACAACGGCGGGGTTCAACACGCCCGTATTCGTCGTCGATGCCCCGGGTGGCGGTGGGAAACGTGACGCTCATAGTTACGAATACTACGATCGCGACACAGGCGTGAGTGTGTACCAAGCGCCTTCGGTCAAACCGGGGCAATTTTTTCTATACTTCGACCCGCTGCACCAGTTGAGCGTTCATCAGCAACGAAGGTGGGCGGACTCGATTCAGGTCGACTTCATGGTGAACGACGCTCTGCTCAAAGCGCGTCAACGATTGCGATGACCGTGCAGATCGGATTTGATTTGGTGGCTTGCGAAGAGGTGCGAGAAGCACTCGACGCGTTTGGTCAATCGTATCTCGAGAGGATCTATTTGCCGCACGAGATTGCCTATGCCCAGGCCTCGCCTTCACAGTGCGCAGAGCGTCTTGCGGCTCGCTTTGCTGCCAAGGAGGCGGTGTTTAAGGTTTTGCAGTGGCCGGCCGATAGTCCGCGAAATTTTCGAGATATTGAAGTGGTGCGTACAAGCTCCGGGAGTTGCGAAATCAGGCTCCACGGTGAGGCGCGTGTGCGCGCTGCCGTTACACGTCTCGACGTCTGTTCACTGAGCATGACGCACGTTCGTGACACGGCGGGGGCGGTCGTCCTTGCCATTCTTAAGACGACGTAATCTTTCCACTAGGTTCGGCTGAAACGTGCCGTATTCTCAGTTCTCCAAATTACCGCGGACGAACAATGGACAATCAAATACGCACGATTTTGCTGCAACACGGAAAATTGGGTTCAGACGCAATGACGCTCGCCGAAGACGCCGATCTGTATCAAGCCGGCATGACTTCGCACGCGAGTGTCAACGTGATGCTTGCACTCGAAGGCGCCTTCGATGTCGAGTTTCCCGATCGCATGCTCAAGCGAAGCGTCTTCGAGAGCATCCGAAATATGCGTGCAGCGATTGACGAACTGACCGGAGGACGTTGAGCATGAGCAAGCCCCTAGAGCGCGCGCAGGCAATCGCGCGTGAGATTGCGCGAGCCCATGCCGACGACGTCGATCGTCAAGCACGTTTCCCAAAAGAAGCCGTTGATGCCCTGCGAAGCGAGAGCCTTCTCGGAGCGTCCGCGCCGGTTGCATTAGGGGGTCTTGGCTCAACGGTAACGGAGCTTGTCGCCATGTGCCAAGCGCTAGGCCAAGCCTGTTCGACAACGGGCATGGTCTTTGCGATGCATCACATCCAAATCGCCTCAATGGTGCTGCACCCTGGCAGCAACGGCGCCATGGCAAAGTACGTCAAGGAGATCTGCGAAAAGCAGTGGCTCATTGCGTCGGTGACTTCCGAAGTTGGCGTCGGCGGCGATTTGCGCCGTAGCGCGTGCGGAATTGAAACCAATGGCGATACATTTTCGGTCGTCAAGGATGCGACCACCATCTCGTACGGCGCTCAGGCCGACGGGCTTCTCCTTTCGGCGCGCCGCAGCCCCGAGGCTGCGCCCAGCGATCAAGCGCTCGTGTGGCTCCGCCCCGGTGATTACACGCTCGAAAAGAAGGGCAACTGGGACACTCTTGGCATGCGCGGCACTTGCAGCCCGCCATTTCGCGTGACTGCAAAGGGCAAAGCTGACCAAGTGATGAGCGAGCCGTTTTCGGACGTCGCGCCTCTCACCATGGTGCCGTTCTCACACTTGCTGTGGGGTGGAGTTTGGTTGGGTCTTGCGACCGAAGCGGTTTCGCGCGCACGTGCGTTCGTGCGAGCGGAAGCACGCCGAAATCCTGGCGCTCCAGGAGCCAACGCGCTTCGCTTGTCCGAGCTTCAAGCGCAGCTGCAATCGCTCCGCACACTTGTGTACGCAATGGCCGATGAGTACCAAGCGTCGTTAGTCAATAAAGTTGACAAAGATCTGTTGCTCTCTGTCGGTTACGCGCTGAGGCTCAACAACCTCAAGCTCGTAGCGTCACAATCGATCGCCGCGATCGTTACGGCTGCGATGCCGATCTGCGGCATCATGGGCTACAAGAACGATTCTCAGTTCTCCCTCGGACGACTGCTTCGTGATTCGTTCTCGGCGCAACTGATGATCAACAACGATCGCATTCACATGACGAACGCACAGCTGCTTCAAGTCTACAAAGACGATTCGTAGCGATTCGAGAATCGTCAAGCAAGTGGACTGTCCTGTTGTTTTGCGAAGCAATGATCGGGAGCTGAGACGATGAGCACACTGCTGCAAGAGTTGATCGCTAAAGGGCTGTTGATTCCAACCGGTGTTGACGGCGTATACGGCCGAGGCGGCGTTTTCGAAGACGTATTACTGCGCTTTGATGGTTACATTTCAAGGTTGGCCATAGAAGACAAGGCGGACGTGATGCGTTTTCCGCCGCTCGTCACACGTGAGAATTTTGAAAAGAGCGGCTACCTGAAGTCGTTTCCGCACCTTGCGGGGCCGGTGTTCAGCTTCAACCGTCCGCCAGCCGACCATGCAACGCTTCTCGAGCGAGTCCAAGCAAAGGAGCCTTGGGGCGACATGCTCGAGATGACCGACACGGTGCTCACACCCGCGGCCTGCTACCCCGTGTATCCAACGCTCGCGCACGCGCCTCTTGCCAAGGGTGGACGGCTCGTTGACGTGCTGTCGTATTGCTTCCGTCACGAGCCATCGATCGACCCGGCCCGTATGCAAATGTTCCGCATGCGCGAGTTCATTCGCATCGCGTCTGCGGAAGAGTGTCATGCCTGGCGCGATCAATGGATTGAACGTGCGGGGCACTGGCTTCAGGATCTTGGTCTTCCCGCCGAGTCAGCGGTTGCCAACGATCCGTTCTTTGGTCGTGGCGGCAAGATGCTTGCTGCCAATCAGCGTTCGCAAGAGTTGAAGTTCGAGCTCGTCGTTCCGATTGCAACGCCCGA
Organism: Myxococcales bacterium; assembly: GCA_023248745.1. Lineage (GTDB taxonomy): Bacteria > Myxococcota_A > Polyangia > Polyangiales > Polyangiaceae > JAHFDX01. Next base: position 1,727 of record JAHFDZ010000242.1, on the reverse strand, counting down.
GTCGCCGACGGCGATTATGAGTTTCAACTATCACCAAGAGCACTTCGAAAAGACGTTTGGCATCACACAAGCCGACGGAGAGGTTGCGCATACCGCGTGCGTTGGCTTCGGTATGGAGCGCGTGACGCTTGCGCTCTTTAAGTTCCACGGTCTCGATCCCGACAAGTGGCCTGCTGGCGTTCGAGATCGCCTTTTCGGTTAGGGGATGCATGTTCACGTGGCCTGAGATACCGCGGCCTTACGAACCTCACGCCTTGCATGGGGCGGGCGCAGCCTGGCCGGAGACTAATTGCTACGTCGATTTGTGGATCGAAGTACTGCATGCCCTGCGGCTCAATCCGATCGCTTCGCTCGGCTTTACGGTCGCCCTCGATTGGGAGGGCGACCAGTTTTCGTTCTTCAAGATGCCCGCTGGCGATCTCGATGGGCTGTACGGCATCTCGATTGGTGAGCTCAACGTGTGGTGGTCACTTGAAGAGCAAGTCGCCGTTCAGGTTGAGCGTGGACAGCTTCCGATTGTCGACGCTGACGCGTTTTTCTTACCGGACACGCGTGGCACAAGTTATCGATCGCATCACACTAAGACTTCTGTCGGCGTGCGCGTCATGGATCGCGCGAGCAAGCGGATCGAGTATTTTCACAACGCCGGGTACTTTGTGCTCGAGGGCGAGGACTACGAGGGGCTCTTCTCAAAGGCCGCCGGTTCGATGGGGCTCGCACCGTACGTCGAACTTGCCAAACTCGATGGTGTTGTTCGTCGTGACGAGAAGGCGCTCGCCGCAATTGCACTTAAGCTTCTCGGCTATCACAACGCATGCAGGCGAGCGCGCGACGAGAAGTTTGGCAGCGCAATGTCGCGCTTTTCGAGGTCGCTTCCCGAACACGTTGCGTGGATCCGTACGCAAGGTGGAGAGTCGTTTCACGCCTATGCGTTTGCGGCGATTCGTCAGCTCGGTGCAGCGAGTGAACTCCTTGCGGCTCATTTGCGATGGCTTGAGTTGACGTCGAACGCTCCACTCGCAGCAGCGACCGATTCATTTGGATCGGTTGCGAACCTCACCAAGACGCTGCAGTTCAAGTTGGCGCGTGCTTCGGCGTCAACCAAACCGTTCGACGCCGAAGGCGCGACTTCCGAGATCACCGAACAGCTGGCGCGCGGCTTCGTAGCTCTCGATGAAGCGCTAACAAAATGAGCCAGGGTCTAGCGGGTGGTGGCGCCTTTCGTTTGCTCTCGTGCAGCGACGAACACCTGCTTCCGTTTTCCGAGTGGACGTACTTGCGTTGCGTCGAAGGTGAGTACGGGTCGCCATCGGCACTGCCCGGCGCTAGTTTCCGGCGTGCAGTCGTTCCCGGAACGCTCGCCGCGATCCTTCGGGAAGAAGGTAAGTCTATTGACGAAATGGGCAACCTTGATGCGTGCGATGCGTGGTTTCGCGCCACGATCGATGCGCCTTCGGGAGCACGTTGCCATCTTCGCTTTGAGGGGCTTGCGCCTGTTGCCGAAGTGTTTGTGAACGGCGAACTTGTTCTCAGTTCCGACAATCAATTCGTAACAAATGACGTAGTATTTTTATCGGTTGGAAAGAATGATGTAGCGATTCGATTTCGAGGCCTCGCGAAGTTGCTGAGCGTGCGCCGCCCCAGACCTCGCTATAGGGCGCGTCTCGTTGGCCATCAAAACCTCCGTTTCTTTCGCGCGAGTTTGCTCGGGCGGATGCCGGGGTGGA